>NZ_CP034449.1:1250000-1562500 GCF_003952425.1 Mesorhizobium sp. M2A.F.Ca.ET.046.03.2.1 | reverse complement strand
AGCCGAACGTCTCGTTGCGCTGGGTGGCGTCCATGTTCAGGGCGCGGTTGCCGGAAAGCCATTGCGCCACCGAGAAGCAGATCCCGCCGACGGCCAGCGTGGAGATGAAGGATGGGACGTACATGCGGGTGGTCAGGTAGCCGGAGAGCGTTCCCAGCGTGAACCCGGCAAGGATGCAGAGCGCCGCCACCCAGATCCCCAACGGCGCCAGATAGACCGAGGCGACGACGGTGATCATGTTCGCCATCGACTGTGCCGACAGGTCGATGCCGCCGATGTAGATCGCGAAGGTCAGTCCCAGCGCCATGATGAACAGCGGCACGATATCGCCTGCGAGGCTCAGCAGATTGGCGGGCTTGAGAAAGCTCGGATCGGCGATGCCGACGATCGTGACCAGGACCAGGAGGGTGATCCAGGGGAAGTGCGGCTTGAGGCGTTGGATGTCCATGGAGGCCCCTCAGATCATGTAGTGCAGAAGGTCGTAGAGCGTCGGCTTGGAACCGGGCACGCAGTCGAAGCGCTTCTGGATCTCACCGTCCTTGATGACGACGATGGTGTGGGAGAGGCCGATCGCCTCTTCGAGCGTGTCGGCGACCAGGACAACGCCGACCCCGTCGTCGCACATCTCCCTGATCATGTCGTACACATCCTCCTTGGCGCCGATGTCCAGGCCTCGGGTCGGATGATCGAGCAGCATGATGTCGGAGCCGCCCGACCGCCATTTGGCAAGCACGACCTTCTGCTGGTTGCCGCCGGAAAGGTTGCCGCAGTCGGCATATTCGGAGCTTGCCTTGATGGCGAGCTTGCCGATCCATTTCCGGGCAAGGGCACGCTCGTCGGCCACGTCGAGCCAGCCCATCCGCGCGTAGTGCGGCATTTGCGAGAGCGTCATGTTCTCGTAGACATTCATGCCGGCCACGATGCCCTCGATCTTGCGCTCGCGCGGCACATAGCCGACGCCGCGCTCCACCGCTGCGCGGGCGGTCAGCCTGGAGACGGTCTCGCCCTTGATCTTCAGCGTGCCCTTGGTAGGCGTGCGCATGCCGTAGATTGTTCGAAGGATCGCTTCGCGGCCGGAGCCCTCGGTGCCGACCAGGCACAGGACCTCGCCGGCATGCAGCGTCAGCGAGATATCGTGAACCCGTCCCGGCAGGTCCACGCCCGACAGCTCCACCAGCGGCCTCGTCGCGTCGTAGGGCTTTTGCCGCTGCTCACGGTAATATTCCTTATCGACATGGCGGCCGACCATCTTGTGCTGGATCGCCTCCGGTGTCGCTGCGCCGCGCGAGACGACATCGACCACCTGGCCGTCCTTCATCACGTAGATTCGGTCCGAGAGCTCCATCACCTCGTCCATGCGGTGGGACACGAAGATGAATGAAGCGCGCGTCGTCAACTCCCGCACGAGCTTGAACAATAGCTTCACCTCTTCCTCGGCCAGCACCGAGGTGGGCTCGTCGAGCAGGACGACCAGATGACCCTGCACCCGCTCCTCCAGCGTCAGCACCTTGGCCAGTTCCACAAGCTGGCGCTGCGCGAAGGAAAGGCTCGAGGTGATGGTGCGCGGATCGATATCGAGCTTGACCTTTGCAAGCTGCTTCCCGGCGGCTTTGGCCATCGCCTTCCAGTTGACCACGCCGAAGCGCGAGAACTGGTCTTCATAGCCCAGGAAGATGTTTTCCATCACGGACAGGTTGGTGATCAGCGATTGCTCCTGAAACACCATGCCGATGCCTCGCTCCATGGCGTCGCGCGGGCCGCCGAACCGGACAGGCTTGCCATCGATGAGCATCTCGCCGCCGTCGGGCTGGTAGGCGCCGTAGATCACCTTCATGAGCGTGGATTTGCCAGCGCCATTCTCGCCCACCAGCCCGACGATCTCCCCCCGGCTGATGGAAAAGTCGACCGATTTCAGCGCATGGACGCCCGGAAACTTCTTTTCGACGGCTTTCAATTCATACATTGCGGCCTCACTTGACGAACGCGACCGCGCGCCGGTCCGTCGACAGGATGACCGCTATGATGACCAGCAGCCCGAGAACGGCGGCCTGCAGGAAATCGGGCAGGCCGATGACCACCATGCCGTTGTTGATGACGGCGACGATCAGGACGCCGACGAGCGTGTTCCAAACGCCGCCGATGCCACCCCAGAGCGCCACGCCGCCGACCACCACCGAAGTGATGGACATGAACATGAAGTTCGATCCGGTGACGGATTCGGCCTGGCCGAGCTTCGCCACCTGCAGGATCGCCGCGATCGCGTAAAAGAAGCCGGCAAGCGAGAAGCCGGCCATCCTCACATGCTGCACCCGCACGCCCGAGGCATGGGCGAGTTCCTCGCCGCCGCCGACCGCATAAAAGTAACGCCCAAGGCGGGTCTGAGATTGGATGAACCAGGCGAGGACGAGGCAGAGCCCCGCGACATAGACCATCAGCGGAAAGCCGAGGATGCGCCAGGTCAGCAGAGCGCGGAACGTCGGATCGTTGAATTTGACGATGTCGCCGCCGGTCAGCAGGATCGCGGCGCCCGTGCCGATGAATCCGAGCGCGAGGCTCGCCATGAAGGATGGTATCTTCAGCTTGACGTGGATGAAACCGTTCACCAGGCCGATCGCGGCCCCGACGGCGAGAATGACCGGGATTGCGATCCAGCCGCCCGACGCGAGCGTTCCGCCGAGCGCCAGCATCAGGAAGCAAAAAAGAACGGCCGTCAGGGAAACGACGCCCTCCATGGAAAGGTCGATAGAACCCATCACGATGATGAAGGTCACCCCGACCGCCACCATGAGCGCGGGCGCCGCCGCGATCGCGATGCGCGCGAAGTTGCGTTGCGACAGGAATGAGGGGTTTATCGCCGTGAATAGCACTATGAGCGCGAGAAGCACCATGAAGGGCGCCCAGCGGATCGCGTTCTCCCGCGTGAGGATGCGTGGCAACTCCGGCCTCCCGTCCAAGCGTGCCGTATAGGGGGGAGCGGCCCGTTTCAGGGCCGCTCGATCGAGCTTCGTATTACTTGTACTTGATCTGGCCGTTGCTCGGTCCCCAGAAATCCTTCCAATTGTACGAAGGAACGGCGTCCAGATATTTGGCCTTGAAGTCCGCCGCGTCCTTCTTGGTGACCAGGACCGTCGGGCCGTAGAATTCGCGGTGCTCCTTCGGCTCTTCCGAAGGCTTGAAGGCGCCGGTCGCGGCGTAATAAGCGAGCGCCGCCGTGATGCCGCCGCCCCAGTGCGGATTGGTGAAGACGGTCGCCAGGAGCTTGCCCTCCATCACCAGCTTCACGGCCTCCGGATTTCCGTCATAGGCGACGATCGGCATATTCTCGATCCCCTCGGCGCGCAGCGCCTCGATCACGCCATAGGCGATGTTGTCGTTGGCGCAGTGCACGCCGGTGATCTTGTCGCCGAAGCGCGTCAGGAAAGACGCCATCAGCTCCGTGCCCTTGGTCGTGTCCCAGTCTGCGGGCTGAGCATCCAAAAGCTCGATATCGGGAAAGTCCTTCAAGGCGTTCTTCAAGCCGTTCAGACGCTCGATTGCCGGGTTGTTGGCGGCAATGCCACCCAGATGCACGACGCCACCCTTGCCGCCCATGGCGTCGAACAGGATCCGCGCCGTCTGCTCGGCCGGCTTCTCGTCCGACCAGGTCATGTGCGAGACGTAATTGTCGCCGATGTCCCACGGGTGCAGGTCGTCGGTCTTGTTCCAAATCGTGGAAATGTAGGCGCCGGCGTCGCGCACAGCCTCGACCACCGGACGGGCGTTCGGGCTGTCATTGGCGTCGCAGGCGATAGCGCACTTGCCGCCGGTCTTGGCCAGGAACGCCTTGATGTCGGCCAGCGACTTTTCGGAGGAGCCTTCGTTGATCAGCGAGACGAGGGAATCCTTGGTCTTGCCGAGGGATTCCACGAGTGCCTCGCCGCCCGACACGATCGAGTTCCAGTAAGCCGAGGCGCGGTCGCGGTACGACCAGGCGATCGCCGGGTCGCTGATCGCCGCTCGGGCAGCGCTGCCGCCGAAGGCGAATGGCACGGCCATCGCCCCCATGCCGGCAGCCGTGGCGAGCAGGAAATTGCGTCGGTTGACGGTCTCGCGCTCGATGAAATCCTTGATGAAAGTCGACATGTTACCTCCCATTTGGCGACAGCCCGCAAGGGCGGGCCGTCTATTGAGCAACCCCGAGAAGCCAGGCCGTCCAAACCGCTCTCTTGGTCGCTGAATGCACCATCTAGTTACTTCCTGAATGTGTGAGAGTCAAGCGGCGGCACGGTGCGCGGCCTGTTGACTTCTTGGACAATTGAAATGACTTTCAGCGCATGACCGATCGTCGACAACACGCTGGAACTGGAACCAAGGGAGCGGCCAAAGTGGACGCAACGTCCGGAAAATCAGGCAATGTCGCCAAGAAGAAGCGGCTTCGGGATGCCGAAGCGACCAAGCTTCGTATTCTGGAAGCGGCGAAGAGCGATTTCGCCAAGAACGGCCTCGGCGGCGCGCGTGTCGATGTTATCGCGGCCAAGGCAAACGCCAACAAGCGTATGATTTACCACTATTTCGGCAGCAAGGACGGTCTCTTCCAGACTGTGGTGGAAAATGCCTATCTGGACATCCGCACGGCCGAGCAGAAACTTCATCTCGACGACTTGGAACCGAGGGATGCCCTTGAACGCCTCGTGCGGTTTACATGGCAGTATTATCTGAAGAATCCGGAGTTCATCACCCTGGTCAACAGCGAGAACCTTCACCGCGGCAAGCATGTGAAGAAGTCCGAGCTGATCAAGACCGCCAGCCGCAAATTCGTCGCCATGGTGTCGGGCATACTTGAGCGGGGCGTCAGCAGCGGCGACTTCCGCGGCGGTATCGACCCAGTGCAGCTCAACATCACGATCGCCGCGATCGGATACTACTATCTGACCAACAGGTTCACAGGCTCGATTATTTTCGAGCGCGACCTCATGGAGAAAGACGCTCTAAATGAGCGTCTGGAATTTAATATCGACACCATTATGAGGCTTGTGAGCGCATGATGCTTGCCTCGGAATGCTGACGTCCCCACGGCTGTGTCACCTGCATTTTGGCCGACCGCGTCACCCTTTTCAGGACCTGCTTTCCCATGTCGCCGATATCTTTGGTGGACTAGCGAGAGTTCGCGGCCGCGCGCAGATCCGGAGTATCCCGGCATGCCGCGCAGGCGTTCCGGCAAGAACAGACGACGCGTCGGCAGGTCCGGTGGTTTGCCTCGGCTGATGTCAAGGTGGGCTTCCTTACCCTGCCATCCAAGAACAGTCGTTCCGCTTCCGGCCCCAATTCGGACATCCGCCGATGCACCAAGCAGCGGCAGCTACCGCACCAGCACGCGGCCCGGTCAGGGATGGCTTGGGCGCCCTGCCAGATACCAGTAGGTTCGTCTGAGAATTGGGTTAGAGCGAATGAGCGCCGGAACCATACGGAACTATACGGGAAAGATCTCGATTTCTGCCCACGAAAAGCTTAACAAAATAAAATATTTGACGTCGTCCTCCGGGCCAACCATTTCGCTTTCAGAATTGCCGAGTGTTCGATCGGTAGGTTTTTCGGGAGTGGGATATTCGTCTCGCCGTTTGGTGACCTTTCGATGTTGGGTTCAAAATCGACCCTCCCGGTGGCGCATAGACAGCTGGCTTGGCGCGTCCTCCGATTGAGATCACCCGCACGCTGTTGCTCTCGAGTTCATCCAGATAGTCGGCCCACCATTGCATCATCTTGACGCGCTCTTCCCAGCGCTCAGCCCGGGCCGTCCGGATGCCATTTTCCGCATTCGTTCAGCAGAGTTGATGCTGTTGCTCGAAAACCATGCGCGGTAGCCTCTTATAGGCTCGACGAACGTCGTTGTTCTCAATGTGGGCCAGTTGCCGCTCTATGGCGTCGCGGCGTTAAGCGTGTTGTCGGAGATCGGACGCGAATCCGATCGAGCACTGGGAAAGAGCAGGGATCCACCGCCGGAGAGTTCTCTAAGCGAGGTCAGGACACTGACGGCCTGCCTTGAAAGGGGTACGCGGTGCGGTCGTCGCATTTTCATGCGTGCTTCAGGAATGATTCCACACCGCGCTTTCGAAATCGAACTCTTCCCATTCTGCCGCGCGCAGCTCGCCGGGTCGGGGAAACAGCATTGCCATCAGCTTCAGGGCGGCTCGGGTTGTTGGTTGTCCGTCGAATGCATCCACTGCCCTTAGCAAGCCGGCCAGGGCCTTAGGATCGGTGATCGCGGCACGTGGACTCACCGTTGGACTGATGAGCGCGCCCCTTAAAGCGATCGTCGGATCTGCCTCGGCGCGCGCAGTCGCGATTGCATATCGAAACACGGTACCGATGGTGGAGCGTAATCGCCTGCCGATTCATATCGACCGCGAACCTCCACGCGACGAAGGCAGTAAGGATGGTGGCCGGATCGATTTCCCGAATGCACTTGTCGCCGATTGTCGGATAGGCAAAGCCGAGGAGCCATTTTGACCTTGCTGATCGTCCGGTCGGCACGTCCCTCCTTCTTCAGCTTCTCAACATATTCGTCCGCAATTGAGCGAAAGGAGTCCTTTGCCGAATCGGCCTTCCGCAAGCTGCGTTCCTTTCCAGGATCTATGCCAGCCAGCAGGAGCCGTTTAGCGTCATCGCGCGCCTGGCGCGCCTCGGCTAGGGAGACAAGGGGATAGCCGCCCAGTGCTAGCAGTTTCTGCTTGCCGTCAAAGCGGTAGGCGAGCCTCCAGAGGCGAGAGCCTGTGGGCTGCACCCATAGTTGCAGCGCGCCCCCGTCTGATAATTTGACAAGCTTGGAAGCGGGGCGGGCGTTGCGGCATTTCACGTCGGAGAGGGCCATTTGTCAGGTCTCTCTTGGCTGTTTCGATACCATCAGGATGTCGAATACCAACGGAAATACCATCCCCCCCCGCCTCGTTGGACCAAATGCGCCCGAAGCGCTCCCGGCCCAGCTCAAATGCGCTATTTGACAGAAAAGTATCAACGATTTCAGGCACTTGCAGAATCCGCAGCGTAGAAGCTTCGGCGAAAGGGAATGTCGGGAGAAGAGGGGATGGTGCCCAGAGGCGGATTCGAACCACCGACACGCGGATTTTCAGTCCGCTGCTCTACCAACTGAGCTATCTGGGCCTGCGCCGGCTAACGGGATGCGCCCGCCGGGTTTCGCGAGGGCACCAGGCGGCGCCCCTTGAAAGCGCGTGGGTTATAGCACGGGAATCTTGGCTGTCCAGCGCCTAACGGGCGATTTTCCGGGGCAATTGTCGCAGCCGCGCAATGGGGTTCGAACGATGTCGGCAAAGGAGCAATCGCACTTGCCGGCAAAGCCGGGATCTGATTGCCCGCAACCACCCTAAGCATGTCTCCCGCAGTGGAAACCGGTTTCGGGATAAAGACATGCGTAAAATCAAAACCTAAAGCGCATGGAGCGATCTGAAAGATCGCGACGCGGTTTAGAAGGGGGCGTGCCGCTGGCGCTTAGCCCTCGTCCTTGGGGCCAGGCTTCGGGCTGTCCTCGTCTTCCTCTTCACGGCCGGGGATGACATAGGCGCCCTTCAGCCAGCGATTGAGGTCGATGTCCTTGCAGCGCGCGGAGCAGAACGGATAGTGCTCGCGCGAGGACGGTTTTCCGCATTCGGGGCAGGGCCGCTTCGGCCGAAGCGGTGTCACCTTGTCGTCCAGGCTCATGGCCGCGCGACGTGCCAGTTCTTGTGCGCCTTGAAGCCTTCGCCGGAAAGCAGCGCCACGCTCTCATAAAGCGGCAGGCCGACCACATTGGTGTAGGAGCCGACCAGCTTGACCACGAAGGAGCCGGCCAGGCCTTGCACGGCATAGCCGCCGGCCTTGCCACGCCATTCGCCGGAGGCGACATAGGCGTCGATCTCCTCGCGCGGCAGCCGCTTGAAGCGCACCCTGGTCTCCACCAGCCGCTGGCGCAGCTTGCCGCCGGGCGTGATCAGGCAGACGCCGGAATGGACGCGGTGCGAGCGGCCGGAGAGCAGGCCGAGGCAATTGATGGCGTCGTCGATCGTCTCGGCCTTGGGCAGGATGCGCCGCCCCACCGCCACCACCGTGTCGGCGGCGAGGATGAAGGCGGGCGCGTAATCTTCCTCGCTTTTCAGCGAGGCCAGCGCCTTCTCGGCCTTGTCCTTGGACAGGCGCTTGGCCAGCGAACGCGGATGCTCGGCGCGCTGCGGCGTCTCGTCGACATCGGCGGGCAGCACCCGGTCCGGCTCGATGCCGGCCTGCTGCAAGAGTTCGATGCGGCGCGGCGAACCCGAGGCAAGCACGAGCTTCTGCAGGATGCTCATCGTGCTTAACGCCGATTTGCTACTTGAAACGGTAGGTGATGCGGCCCTTGGTCAGGTCGTAAGGCGTCATCTCGACCAGGACCTTGTCACCGGTCAGCACGCGGATGCGGTTCTTGCGCATGCGGCCGGCCGTGTGGGCGATGATTTCATGTTCGTTTTCGAGCTTCACGCGGAACATCGCATTGGGCAGCAGTTCGGTGACCACACCTGGAAACTCGAGGACTTCTTCCTTCGGCATTCGATACCTTTGCTTGGATGGTAGTTCCAGCACCCGGCTGGAAATTGCGGCGGAACCTATATGATAATCGTGCGCTTGTGAACACGCTTAATCCGTGGCGTTTGCTGCCTCTGGAAGCAGGAAACGTCGGCTTATGCGCGTTTTCAGCCGCTCGCGCACGTCGCGATAGGCCGCCATGATGTGCTCGCGCGTCCCGCCGGTGTCGGTCGGGTCCGGCATCGGCCAGTATTCGACCTCGACGGCGAGTGAGCGGGTGAGCTCGAGCGCGGCGTGGTGCGCCTCCGGCGCCAGCGTCACGATCAGGTCGAAATAATCATCCTCCAGATCCTCCAGCGTCCGGGGTTGGCGCTCGCCAAGCGACAGGTCGTCCTCGGCAAGCACCGCATCGACGAACGGATCGCGCTCGCCGGCGCGCACGCCGGCCGAAGCGACGAAGGTGGTGGCAGGCAGCATGCGGCGCGCCAGCTGCTCCGCGATCGGCGAGCGCACGGCGTTCATGCCGCACAAAAACAGGATCGAGTGGGGCAGGACGGGCACTAGAGCATGATCCCAAAAAGTGGGAACCGGTTTTTGGAAAAGATCATGCTCCAACAAAGAGCTGGACCAGGACGGCGGTTCAACGAAACGTCATCCTGATCTAGCCCCGCCAGTGCAGCACGCAGACCAGCGTGAACAGCCGCCGCGCCGTGTCGAAGTCGATCTCGATCTTGCCGGCGAGCCGATCCATCAGGGTCTGCGAGCCCTCATTGTGCAGGCCGCGCCGCCCCATGTCGATCGCCTCGATATGGCTGGGCGTCGAGGAGCGGATGGCCTCGTAATAGCTTTCGCAGATCAAATAATAGTCCTTGACGATGCGCCTGAGCGGCGTCAGCGACAGGATGTGGGTGACCACCTCGGCGCCGTTCTCGCGGCTGACGGCAAAGACCAGGCGCGACTCGGCCAGCGAAAGCTTGAGCCTGTAAGGACCCGCGCCGTCGTCGTTGACCGGCCGAAAACTGTTCTCCTCGATGAGATCGAAGATCGCCACCGCCCGCTCGTGCTCGACGTCGGGCGTCGAACGTCCGATCGTTTCGTCGAGCTCGACGTCGGTCAGCCTGTGGCGGGTTTGGTCGCGGCCGGGCATCGCTACATGTTCAGCCGGATCGCGACGGAGCGGGCATGCGCATCGAGCCCCTCCGCCTTGGCAAGCGCGATCGCGGCGGGCGCCAGCGCCTTGAGCTGCTGCGGCCCGAGCTTCAGGATCGAGGTGCGCTTGACGAAATCGAGCACGGACAGGCCCGAGGAGAAACGCGCCGAACGTGCTGTCGGCAACACGTGGTTGGAGCCGCCGACATAGTCGCCGATCACTTCCGGAGTGTGCCGGCCAATGAACACGGCGCCCGCGTTGCGCATCCTGGAAAGGAAGCCCTCGGCATCGTCGAAGGCGAGCTCGACATGTTCCGCCGCGATCCTGTCGACCAGCGGCAGCGAGGCATCGAGCGTCGGCACCAGGATCACCGCGCCGAAATCGCGCCAGCTGGCGGCCGCCGTCTCGCCGCGCGGCAGGACTTGCAACTGGCGTTCGACCGCCTGCTCGACCGCCCTGCCGAATTCGGCATTGTCGGTGATCAGGATCGACTGCGCCGAGACATCATGCTCGGCCTGCGCCAGAAGGTCGGCCGCGATCCAGTCCGGATCGTTGTCGGCACGGGCCACCACCAGCACTTCCGACGGTCCGGCGATCATGTCGATGCCGACCGTGCCGAACACCTGGCGCTTGGCCGCCGCGACATAGGCATTGCCGGGACCGACGATCTTGGCGACCGGCCTGATCGTCTGGGTGCCATAGGCAAGCGCCGCAACGGCCTGCGCGCCGCCGACGCGGTAGATCTCCGAAACGCCGGCAAGGTCGGCCGCCACCAGCACCAGCGGATTGATGACGCCGCCCGACGCCGGCACGACGATGACGATGCGCTCGACGCCGGCGACCTTGGCCGGCACGGCGTTCATCAGCACCGAGCTTGGATAGCTCGCCGTGCCGCCGGGCACATAAAGGCCGACGGCCTCGATCGCCGTCCAGCGCGAGCCCAGCTCGACGCCAGCGGCATCCGTGTAGCGGTCGTCCTTCGGCTTTTGCCGCTCGTGATGCGAACGGATACGGTCGCGCGCGAATTTGAGCCCCTCGACGGTGGCCGGATCGGCCGCTTCATAGGCCTTGGCGATGTCGTCCTTCGACACGGCGATGCCGAGCGCGCCGAGATCGGCTTTGTCGAACTTCAGCGTGTAGTCGATCAGCGCCTTGTCGCCTTCGGCGCGCACGCGGGCGATGATGTCCCGCACCACGGCCTCGACATCGGCCGACACTTCCCGCTTGGTGGTGAGGAAGGCCGAAAAGCGCTGTTCGAAATCGGTATCGGACTGGCGGAGCGTGATGGCCATAGTCAGCCTCTGTGCACAGGTCGCGAGGTGGCTTCCCAGGCGCCGCCGACATCGGCAAGCCGTGCCTCGACGCATTCGACGTCGAGCATGATGGTGCCGCCGCCCGAAAACACCAGTTCGACGATGCCGGCCGGTTTGCTGATGGCAATGAAGCTGATCGCCAGCAGCGACAGCACTTCGGCGGGCTTGTCGCGTTGAATGCCGCTGGTCTTGACGCCGAGCACGCGGTCGAAATGCAGAACGCTCTGCCGCCGTTCATTGTGCTGGCGGAACAGGCCCGATCTCGCCTCCCAGACGAAGCGGTTCATGGTCAGCACGAAGCGCTTGGCCGCCGGCAGGTACTCCAAGTCGGAGACCTTCATCACGGCGTCTTGGACATGCGCCGAGACGATGCTCAGATCCTGATCGTCGAGCGCGATGAGCTTGAGAGCCATGCGGAATACGCACCTGAACGTTGACAATTCAACGTTCTGTTATGCGGTCTTTCCGCTCGGCGCAACCGCTGGGAAAGAATGCCGCGGTACGTCAGCCCGAAATGCGCTCGATCACCGCGCCGCAGCCCGAGAGCTTCTCTTCCAGCCGCTCGAAGCCGCGGTCGAGGTGGTAGACGCGGTTGACCGTCGTCTCGCCCTCGGCGGCAAGGCCGGCGATCACCAGCGACACCGAGGCGCGCAGGTCGGTCGCCATGACGGGAGCGCCCTTGAGCTTGGCGACGCCGTCGACGATCGCCGTCTGGCCGGAAAGCGTGATGTGGGCGCCGAGGCGGGCAAGCTCCTGCACATGCATGAAGCGGTTTTCGAAGATCGTCTCGGTGATGCGCGATTTGCCCTTGGCCATGGTCATCAGGCCCATGAACTGCGCCTGCAGGTCGGTCGGGAAGGCGGGGAAGGGGGCGGTGGTCACGTCGACCGGCGCAATGCCGGCGCCGTTGCGCTTGACGCGGATGCCCTCGTTGGTCGGCGTGATCTCGGCGCCGGTCTCGACGAGAACGTCGAGCGCCGTCTGCAACAGGTCGGGCCGCGCGCCTTCCAGCACCACATCGCCGCCGGTCATCGCCACCGCCATGGCATAGGTGCCGGTCTCGATGCGGTCGGGGATGACGCGGACACGGGCGCCGGACAGCGCCTCGACGCCCTGGATGGTGATGGTGGAGGTGCCGGCGCCGTGGATCTTGGCGCCCATGGCGATCAGGCATTCGGCGAGATTGACGATCTCTGGCTCGCGCGCGGCGTTTTCGAGCACCGTCTCGCCCTTGGCGAGCGAGGCCGCCATCATCAGCACATGGGTGGCGCCGACCGAAACCTTCGGGAAGACGTAACGATTGCCGACCAGGCGGCCATTCCGGGTCTTGGCCAGGACATAGCCATTGTCGACGTCGAGTTCCGCGCCAAGGACCTGCAGGCCCTCGAGGAATAGGTCGACAGGGCGCGTGCCGATGGCGCAGCCGCCGGGCAACGACACCTTGGCCTCGCCCATGCGGGCAAGCAGCGGCCCGATAACCCAGAAGGAGGCGCGCATCTTCGACACCAGCTCGTAAGGCGCGGTGGTGTCGACGATGTTGCGGGCGGAAAAATTGATCGTGCGCGAATAGCCTTTCTGCTGGCTCTCGCGGCGGCCGTTGACGGAATAGTCGACGCCTTGGTTGCCGAGGATGCGGATCAGCTGCTCGACATCGGCCAGATGCGGCACGTTTTCGAGTGTCAGCGTGTCGTCGGTGAGCAGCGAGGCGATCATCAGCGGCAGCGCCGCGTTCTTGGCGCCCGAGATCGGAATGGTACCGGCCAGCCCATTGCCGCCGACAATTCTGATGCGATCCATAAGAAAACGTCCCCTCGGCCAGAACAGGCCGGTTCAATCGGTTGATGCGCCCGGCTTAGACCATTGGCCGGCTTGGTTCAAGAAATAGGATTTTCCTAGAACCGGACCGACTATGGCCGGGCAGTATGGCTGATTTGGTCAGTCCTTGTGCATTTTTCCAGCAGCCGGCAAGCCTTCCGACCGCTGATCGGCGTCGCCAGCGCGCCGCGAACGCGTCTGCGCCTTGCGCTTCTGCAGATTGGCGCGCAGCGCCTCGGCCAGCCGTTCCTTGTGCACGGCTTCGCCCTTTTTCGGTGGATTTGTCTTCTCGCCCATCGTCCAATCCCTGACCGGTCAGCCGGCTGCGATTCCGCAATGGGTAGCATTTTGGCCCGGCAATGTCATGAAAGCAGGCCGTCCGGCGGTTTCACGCTGTGGATCGGCCGCGCATTAGCGTCCCAAACCGCTTAATGGCGGCCAAGAATCAGATCCGACGCTTTGGGTTTTTCTTGGCCTTGCGCTTGCCGGTTCGATATGGCAGAAGCGCCGCCATCGCAGGCTGCGGTAGCTCAGTGGTAGAGCACTCCCTTGGTAAGGGAGAGGTCGAGAGTTCAATCCTCTCTCGCAGCACCAGCCTTCCCTGTAATTGCCGCATCGGGCAGCGCCTGACGATGGTTCTGGCGCCAACCCATGGCAATGCCCCGCCTGCGAGGCCTCGTGGATGAATGGTTCACGCAGAGGACTGCAAATCCTTCAATCCCGGTTCGATTCGGGCGAGGCCTCCAGTTCCCGCGCACCCGCAGCCCAGCTGCGCTTACGGTGCGACCAAGAAGCAGACCGATCGCGCCGGTTCAGTTGGTGACGTGCGACAGCCGCAGGCCGGCTTCGTCGGGGGCCTCGGCCATGCCTTCCTCCGCGAAGCGGTACATGTCCTCGAAATCGAGCTCATGTTCGAAGACGACGCCCCCGACGCTGATCGCAAGCACGTCCTTGTCGCCTTTCGGCGCGAAATAGATTTCGCCGACCGCGCCGCGAATACGCTCGCCGATCTCCTTGGCGTCCTGGTCGCTCGCACCCGGCAGGAAGACGCCGAACATCGAGGTTCCGAGCCGGCCGATCAGATCGTCCTTGCGCACCGCGGATCGGATGGCCGATGCGATCAGGCGCAAGGCCTCGTCGCCCCATTCCAGACCGAAGCGCAGGTTGATCGACGCCAGATGTTCCGGATGGATGACGAGAAACGCGCCGGAGCGCGGACCGGCCGGTCTCGCCGCTCTCCTGTCGACCATCGATGTGAACACCTTGCCGTTCAGGCAGCCGGTCAGCTGGTCGTAAGTGCCGGATTTGGTGAGTTCCTGCCGGTAACGGCGGATCTCGATCTGTTGCCAGCCGGTGAGGGCAAACAGCGGCAGACCGATGACGATCGGCACGATGATGGCCGTGACTGCCCCACGGGCGAACGGCGTCAGGCTGTCGCTGAAAAGCATCAGGTAGTTCAGCGCCAGCGAAAGGGCGACGCAGCCGGCGGTGCCAAGCACGGCCAGCAAGATGAGGTGCTTCCACGTTTGAGCCGGCGCGGTCGGTGTTTTCGTGGTCAAGGGCCAATCTCCTGTTCGACGCATTGGCTTACAGGAGGTCCGTTGCAATTTCGGTTTCAGGGAAGCGTACAATTTGATGCAAAGTCGGCTTTTTTCTCCATGGGAAGCGCTGGATCCGGCCTGCGCATGCGACCGCAGCCCGCGGCTCGAGTGATGACCTGCCTGGCCGTTGGACCAGTTCTCGGTTTCTAGAATCGCCGAACCGCTCTGACCATTCTGCTTTCACGCAATTCCGCGACGGAAACCGGCTTTCCCGCGATTGCGCTATTGCGGTGGTCCGAAAATGCCCATCCTGGCTTCTCTCGCCACCGCTTCCGCCTTGCCGTAGATGCCGGTGGGAGCGGCCAGCGCCCAGCCATTGGAGACCAGCCAGGCGCCGACATCCTGCTTGCCGAGCGCGCAGGGCGCGGCGATCGCGAAGCGGTCGGCATCCGGTGGCAGCAGGCATTTCAGCGCCCGGCCGCGGAGCCAGGCGTTGAAGGCGGCCCGCGCCCGCTGGCCGCAGGGCCAGGCGGTGTTGTCGAACGTGCATGTCCTGCGGGGGTCCATGCCGATCGTGCCGCTGATGGCGACCATGCGTCCCATGGCCTCGAAGACCGCCGAGGAGGTCGCGACCGGACCGAAAAGCAGCGTCTCGCGCCAATCCCGCGGCATCGGCGTCTTCGGTCGCGGCGCGAGCCCGAGTTCGCCGAGCGGAGGGCGCGGCTCGATGCGCTCGATCCCTGACGGGTCGAGCGGCGGCGGCGCAATGAGATCCTCGGCGATCTTGCGTGCCGGCTCGCCCGGCCGCGTCTCTTGAACCGGGACCTGAGAGGCAGGCTTGAGGTCGCCGGCATCTTGGGCCGGCGTGACCGGCGGCGGGTCGGGCGGCAGCCAGCGCCTGCCCTCGGCGATCAGCAGTATGCCGGCGAGCAGCCCGAGACCACCGAGCATCGGCGCCAGCAGCGGGCGGCTGGGCGGTTTCGCCTGACTCACGCGCGGGCCTCCCTGGGATCGTGCCGACGGCCGCTGATGCTGCTCGAGCTCAACCCGTTAGCTCCTGTCGACACGGCGCCACCCCGACCATTGAGCCCTTCGCACATTAGACATGAGCGACATTCCTTGAAAAGCAAGGCGTTGCGTTAAGTCTCGCGCAACCAATGCGGCCTAGAATCGGCCATCGGATGTCGAGGGGATGACATGATGCGCAAGCCGATACTGCTTTTTGCCTTTCCGGCCCTGATGCTGTTTCTGCTAGCGGCGGAGCGGATGGCGGCGCTGCTTCTCGGCATTTATCCGGCGAGCCCCGCTGTGTGGCACGCCTGGCTCGAGCTGCGGCCGTTCTCGACCATGTTCTGGCAGCAGGCGCATGTCTATCTCGGCGGGTCGATGGCCGTCGACGCCGCTATCATTGTCTTTGCGGCAGGCGCTTGCTGGATGATTTGCCAGGCAAAGAGGTCGGCCGGCTTCTTCCTCGCCAATCATGCCGCGCTGATCTTCGCCGGGCTCATGATGGCGCAGAGCAGTCACGCGGAAACGGCGAGCACCGTTGCCGCGTTCGTTACACCCCATGGCCTCCAGTTCTCGGTTATGGTCGACCTAAGCTTGCAGAACTGCCTGGTGCTGTGCCTCGGTCTCGCGGCGTGCGCCTATTGCCACGTGGCATTCCTGCGCGAGGCGAAACTGCGCGCCGAGGCACGTTCGGTCCGCATGCTTGCGCTGCAGCGCGATCTGTAAGCGGCCGGCTCAGGCGGCCCGCGGGCTCAGTTGATCTTCTTGTAATAGACCTTGCCGTCGGGCTGCTGGATGCGCTGGTAGGACGGGTTGGGACCCGGGGGCGCGACCTTGCGCTTGAACGAGGGCTGCCCGTCGCCGGAGCTTTCATCGACCGCGGACGCATCCGCCACCGTTGTGTTGCCGAGCATGCTCGGCTCCGGAGCGCCGGGCGCCGGTTCGCTGGCCCCGACGGGCTGGCCTTGCTCCAGCCTGGCGACATTGCCGTTGATCTGGCCGAAATTCGCCTGCAACTGGCGGTCCAGCGTCTCGAACCGGCTCTGGAAACCGTTGTTGACGGTGTCGATGCGGGCGCCGATGCGCTGCTCGAACTGGCCGAGCTGATCCAGCCGCGCCTCGATCGCCTTGAGGTCGTTGACGCCGCGATAGAGATAGACCGCGGCCGTCACGTTGATGGCGGTGACAAGCAAAGCGCCGACGGCGATGACGCCGATCATCCTGGCCCGGCTGGGCTTTTCCGGAACCGCTTCCCGGTGACCGAGTTCGATTGCCGGAACGTCCGGCTCGCTGATCATCGTCATTCAACCACCACCTTTGCGCCCACCGCGACGCGTTTGAAGAGATCGATCACATCGGTGTTCGTGAGCCGGAAGCATCCGGACGTGCCGTCGAAACCGACGCCCTTGGGATCGTTGGTGCCATGGATGCGATAGAGCGTGTCGCGCCCGTCGCGCGAAAGATAAAGCGCCCTGGCGCCGAGCGGATTGTAGGGACCGGCCGGCACCATCGCCGGCAGTTCCGGCTGGCGCGCGCGCATTTCCTTGGGCGGGCGCCATTCCGGCCATTCGGTCTTGGAGGCGATTTTGACCGTTCCGGTCCAGCCGAAGCCGTCGCGGCCGACGCTGATCTGGTAGCGCAGCGCCTGGCCCTGGCCGGTCACCAAATAGAGCGCCTTTTCGTTCTTGCGGATGATGATGGTGCCCGGCTGCTCGCTGGTTTCAAAGGCGACCGCCTTGCGCAGGCTTGGGCCCATGGCGGGCAGCGGCGGCAGGCCCGATCCGGCTTGCGCCAGACCGCAGGCCGACAACAGCGTCAGCCCGGCGAGGCACGCGCTGGCCAAGTGTATCGCAGCGAAGCGCCTAGCGCTGAGCATTGTCCAGCCGCTCCTTGAACATGCGTTTCAAGTCCTTGTTGAAGCGCGCGCGTCCATCCACCTCGGAGGGCAGGATGGCGCGGTTCAGCGCGTCGGCCAGGAGCGCATTGTCCAGCGCCAGCGACTTGATATGCGGCGCCTTGAAGATCTTCTCCAGCTCGCTGCGCGAGAAGTGGTTGCCGAACCATTTGCGCTTGTGCTTGTTGGCGACCAGCGTGATGCTGACCTTGTTGCCGCGCAATTCGCGAATCTTCTTGTAGAGCCGCTTGCCTTGCCTCAGCGAAGCGACGTTGAGCTCGAAGACGATGAAGATCTCGTCGCTCGTGCGCAGCACGGAATCGTGCCACGGCGTCTCGATGTTGGGCAGGTCGATGACGATGTCGTCGAAGCGGTAGGCGACGAGGTCGAGCAGCCGGAAGACGAAATCGGAACCGTGCGGCTCGAACGGCAGCTGTGGCCGCTCGAAGGAATAGAGCGTGAGGCCCGAAGGCCGGGACAGTTTGATGACGTCCATGAGCTCGACATCGAGCCGGTCCGGCTGGCCGATGATGCCGGAGAGGTCGAACTGGTTGAACTGGTTGAGATAGGCGCCGCAATTGGCGCTCTGGAAGTCGAGGTCGACGAGGCAGGTCGCGGCCGCCCGCTCGGCCGACTTCGAGGCCAAGTGCTCCGCCGCCGAGATCGCCAGCGTGGTGGCGCCGGCGCCGCCGCTCGCGGCAATGAAGGTGATGATGCGGCTCTTGGTGCCCTGGTTGCCGGTGTCGTGGAAGGTGACGGCGTTGAGCAGCTCCTTGGCGTCGAGCGGCTTGTGCAGCCAGTCGGACGCGTTCATGCGCACCAGCACGCGCGTCTGCTCGGAGGTGAGTTCGTCCGATATCGCGATCAGCGGCACCGACGCCCAGGCCGCGCGCGCCTCGACGATCGCCGGATTGCCGAGCAGCGCGCCATTGCCGAGATCGAGGATGATGATGCCTGGACGGCTGTCGACAGGCGGCCCCTTAAGGAACTCCGCCGCGTCCGAGACCTTGACGTCATAGATCGCCAGCGCGTCGAGCCGCGTGGTGACGTCGCGCTTGAAATTCGCATCGGCGGAAAACAGCGCCACCTGCTTGCGCTTGGTCGGGAGAACTCTGGTGTCGATAGCGTTCATGGGTAGGTGCTCTTTAGATCCTCGCCCGTGACCGTGCTCAGCATGGAGGGCATGGTGATGTTGTCGAACCCGAGCAATCCGCCCAGGAAGAAGAACTGGAATTGATGATTTACGATGCTGACCGTGATGGTCGGTACCGGCCCGTTGGGACGTGTCCAATAGCCCAGGCCGGACGCCTGATATTGTATCCGAACCTGGGACTTCGTCAGCGTGGGCAGGAAGGTGTGCATTCCCGACCGGGTGCCGCTGCCCGTGTAAATGAAGTCAAAAACAGCTTGGCTCGCTGTGAGATTCTGGCATGTTGCGCCGGTGCCGCAGGTGCATGAGGCGGTTCCCGCGGCATTGGCCGTGCAGATGTAATTATATGTGTTGGCCGGAACCGCCTTGCCCACGTCCAGCGAGTCGCTTGGCGTTTTTGCCTCGAGGGAAAGCCCACTGGCGACCGGACTGGAGATTTGCGCCAGCCTCGCTCCTGCCTGCACTGCCTTGTCGGCGGCGTTCCATTGATAAAAGGCATAGCCGAAATCGACGAAGCCGAGCAGAAGGGTCAGCAGCAGCGGCATGGCGATGGCCGCCTCGACCATCGCTGCGCCGGACTCGCTTGCCCAAAATCTGCGTGGCAGCCTTACCATCCGAAGACGCGCTCTTGATGGAAGACCGACAGGGTCACGTCACCAAATCCAAGATAGGACCAGAATCCCAGATCCGGATATGGATACGATGTGCTGACCTGCACCACATCGACGTTGCTCGTCGGACTGAGATAGAGTTCGGTTCCGGTCCCGGCCTCGATCGCCGGAGTGGACAATGACTTGCTGATTGTGACCTCGCCCGTGGTCCATCCTGTGACCCTTGCGCTGCCGCCGGTTATGGCTCCGTTCACCGCAAGGTTTTTCGCATAACCCGAGCAAGTGTCCCAATCACTGCTGCAGCGCGCCATGTAGCGGGCAGCATCCCGAACACCGGCGTCGAGGAGCATCCGTGTGTTCAGCATGTTCGAGAATTCGTACACGCCGGCCGACAGCAGCACCACGAATGGCGTAACGATCGCCATCTCCACCAGGACTGCGCCATCGTCCTCGCTCCTGAAGCGCTTGATGAGGTGGTTGAGTTTGGCCAGCATGGTGCTACCGATAGAGCTGCGCTTCGTTGCGGAAGGCCTTGTCGACCAAGGTGTTATTCGCAAAGGCACCATCAACGTCGACGATCTCGATGCTGATAGGCTTCTCGCCCGCCGATGGATCTTCGGGGTCCTTGGTGTTGTCCGATTTCTGAACCGGTGTGTTGACGAACACACTGACGTAGCCGTCCGGCTTTAGCTGGATATGGCCGTTGATCTTGGCTTGGTTGGCTATGCAGTTGACGATTGCCATGTTGAGCAAACGGCGGTCGGGATCAGGAGTGGGCGCGGTTCCCTTGAAGCAGGATGGGTTGCCGGTTTCCTTCGTGGGCGCCATCGACTTGTCGCCGACAAGGTTGTTGGCGATCTCGTATTTGTAGACGTCAAATCGAGATGCCGGAGCGGTCTTGGAACCGGTCGGATTGGTGGCGCTGGGCACATTCGGGTAAGTCGTTCCGTGGTTGACCGACCAGTAGGTGCTCCAGAAGCTTTGGGCTGTGATCTTGTCCGACATGCCCTTGGAATCGTCGTAATTCGTTCCCGGAGGAAGAGGCAGCGCGGTGCCATCGGTCACTGGATCATACTTGCTGCAGCCGGTCTTCTGGCCTTTGCGGACATTACTCGCGGGCCGGTAGTTCCAGTCCTTGTTGTTCTTGGCGAGCGAACCGCTGTAGAGGTCGAAACGAGTGTTCAGCCCGGTGTTCACCTGCCCGAGGGTGACACCGGTCTTCGTAGTCAGAGCATCCCGGCTATAGCAGGTGCCGGCGGTGCCCATGGCGATGGCATCCCGCAATGACGACAGGTTGTTGTCGATCAAGCCAAAATTGCCCGGTCCCGGGTTCGAATCCACCTTCAGAATGCGGAATTCGCGGCCATACGTATCGCCAGAAGCAAAGGCCTGCTGAATTGTCTTGCTGGTGCCCGGCGTGGCCGTTTCGAACGGGTTGCACATGAAAAGCGGCACGGTTTCGCAGATCGATTGCTTGAAGCCGGCGACCGCCTGGGGCTGGATACCCATCGTGTTGCTGCCGCCATTGAAGCTGGCGGGGAAAATGGTCTCGAAGTCCCCGGCGCCTCCAGAATTAAGGGTTACAACAACAAGGCTGACCGCCGTGGGATCAGTACTTGCCCAGTTGACGCCGTCTGCATCAACACCATTTGCGCCGAGTCTCGTGCTGTCGCTGGCTGGTATTCCGGTCAGAAAGGTCACATCAATATCGGCACGGGCTATTTGATGGTCGCCAGCCGTCGAAAAAAGTGTGTGATTGGCGATGAGGTTATCGATCGCTCTGTTGGCGCGGGTAATGCTGTCCGACCTGCCATCGAGCTCCGCCGCGCCGGCAAGCGCCAGCGCGTCGACGCCCTTCTGCAGATCGCTGTGCAGCCCGTTGGCGCGGCTCATGTCGATCGCCAGCAATGCAAAGCCGACCAGAACCGGCAGCATAATGGAAACCAAGATCATCGCTATGCCGCGCTGATCGTTCCAGAATTCACGAATGGTCCCCAACATGACCCTACTCTCCATTCGTGTCGGGTGTCCTCGCGCGCCCGACGCGCCGCATCCTTCCGCTACTTCGCTGCGTTGGTTTCGCTCGACTGTCCGACATTGACTGTCATGTTCGTTGCCGACGCTGCCGATCCGCTCGGTGGAAGCTTGTATTTCTGAACGACCCCGACGGAACGTGCGCCATCGCCCTCGATCTTCGTGTTGTTGGAAGCCGGGTTATACGGATCGACCGTCTGCAGCAGCTGATTGGCTTTCTGCGAGTCGCCGGAAGCCAGTGTCATCGTGTCGTAATTGTGCAGATAGTCGGCCGCGCAGCCCGCGAGCAGACCGGTGCCGAGAAGGACGAGCAGGAGCTTACTTTTTGACATAGAGCAGCTTGTCCTTCGATTTCACATCCAGCATGTGGCCATAGGGCCCGGTGACGCCGTCGCCATGCTCGTACATGCGGATCATGTCCTTGCTGACTTCCAGTTGGCCGAGCAGCATGAGTTCCGGATCGTTGGCGGGCTTGGTCTTGTCGAAAGGCGTCGCCAGTTGCTCGCCGGGTTTCACCGGCCGCACGAGATGTGGCGTCACAATGACGACGAGCTCTGTCTCTTCCTTCTGCGTGCTCGAATTGCGGAACAACACGCCGACGATCGGCACCTGGCCAAGCCATGGCACCTGGTCTTGCTGTATTGTGTTCTTGCTCGAAAGCAGGCCACCCACGGCGAAGCTCTGGCCGTCACGCAGGTCGACGACGGTCGAAAGCTTGCGGTTGGTGAAGATCGGATCGCCGGCGGCGGTGAAGCCGGTCAGGTCGCTGACTTCTGGTGCCAGCTTCATGTGAATCTTGCCGTCGTCCAATACCACCGGCGTGAAGTTCAGATTGACGCCGAACTGCTTGAACACAATCTCGACTTCGCCTTGCGCGTTGACACTGCGCACGGGCACTTCACCGCCGGCATTGAAGCTGGCCGTCTCGCCGGAAACCGTGGTGAGATTCGGTTCGGCAAGAGTTCGCACGACACCCTTTGCCTCCAACGCCTCGATGATCAGATCAACCTTTAGGTTGTTGTCGATTACCCTCGTTATCAGCGCTGCAAATGGGCTGGTGTTCGATAGAAGGCCGGAGAGGATATCTCCCGGGCCGAGCACCTTATTGTCCTCATCGACTGCCGCATCGCCGGTACCGGTTCGAGTCGTGCCGCGGCTATTCGTGCTTCTGATCGACACCCCGAGATCGCGGCCGGCATTTCGCTTCGCCTCAAGGATGCGCACCGAAAGATTGACCTGCTCGCTGTCATCGATCGTAACCGAATTGATGATCGCGTCGGGACCATATTGCTGGGTGACCTCGACGATGGATGCCAACGTCGCCGCGTCCTTGACGTGGCCGGAAAGCCTGACCTTGCCGTTGATGGAGCCGATCTCGATGCGTGCTTTCGGCGCTACCTGGCGAATGGCGACCGCCATGTCGCTGACATCCTGGCCGACCTCGATCTGAATGGCGCCAAGCGAGCGCTTGTCCTCGGAAAACAGATTGACCGTGGTGGTGCCGACACTCTTGCCGATGATGTAGAGCGTCTTGTCGGTCATCGGCTGCGCGTCGGCGATCTTCTCGTCGCCGACGACGATGTCGCCCAAAGTGGCGTTCACCTGGATCGTGGCCGATTGGGAGATCGGTACGAAGACGCGGTGCAGCGACGGGCTCGACACGTCGATGAAGCGGTCGGCAGCCCTGGCCGAATGGCCAAGCATCGCCGGTGCAACCACGAAGGATAGCGCGACCGCCACTATCCTGAGCCAAAACCCCTGCATTCCCCGTCTCCCCGTTTGCTGCCCTTGGCAGCCCGCCGCGCCGACCTTCGTCAGTCTTGTCGCGGCACCTCGTATGTTTCCAGCTTGATGCCCCGGAACACGCCGACCGTCGCTTGCTTCGGCGGCTCCGGCTGGACGTATTTGATCACTTCTTTCACTTGCGGCTGCGCCTGAGGTGCGGCGGCCACGACCGTGACCGGCTTTGCCTTGCTCATCTGATCGATCTGGCTGCCGACTCGTTCCACCGCCTTGGCCAGGCCATCGATCTTCTCGTCGGCCTGCTTGCGCGCCGCTTCTTCGGCGGCCTGCCTGTCAAGCTCGGCCTGGCGCTTGGCGACATCCTCCGGCGTGTCGCCGGTCAAGTCCGCAAGTGTCACCCTCTCATTAACCTCG
Source organism: Mesorhizobium sp. M2A.F.Ca.ET.046.03.2.1 (assembly GCF_003952425.1). Taxonomy (NCBI): domain Bacteria; kingdom Pseudomonadati; phylum Pseudomonadota; class Alphaproteobacteria; order Hyphomicrobiales; family Phyllobacteriaceae; genus Mesorhizobium; species Mesorhizobium sp. M2A.F.Ca.ET.046.03.2.1. The sequence continues at coordinate 1,539,298 of NZ_CP034449.1, read as the reverse complement.
CCCCTGCTGCCGGCAGCCTGGCGCAACGCCAGTGACAACTGCCCCGCGCCCGCCGCGAGCGTCAGCTTCTGGGCGTCCTTGGTGCTGACTTCGACCGTGACGGCCTTTACGACCTGCGGGTTGTCCTTGCTTTCATCGGCGACCTGGTCGACGGCAAGCACTTTCACGCTTTGCAGCAGAACATCGACGAAGCTTTTGTCGGCGCCATCTTCGCCGCGTGTGGTGCGGGTCAGCAATACGTCGACCCTGTCGCCCGGAAAAACAAAGCCCGCGACACCGAGCACGTCGTTGACGCGGATGGAGACCGCCTTCATGCCCTCGCTAAGCACCGCCGACAATGTAGCACGCTGGCCCGGGCCGGTGATCTTGGTCGCAAGAATAGGTTCATTGGCGCTGATCGCTTGGAGCGCTTGGCGCGCGCCGCTGCCGGCCATCGCCTCTTTGACGGTCTTGAACGAGCCCGCCGGAACCGCCCCCGCCGGCCAAGGAATTTCGCGCAGCTTGTCCGCGCTGAGCGCGTCGCCGAATTTCAGCGGCATGGCCGCGACCACGACGCTGCTTGCTTGCACGCCGTTCGATTGGGCCAGTGCGTTGCGCTGGCCGGCCAGCCAAATGTTGACGAGGACAACCGCCAGCACACCGAATATGCCGGCGAGAACGATCATGATGAGTGTGTTGGCGCGCATAACCCAAGCCCCGAGCCAATAATGCGGGATTCGCCCCGCCATCACTTAAGTTCAGGCCCGGATTGCATAGCCCGGGCCTGATGTTGATCAAGCGATCAAGAACCGGCGCCGCTAGCGCAGGAGCCGACGCCCGAGTTATCCATGGCGGTGCACAGTTGGGTGAAGCGACCCGTGACCCAACCGCCGATGCCGATGATGATTCCGATCGCCGCGACCGCGATGATGCCGATCAGGATCGAATATTCGACCATAGCAGCGCCGTTTTCATCGTCGCGGAACTGCCGGGTCATCGTCATGAGCTTTTTCATGCCAATTTCTCCCTTTGGAGGTTTGAACCCGACGAGACAGAGCAAAGGAATGAACCCCAAACCCAAGCATCCCCCGTCACGTTCAATCCTAGGTCGCACGAAAAAGCCGAGTCAAACGGATTAACAGTTCCTTAACCCTCCAATACTCGATTTGAGACTTTCCCAATTTCGACAACAGCTTGATTCGGCTCGTTTTTCAAGTCATCTTAACCATTCATTCACAATTATGCCACGCCCGTGGCCAGTGGCTGCCACATTAGAAGCACGACATATCCGTTTATATTAAGTGGGTTAGCAGGGCGACTCCGCGGGAGTCGTCAAAGGTCTTAGGACTTTGGTCCATGTTCGCGAAGCAAACGAAAAATAGAACGATTTATCAGACTTTGATTTCTTAACTATGTCGCAAGTAATACCTTTAGTGTGTCCTCCAAGCCGCTTGTGCCCCCCGTGGTTAACGCTTAGTTTCGCGCTGGGGAAAATATAAGGGGGTAAGCGGCATGCTGGGTCGCTTCATCAAAGGGCCGAACGAACACAACACGTCGTTGGCGCCGATCATCGCCGCCGCGCCGAATGGAGCGGCCACGGCTCCCGCAGCCGAAGCGGAGCCGCAGGGCGCTGATTTCCTGACCCTCAAGGTCGAGCTGCATCGCCATCTTATCGACCGCTTTAATCTGACCGCGCTGGAAAATGCGTCGAAGGACGAGATCCTGAATGAGATCCGGCCGATCGTGCGCGAGTTCGTCCGCGGCCGCAACGTGCCCTTGAATGCCCGGGAGCTCGATCAGCTGACCAGCGACACGGCCGATGAGATGCTGGGCCTTGGTCCCATCGAGCCGCTGCTGAAGGACGACTCGATCACCGACATCATGATCAACACGCATGAGCGCGTCTTCATCGAACGCCGCGGCATCATCGAGGAAACCTCCATCCGTTTCCGTGACGAGGCGCATCTGCTGCGCATCATCAACAAGATCGTCTCGGCCATCGGCCGCCGCGTCGACGAATCAGCGCCGATGGCGGATGCGCGCCTGGCGGACGGCTCGCGCGTCAACATCGCCGTGCGGCCGGTCTCTGTCGACGGCCCGCTGGTCTCGATCCGCAAATTTTCGAAGAACCCTTACTCGCTGGAACGCCTGATGGCATTCAATTCGATCCGCCAGCCGATGATCGACATGCTCAAGATCGCGGTGCAGGCGCGCAAGTCGATCCTGGTTTCGGGCGGCACCGGCAGCGGCAAGACGACGCTTCTCAACGCGCTGTCCAGCCATATCCCGGCCAAGGAACGCCTGGTCACCATTGAGGACGCGGCGGAATTGCAGCTGCAGCAGCCGCATGTCGGCCGGCTGGAAACGCGCCCGCCCAATGTTGAGGGCAAGGGCGAGATCCGCCAGCGCGAGCTGGTGAAGAATGCGCTGCGCATGCGCCCCGACCGCATCATCGTCGGCGAGGTGCGCGGCGAGGAAGCCTTCGACATGCTGCAGGCCATGAACACCGGCCATGAAGGCTCGATGACCACAATCCATGCCAACACCCCGCGTGATGCCATCTCGCGCCTGGAGCAGATGGTTGGCATGGCCGGCATGCCGATGACCCACGAATCCATCCGGGCTCAGATCGCTTCCGCCATCGACATCATCGTGCAGACGCAACGCCTTTCCGATGGTGGGCGGCGCGTGATCTCGATTTCAGAGATCACCGGCATGGAGGGGAATGTCGTCCAATTGCAGGAAATCTATCATTTCGTCAGGCGTGACGTGACCGCCGACGGATCGATCATTGGTGATTTCCGTGCGACCGGCGTGCGTCCACGCTTCGCGTCGGAGGCCGCGACGCTTGGTCTCCACTTTGCCAAGGACGCCTTTAACCCGCAGGTGGCGCTGTAATGCTCACAGGACAGGCGCTACTCTATTTTATCTACGCCGTTGCAGCGGCGTCTGTCATTCTGGCCGGTGAAGCTTTCTATCTTTCACTGACCAGTCGGCGCTCACGTTTCGCCGCGGTCAATTACAGGCTACGTCGCCTGGCTGACGAAGCGCCGGCGGAAAAGACGTTGAAGAGCTTGCTGCGTGAACGCGGCCTGACCGAGTCCGGAGACTTTGTCTTCGGTTTCGTTTGGTTGAACCGGCTCTATACGCAATCCGGCATCACCGGGAACCCGCTGATTTTCGCGGCGGTATTCCTGCTCGCCGGGTTGGCGATTGCGCTGACGCTGACACTGCTTTTCGGCTTTTCGGTTGTCGCGGCTCTGATCGCGTTTTTGATCGTGGGTCTTGCTCTGCCCCTTGTTGTCCTTCGGCGCGCGCGCAACAAGCGAATCGAAAAGTTCGCCAAGCAGCTCCCCGATGCCCTGGACATGATCGTTCGTTCGCTGCGCGCAGGGCACCCCGCCTCCGTTGCCATAGGTCTCGTCGCCCGCGAAATGGCTGACCCGCTCGGGACGGAATTTGGCATAGTTGCCGACGAAATCACTTTCGGGCTCAGCATGGAGCAGGCTGTAAAAAAGCTGTCGGAACGAGTGGGTTTCGAAGGATTGCATTTGCTGACGGTTTCTCTTTCGATCCAGTCGAAAACCGGCGGCAATCTCACCGAAATTCTCGCCAATCTTTCATCCGTCCTTCGTGAGCGGCAGAAATTGCGGCTGAAGATCAGAGCGCTCTCAGCCGAAGGGCGAGTTTCCGCATGGATAATCTCGTTTTTCCCGGTTGCAATGTTTCTGATACTGCAGGTCATTGCGCCCTCTTTCTATGGAAAGGTCTGGCACAGTCCGGCTATCGTCCCGATATTCACCGTCTTCGGTTTTTGGGCGTTGCTTGGTGATTACATTATGTATCGGATGGTCAACTTCGATTTTTAGGGGTGGCCATGAGCCTGCTTTCGAACATTAACGATCTGACCTTTCTGGTCTCCCTTGCCGTCTTCGCGGCGGCGGTGGCTTTGTTCCTGTTCGCGGCGCTGGTCCTCATGCCTGCAATGCAGACTCGTAAGCTTGTTTCGGACAGCCTTTTGGGTGAGCGCTCAGTCGACCCGCGATCCATACTGGCCCGGGACGAGCGCGCCAGGCTTGCGGCGCAGAAACCGATCGAGGCCTATTTCAAAGCTGTCGAAAAGGAACACAGGCAGCCGGATGCGCTTGAGGCAAAACTGTTCCGCGCCGGCTTCTATCAGAAGAGTGCGCCTTTAATTTACACGCTCAGTCGTCTCGCTGCTGTCGCCACAGGTTTTCTGGTGATGTACGCGCTTCTATCGAACGTCTTACCATCGAAATTGCCCGGCTTCTTCACTTTCGCCGGCGCTGGCCTGATTGGTCTCGGCTGTATCGTCATCCCGAGCATCATGCTCGACCGGTTCGAGAATACGCAAAAGAAAATCTATCGTCGCGCCTTTCCGGATTTCATGGATATGATGATCACCTGCGCCGACGCGGGCATGAGCCTCGAGGCGGCGGTCGAGCGGGTCAGCCACGAACTGGCCGGTACCCATAAGTGGCTTGGCATCCAGCTCTCGATCATGAATCTGCAATTGCGCGCCGGCAAGCCGCTGCGTGAGGCGCTACGCGAGCTTGCCGATCGCATCGGCCTGGATGAGGCAAAGGCCTTGGCGGTGCTGTTCCGGCAATCGGAAGAACTGGGCACCAGCCTGACCGATGCTTTGCGCGTCTACAGCGCCGAGATGCGCGACCAGCGCGTTCTTCAGGCCGAGGAGCGTGCCAATTCCTTGCCGGTCAAAATGATGATTCCGCTGGGGCTTTGCATTTTCCCTGTGGTGATGATGGTGATCATGCTACCGGTCATCATTCGCATGAGGGGCATTTTCTTCTGAACCGTCATATGATTAGGTTCTAAATTGAGTCGGAGGGCTTCTTGGGGCACAAGATGACAAAGCCGATGCGCCTAGCCGCCGCAGCCGGTGTGCTGCTGGTCATGCTTGCTGGTTGTCAGTCGACCGACACCACGGGCGGGGTCGTGCGCACCAACGAACCCGCCAAGGGCGACTACACAGCTTTTGGCGATACCTTCGACGGCCTGAAGACCATCAGCGATGTCGACTACTACGCCTCCGATCAGGCCATCACCGAGGCCAAGACCCAGTTCCGCTCCGAAAACTACGGCAATGCTGGTGCGCTGTTCTACAAGGCGACCCGGCTGGCGCCGAATGACGGCGTTGCCTGGCTGGGCCTTGCCGCCTCCTGTGATCGCATCCGCCGCTTCGATCTCTCCGATTTGGCCTATAGCCGAGCCTTCAAGCTGCTCGGCGCGACGCCGGAATACTACAACAATCTCGGCTACTCCTATCTGCTGCGCGGCAAGCTGCAGGAGGCGCGAACGAATTTCCTCAAGGCCTACGAGCTCGCGCCCAACGATCCGACCGTGGCCAACAATCTGAAGCTTCTGTCGTCAAGCGTGCGGAACATCGAGCGGTCATGAGCCTTTTGCTCGCCGCGTCGCTGTTGCTCAGGGCGCTGGCCATCCCGCTCCTCGGCAGGATCGCCTGGACCGATTTCACGACGCAGAAGATTGCCAACCGTGACGTGCTGCTGCTGATATGCCTCGGTCTCGGCTCACTCCAGCTCGTGTCCGTGCAGAGCGGATCATGGTGGGACATGGGCCTGAGCGCGATCGGCTGCGTGCTGCTGTTCGTGGCGCTGTTTCCATTCTGGGTCCTGCGCAAGCTCGGCGCCGGCGACGTGAAGCTGATGGCGGCGGTGCCGCTTCTGATTGGCGGAAACGGCCTTGTCGTGTTCACGATTTTCCTGCTGGTCTTCGCGCTGGCAACCGCGGCATTGGTCAAGAACCCCTTTCTCCTGCCGGCGGGCGCGTTCCGTCTCTATGTCCAGCACATGGACAGGAAAGGCGTCGTGCCGTTCGGCGTGCCGATCTCGGCCGCCGCGATCTGCGCGATCCTGTTCCAGGTCTATGGCGGTGTGATGCTGGCCAGCAGCTCGGGAGAACTGCAGCAGCTTAACTAGCGTTTAGGTCCGCGGGGTCCTTCCATGTCAATAGCGAGGCTGGCGGCTCGCAGCAGTTCGGCGGTGTGGCGCGCCAATCAATTCTTCTTCTTGACGGTAATTACCTATATCCTTGTCGCGCTTATCGCTGCGGTGCATTGGAAAATTGCCATCGATGTAAAATTATACAACAAAAATTTCCTGTTTTTTGGGTCCGTAGTAACTCTCATTCTTGTTGTCATGGTTTCCGGTCGGTTGCTCATTGAGCGGCCAGCGGAGCCGTTGCGCGCCATAAGGAATCTTATGATTTCCAACAGGCTGGCGGACCGAATTATAGTCGGATTGCCGGTTGCGCTCGTCTTCCCGATCTTTTTCTCGGTGTTCACCAGCATCAAGGGAGGCATCGGCAAGATCCAGCCATTCTATGCCGACCCGGGCCTGACCGCGGTCGACAGGGCAATTCATGGCGGGATCGAAGCCTGGAGGTTTTTTCATCCTATCCTCGGCTTTGGCCCCGTCACCTTTTCACTGAACGTTCTTTACAATCTCTGGTTCGCAGAGGTTTTCATCGTTCTGTTTTGCGTCGTTTTTTCCACCGGGAACGAGCGGCTGCGTTCCCAGTTTTTGGTCACGTTCATCCTGAGTTGGGTGCTGCTCGGCAATGTCTTGGCGGCGGCCTTCGCATCGGTTGGACCGGCATTCGTTTCGCCATTTTACAGCGACAGCACGTTTTCTCCCCTGATGGACTACCTTCGGACGACTAATATTACCTACCCTGTCTTGGCGTTGGACACCCAGAATTACCTGTTGGCCGACGCCAGCCTTGATGGCCCTCGCTTGGGTAGCGGCATTTCGGCCTTTCCATCTGTGCATGTGGCGGTGGCTACCCTCAACGCAATTTACTTGTGGCGCTTTGGTCGAGTGCTGCGGTGGGTTGGCCTGATCTTCTTGCTCTGCATTCAATTGGGTTCAGTGCATTTGGCCTGGCACTACGCCGTCGATGGGTACGCGTCTATGCTATTGACGCTAGCCATCTGGATCTTCGTCCGATGGCTTCAAAGGGCGTTAAGCCTGTCTGCCGACAAATATGTGAGATCCGGTGCCGATTTCGGCTGACCCTGCCTTCAAGCCGCTTATGTCGACGGCATAGCGCCATCCCCGATGCGCTGCCCGCTATAGCGCCATATCAGAACGGTCGCGATGATCGAGAAATAACCTGGCATAGTGCCAGCCGAAATAGACCGACCCGAAGAGGATCACGCCGGCATAGGTCCACGCTAAAGCGCCGACCCGTCGATTGAGGCTTGAAAGGAAAAGGGCGTTCAGCACGGCAATAGCCACGTGGAAGCTGGGCATCGCCGAAATGCCTGTCCCTATCGAGGCTCTGTGGGTCGTATACGACGCATACAGGTGATCGGTGATCAGCAGGGTGTCCGGTCCGGAATCGCTTGCCTTGAGCGATCGGATAAGGTCCTCGAATCTGTCTGGATCGAACAGCCGATCATAGAAGATCGGTCCTGCCGATGAAGCGGCCAGTCTCACGATCACACCCAGAACGACTGCGGTGGTGATAAGCGACAGGAAATAGCGCTGGCGCTTCGATGCATCGTCCAGCCAGGCCGCCACGACGACGACGGTGGCAAGCACGACGAACCAAAGCTGCGAATACAGAATGTAGAGCGCTCGATCCGCGATGCCTGGAACCGGCAGGGCGCGCGCCCATCTCCACGGATCGCCGAAATGCAGGTCAGCGTCGATCCTTGCCAGGAATTGATCGGCGAAGAACGGCACCATCTGCGAGAATTCATGCTTATAGGCAGTGAATGCAGCCAGACAAAGTATGAAGACCCCAAGCGTTGATGCCGCTCCGACGCCTCGCGATGCGAGTTTGTGCAGCAGCCAGCTTGCCGGGGCCCGTGGTTGGCTGACGACTGCTGCGACGATCAGCCCGATCAGGATCAGAAAGGGCAGCAACAGATAAAGCAGCAGGAGCCTGAAGGTGCCCAGCGCGGCGAAATAGGTATCGGGGTACAGATAGGCCGCAAGCCCGGCATAGCACAGGCAAGCAACCGCGAGCTTTGCGGAGACCGAGAACCTTGATTGTTCGGCAGCTATGTCAGGCGCCATTTCCATTGCCGCACCGGCTTTTTCTTGATGACGGGCAAAGGCGGCGGCTCGCCCGAAACGGCTGGTTTGGGCGAGTCGAATATGAAGCGTTCGGTGAGGGCCACCGCGCCAGCCGCCACCGCGCCCACAACAGCCAAAATGAGAAGCGTTCGAAGAAAACCCAACGAGACCCCCAGAGCCCGATTTTAGAGCGATTCAGCGTTTGATGGAATCGCCAACCCGCTCTAGCTCTTTGTTTTTAAGCAATCCGGACAGCAAACCGCTGCGCACTTTTCCTGGAATTGCTCTCAAAACCCCGACGTCTGCTTCTCTACCAGCTTCAGCTGGCCCTTCTCCAACTTGAAAAACGGCATAGACCTTTGGCTTGAGCCGTCGCTGCGGAAGCGGAACAGGCCGGTCGAGCCGCGGAAGCCGATCGCGTTTTCCAGCACCTGCTTGCTGAAGCCGTCGGGGCCGGCGGAGCTCGCTATGCCCGCGCTCAGCGCCACCATGTCGTAGGCATAGGCCACGTTGACGTCTGGCTGGTAGTTGTAGGTCGCCTTGAAGCGGTCGGCGATCGGCCCGGTCTCGCTCTGGTCGAGCGTGGCGATATAGGCGCCCTCATAGAGCGGATCCATCGGGCGCTCGAGCCAGCGGTCGGTGCCGATCAGCGTCACCGTCTTGCCGGGAATGCCCTTGGCCTTCAGCGCCGCAAGCACGGCGGCCGGGCTGCCGTCGCCGCAGGCGACGACCACGGCATCCGGCGCCTCAACCAGCGAGCCCATGTCGGACACCACCTTGGCGCCGCCATCCGTCGGCGAATAGGGCAGCGTCACCGCAAGCGTGGCGCCATAGATGCTGAGCGCGTTGGCCACCCGGGATTCGACGGCGCTTGAATTCGCGCCCGCCGGCACCATCAGCACGAATTTCCTGGCGCCCTTGCCGGCGATTGCCGCCGCGCCGGCCGCGGCACTATCGGCTTCGCTGAGCCGCACGGAATAGACGCCGGGGCCGCCGGCGAAATTGTCGGCCAGCGCCAGCACCGGCGGCCGCTTGGAGCCGGAGAGCTTGGCAAGGTGCTGCGCGGCCGCAAGCTCGGAGGGGCCGAGGACGACCTTGGCCGTGCCCGAGGTGATCGCCTTCACCGCGAGGTCCTTGGCGTAGCCGCTGTCGCCGCGCGTATCCTGGATCGTCAGCGTCAAAAGCTTGTCGCCGAGATCGGCCATTGCGAGCCGCGCGCCGTCATACATCTTCCGGCCGTTCTCGCCGGTGCTTTCGGGCGCCGAAAGCGGCAGCAGCATGGTCACCTTGGTCGGCCCCGTGCCGAGCGTCAGGTTGGCCTTCGCTGCCACGGCCGAGGTCGGGCCGCTCGACGTCGCGCTGGTCGCGGTTCCGGCGCCCTGTGCCGCGGCGGCCGGGTTGCCAGGGGCCGCGCTGCTTGCCTGCTGCGCCGCGGCGGCGCCCGCCCGGCCAGCCGGCGCCGCGATCGCCGACGGATCGAGCACGTCCGACGCGCCGCTCTTGGACTGGCATCCAGACGCTGCCGCCGAGACTGCAAGGGCGAGCGCCATGGCCCGCCAACGCTCGCGTCGGAGATCAGTTGGCGGCGTCCTGCCGGCATGCGCGGCAGCCGGCCGCGCGGTCGCCGAGGCGTCCGCCCGGGCTTGCATCGTCATCATTGCAAACGGTCGGCGCGGCGCACGCCCGTCAGCTCAGTGCATGTACTCGACCATGCGGTCGTGGAAGCACTCGCATTTGTTGAGCGTGTCTTCGTCCTTGTAGTTCGTCTTGAGGTAGCCATAGGCCATGCCGCAGGCGACCTTGGCTTCCGACGCCCAGACGAAGGCGGGACGCGACGAGTTGATCCATTCCGGGCTGTTGGCGACGGCGACCGATTCGTCCATCAGCTTCACCACATGGTCCTTGAGCTCGACCATGTTGTCGGTCAGCACCAGGTCCGATGTGCCGACGGTGCGGCAATAATTCACCGCCGGCTCGCCGATGATGTCGGCGGCGAAGCCCGTCGACCCGGCCAAAAACAGCGCCGCGGCCGAGGCCAGCAATCGTGCGGAATGTCTCATGTAAGCCCCTCTTCGAATTGCGAATTCACGTTTCGCTAATGTCTAGCATGGAAGCGTGGCTTTGCGCCACGCCCCCGAGCCACCAAAGTTTGCGTCATCCAGACGATCGCATCGTCAGGTCACAGTCTCCGTATGGGTCGGCTGATTGTGATCATAGAGGATGCTGATTACAGAGCCGCTTGCAACTCCCGTCAACGAGGCCACCTCGACCATGCTTCCGCCAGCCGCCGTGCCATTGTTGTCAACCATCACATGAGCCGCGCCGCCCGAGAAGGTAACATCGATCGAGGAACCTGCCTGCGCATCGGTAGTCGGCGCGCCGGCACCTAGTGATTTGAGGAGATCAGACAGGTCAATAACATCCTGGCCGGGTGTGTAGTCCGCGATTACATCGGCCACGTGGACCGAAAGCTTGGATGGATCGATCACAAACGTATCGTTGCCCGAGCCGCCGGTGAGGTGATTGAAGCCCAGCCCACCGATCAGGATGTCGTTGCCAGCGGCACCGTCCAGGAAGTCGTTGCCTGCGCCGCCGACCAGCGTGTCATTGCCGCCGGTGCCAAGGAGATTGTCGTCTCCGGAAGTGCCCGCGATGGACTCGACCGTCAGCTGACTGCCTGCTGTGCCATCGATGTGGACATTGAAGGTCTGCGTCGAGACATCGCCGTCGCCATCCGTGATCGATACGTTGATGCCGTTGAAGTCCAGATCTGACGGCGGCGCTTCTGACTGCGAGCCGACCTCGACGCCGTTTAGACGGAATCCGCCGCTATTTGAGGCATCGCTGAGGACTTTGACCGCGTAAATGTCGTCGCCGACTACATAATTGGCGGTACCCGCGACAGCCGACCAGTTAAGCTGGCTGATCTGAATTACCTGGCCGGACGTCACGTTGAGCGTCACCTGGTCATAATGCGTGGCATCGGTGTAAACCAGGACGGTGATCTGGCCGTCGACATGCCGCCGTGTAGCCCTCGGTCGTGAACTTGAAATCGTCGACGCTATGGGGGGTCGTATTGTTACTATCGGTTGACGATGCGTTATGGATCGCCGGAGATTCGCTGTTGCCGGCCGCTCGCTGCCCGCCGGCAGCCTTCTATGACCAGCGCGTCGGTGGGGGCCGGTGACGGTGACGTTGTGACAGTGATGTCGGCGTCACGTCAGGTGTCGGTCGCCGTCGGTGATGGTGTAGACGAAGTGGTCGACCGCATTGCGGTGACCGCGTTGGGTGGCTGTATAGTGTAGGAGCCGTTGGCGTGAGCACCAGCGTGCCGTACTGGCCACGATGCGGCGCGCCGAGATTGCCGCTCACCGTTGGACGTTCGAGCCGTGGCAGCGGTCACCGCGCCGCCGGTCCGCGCCGTCGGCGCAACTGCCGTTCGTCGGTCAGACGTGCCGGACTTGCGACCTTCCGAGACGCTGTTGTGTCGGCATGCGCGTCGGCACGTCGTCGACGATGTCGACCAGGATGGTGCCGGTGGTGGTGTTGCCGTGAGCGTCGGTCACCGTATAGGTGAAGCTGTCCTTGTCCTGTTCGGTGGTGATGCCGTTGTTGGCGGTCGCGCCGTCATAGGTCTTGGTCAGCGTGTAGGTGTAGGTGCCGTCGGCGTTGAGCACCAGGTTGCCGTAGCTGCCGGTGGCCGATGAGTTGAGCGTGTAGGTATATGGTCCAGTGCCGCCGGCCGGCGTGATGGCGCCGTTGAAGATCTCGCTGTTGCCGGCCGCGTCGCTGCCCGCCGGCAAGCCCTTCTCATAGACCAGCGCGTCGGTGTCGGAGGCGGTGACGGTGACGTTGTTGACAGTGATGTCGAGCGTCACGGTCGAGGTGTCGCCGTCGCCGTCGGTGATGGTGTAGACGAAGTGATCGACCGCATTGGCGGTGACCGCGTTGGGGTTGGCTGTATAGGTGTAGGAGCCGTTGGCGTTGAGCACCAGCGTGCCGTACTGGCCCAGATGCCGGCGCCGCCGAGATTGCCGCTCACCGGGTTGGAGACGTTCGAGCCCGTGGCCACGCCGGTCACCGCGCCGCCGGGTGCCGCGCCGTCGGCGCCAAGCACGTCCGCCGTTCCGTCGGTCAGCACGTTGCCCGAGACTTGCGAGCCTTCCGAGACGCTGTTGGTGTCGGCATGCGCCGTCGGCACGTCGTCGACGATGTCGACCAGGATGGTGCCGGTGGTGGTGTTGCCGTGAGCGTCGGTCACCGTATAGGTGAAGCTGTCCTTGTCCTGTTCGGTGGTGATGCCGTTGTTGGCGGTCGCGCCGTCATAGGTCTTGGTCAGCGTGTAGGTGTAGGTGCCGTCGGCGTTGAGCACCAGGTTGCCGTAGCTGCCGGTGGCCGATGAGTTGAGCGTGTAGGTATATGGTCCAGTGCCGCCGGCCGGCGTGATGGCGCCGTTGAAGATCTCGCTGTTGCCGGCCGCGTCGCTGCCCGCCGGCAAGCCCTTCTCATAGACCAGCGCGTCGGTGTCGGAGGCGGTGACGGTGACGTTGTTGACAGTGATGTCGAGCGTCACGGTCGAGGTGTCGCCGTCGCCGTCGGTGATGGTGTAGACGAAGTGGTCGACCGCATTGGCGGTGACCGCGTTGGGGTTGGCTGTATAGGTGTAGGAGCCGTTGGCGTTGAGCACCAGCGTGCCGTACTGGCCCACGATGCCGGCGCCGCCGAGATTGCCGCTCACCGGGTTGGAGACGTTCGAGCCGGTGGCCACGCCGGTCACCGCGCCGCCGGGTGCCGCGCCGTCGGCGCCAAGCACGTCCGCCGTTCCGTCGGTCAGCACGTTGCCCGAGACTTGCGAGCCTTCCGAGACGCTGTTGGTGTCGGCATGCGCCGTCGGCACGTCGTCGACGATGTCGACCAGGATGGTGCCGGTGGTGGTGTTGCCGTGAGCGTCGGTCACCGTATAGGTGAAGCTGTCCTTGTCCTGTTCGGTGGTGATGCCGTTGTTGGCGGTCGCGCCGTCATAGGTCTTGGTCAGCGTGTAGGTGTAGGTGCCGTCGGCGTTGAGCACCAGGTTGCCGTAGCTGCCGGTGGCCGATGAGTTGAGCGTGTAGGTATATGGTCCAGTGCCGCCGGCCGGCGTGATGGCGCCGTTGAAGATCTCGCTGTTGCCGGCCGCGTCGCTGCCCGCCGGCAAGCCCTTCTCATAGACCAGCGCGTCGGTGTCGGAGGCGGTGACGGTGACGTTGTTGACAGTGATGTCGAGCGTCACGGTCGAGGTGTCGCCGTCGCCGTCGGTGATGGTGTAGACGAAGTGGTCGACCGCATTGGCGGTGACCGCGTTGGGGTTGGCTGTATAGGTGTAGGAGCCGTTGGCGTTGAGCACCAGCGTGCCGTACTGGCCCACGATGCCGGCGCCGCCGAGATTGCCGCTCACCGGGTTGGAGACGTTCGAGCCGGTGGCCACGCCGGTCACCGCGCCGCCGGGTGCCGCGCCGTCGGCGCCAAGCACGTCCGCCGTTCCGTCGGTCAGCACGTTGCCCGAGACTTGCGAGCCTTCCGAGACGCTGTTGGTGTCGGCATGCGCCGTCGGCACGTCGTCGACGATGTCGACCAGGATGGTGCCGGTGGTGGTGTTGCCGTGAGCGTCGGTCACCGTATAGGTGAAGCTGTCCTTGTCCTGTTCGGTGGTGATGCCGTTGTTGGCGGTCGCGCCGTCATAGGTCTTGGTCAGCGTGTAGGTGTAGGTGCCGTCGGCGTTGAGCACCAGGTTGCCGTAGCTGCCGGTGGCCGATGAGTTGAGCGTGTAGGTATATGGTCCAGTGCCGCCGGCCGGCGTGATGGCGCCGTTGAAGATCTCGCTGTTGCCGGCCGCGTCGCTGCCCGCCGGCAAGCCCTTCTCATAGACCAGCGCGTCGGTGTCGGAGGCGGTGACGGTGACGTTGTTGACAGTGATGTCGAGCGTCACGGTCGAGGTGTCGCCGTCGCCGTCGGTGATGGTGTAGACGAAGTGATCGACCGCATTGGCGGTGACCGCGTTGGGGTTGGCTGTATAGGTGTAGGAGCCGTTGGCGTTGAGCACCAGCGTGCCGTACTGGCCCAAGATGCCGGCGCCGCCGAGATTGCCGCTCACCGGGTTGGAGACGTTCGAGCCCGTGGCCACGCCGGTCACCGCGCCGCCGGGTGCCGCGCCGTCGGCGCCAAGCACGTCCGCCGTTCCGTCGGTCAGCACGTTGCCCGAGACTTGCGAGCCTTCCGAGACGCTGTTGGTGTCGGCATGCGCCGTCGGCACGTCGTCGACGATGTCGACCAGGATGGTGCCGGTGGTGGTGTTGCCGTGAGCGTCGGTCACCGTATAGGTGAAGCTGTCCTTGTCCTGTTCGGTGGTGATGCCGTTGTTGGCGGTCGCGCCGTCATAGGTCTTGGTCAGCGTGTAGGTGTAGGTGCCGTCGGCGTTGAGCACCAGGTTGCCGTAGCTGCCGGTGGCCGATGAGTTGAGCGTGTAGGTATATGGTCCAGTGCCGCCGGCCGGCGTGATGGCGCCGTTGAAGATCTCGCTGTTGCCGGCCGCGTCGCTGCCCGCCGGCAAGCCCTTCTCATAGACCAGCGCGTCGGTGTCGGAGGCGGTGACGGTGACGTTGTTGACAGTGATGTCGAGCGTCACGGTCGAGGTGTCGCCGTCGCCGTCGGTGATGGTGTAGACGAAGTGGTCGACCGCATTGGCGGTGACCGCGTTGGGGTTGGCTGTATAGGTGTAGGAGCCGTTGGCGTTGAGGATCAGCGTGCCGTACTGGCCCACGATGCCGGCGCCGCCGAGATTGCCGCTCACCGGGTTCGAGACGTTCGAGCCGGTGGCCACGCCGGTCACCGCGCCGCCGGGTGCCGCGCCGTCGGCGCCAAGCACGTCCGCCGTTCCGTCGGTCAGCACGTTGCCCGAGACTTGCGAGCCTTCCGAGACGCTGTTGGAGTCGGCATGCGCCGTCGGCACGTCGTCGACAATATTGACGGAGAGCGTGCTGTTGGCGCTCTGGCCGTCAAGGTCGGTCAGAGTGACGTCGAAATTCTCGAACAGGCTGTTGGTGCCCTGAATGGCGGAATGCTCTTCATTATCGACGAGCGTGTAGGTGTAGGTGACCTCACCGGTGGCGGCATTGTAGGCCGTCACCTCCAGCGTGTTGCCTAGCGCCGTCGTGAAGGAACCGCCGGTAAACTGGCCATTGGTGATGAAGTCGTGTCCGCCGATGTTCAGCGAGGCAATGCCGTCGGGCGAGTGAATGGTGAAGGTGCCGCCCTGGGTGGTGCTTTCCTTTGAAGGGTCGGAGCCGGCTGACTCGCCGGGGCCGCGGCCGGCCAAGAGGTCGTCCTCGTTGACGACGACGTCGCCGCCGTTGGCTTCCGGCGTCAGGTCGCTGATCTCCGGGGTCGAATTGCCGATCGAGATCGTCAGCGTAGTGTGCGAGGTGTCGCCGTCGCCGTCCTTGATCGTATAGGTGAAGACGTCGTTGACGCCTCCCGGCGTGTTGGCGTCACGCACATAGGTGTAGGTGCCGTCGGCGTGGAGCGTCAGCTTGCCGTAGGCGCCCTGGACCTGCACGTCGAGCGTGCTCGCGTCGTCCAGATCGGCGTTTGTCGTGCCCTTGGCAACGCCGACGACCTTGGCCCCGTCCGCACCCTGGACGTCCTTGACGCCGTCCGTAGTGTTGCTGTCGCCCGCATCGGTGCCGCCGAGTAGCACATTGCCGGTCGCCGGGCCGAGCTGGCCTGCCGCCACGCTGTCGGTGTCGGCGACCGCCGTCGGCACGTCGTCGATGATGGCAACGGCAAACGTGGTGCTGGCCGTATCGCCGTCGGAATCGGTGACGGTGATGCTGAAATTGTCAGGAATCGTGTCGTTCTGGTCGTATCCGTCCGTATTTACAGGATGCGTGACCGATTCGGTGACGGTATAATTGTATTCGACGACCCCGGTGCTCGTGTTCAGCGAGACGATGGTGATGTAGCCAAACTGGCCCTGGATCTGCTGTCCGACGGCGGTGACGGCAACGCCGTTGATGACGATCGATCCGATGCCGTCCGGCGCGTCGATGGTGATCGTTCCATTGCTTGACGTTTCCGCGTCGCTCGGCGCGTCGCTGCCCGGCGACTGTTGCGGCCCACCGTTCAAGCCGGTTTCGCTGGCCGCCTCGGTCGGGCTGAGCAGCGACACCGCTACGACGGAAATGCCCCTGTCGACGAGCCCCGGGAACAGCTCGCGATGCTCGGGCTGGCCGAACTGCAATGCGGTGGGCGGCAACAACGCCGTCAGGCCGAAGCCGTCGCCGATACCGCCGGGAGGTACCGAAAAGTTTCCGCCCGCGCTACCTGGCGCGCCATTTCCGCCGGCCGAGATCGAGCCGTCGGCGCCGAAGGCGACATCGACATGGCTTGTCTCCAGCGCGGCGATGAGCGCGACGCGCGGCACCTCGACATCGCCGAGGATGAAGGTCGGCACGTTGAGTGCGCCGTCCTTGATGACGATCTCGGATCCGTCGGGCTGCACCAGCACCAGATTGTGTCCGTCGACCTTGATGTTGTCGATCGAGACATTGGCCGGGAGCTTCACGACATTGCCGGCTTCGGCGTGATATTCATGCGGCACGTTCGCGGCCGCGGCATTCGTCGCCGGCGCGTTTGCGGCCGGTGCGTTTCCTTGGACGGCATTGGAAGCCGGAGCGTTCGAGGCAGGCGCATTCGCATCGGCTGCCGGCTGGTTCGCTGCCGGCGCATTGGCCGCGCCCTGCGTCGGCGCGCCGCTGCCGACATCGACCGGCACGGGCTCGCTCGCCGCCTGGCCGGTGGTCGCCTGCGCCACCTGGACACCCGTCGAGTTATGGTTTTCAGCGGCGCTGCTGTGCTCGTCCCAGGAATTTGAAACGGCGTCGAATTCGATATTGGTCGTCATAGCTCAAGCCCCTCCGGCATTTCCCGGCAAGAGACATGTGAGGCCCGGACTTTGCAACAGACCTTCCATCTATTTCATATATCCAAATATGTAGAGAATCGCATTTTTTACACTTGGTAAATTGCGATGATATATCCAGTTATGCACGATCCTAAGCGGCGCGGGATAGGCCGCGGCGCGCGGTGCTGGTTTGGTAAATGAAAGTATAAATTTGAATAAAATTTGACAAAAAATGGAATAGCGTGATTCGCCGAAACTTACCCACCTTCCTTTCCGATAATTTGAGACAAGATTGGTAGTGTCCACAGTCAAAGGTGGGCGTTATGAAAATACAAAAAGCAGCCCCGGGAATGACGGGGATCAAGGTACTCTTGCTGGCTGCCGGCCTTGCCGGCTTCGCAAATCCATCATCCGCCAGCGCGAATTCGAGCCCGGAACCGGCCCTGCAGAAGGTGGTTGCGCCGGCGAGCCTCGGTGGCGTTTCGCTGGCCCGGCCGCAGCCCTGGCAGCCAGCTGTCGCATACCGCACCGCGGACATTTCGACTGGCTACGCGCCGGCGGCCGAGGTTGAAGCGCTTTCCGCCGCCAAGGCCGAACCCGGCATAGACCCGATCCATACCGCCGCGATCATCCCCGGTGTCTTCGGCTCCGTCGCCTTGTCGATGCGCAACTTCCCGGTAGCGGCGCGCTGGGCTCCCGTCTACAAGGCCATCGTCGACTGCACGGCGGGCAGCCCTTGCGACCATGAGAGTCCGGCTTTCTCCGAGATCATCGACATTGCCGCCGGCAAGGGCTTTCGCGACAAGCTGTCCTTCGTCAACTCAAGCATCAACCGCCTGATCGCCTATCGCAAGGACAGCGCCGTCTACGGCAAGCTCGACTATTGGGCAAAGCCTTCGGAAATCCTCGAGCATCGCGCAGGCGATTGCGAGGACTTCGCCATACTCAAGATGGCGGCGCTGCTCAGGGCCGGCATTCCGGCGCAGAGCATGTCGCTGGTGGTGCTCCAGGATCGCCGCCGCAAGTTCTTCCATGCCGTGCTGTCGGTCAGCACGGGAAGCGGCGCCTTCATCCTCGACAGCCTGGGCAATGCGGTCCTGCGCGACAGCGACCTGCCCGACTATGTTCCGCTCTATTCCTTCAGCACCGATCGCGCCTGGATCCACGGATCGAAGTCCGGCGCGCAGATCGCCGACATCGCCGGCGGCTTCGCGACGGTGGCGCCCGGCGAAGGATCGCCGGAATCGTCATTGGCTTCGGATATGAGGCAATAGACTGGGGCGGGTCGCCTTTTCGCGACACGCAGAAGCACAGGAAATCGCTGCGCGTTCTTCCTGAGGTACGCTACCCGTTGAAGACAAAGGCCATCAGAAGTTCCGGCTCGGCGACAGGCGCGCGCACGGCGCTGAGCTGGCCACGATAGCGCCGCTCGCCGGCGCCGATGACGAAGCCGCTGGTGACCGGCGTTTCGCCATTGGCGTCGAGCCTGGCGAAGATATCGGTGACGTTGAGATCGAGCGCCAGCTTCAAATCCTGCCGCCCATCCTCTCCGGGCGCGCTCGGCAACTGTCGCCTGACCAGTTGCTGGAACGGCGTGTTGAAGGCCAGGATCTTCTTCGACGACGACAGCGCGAAAGCCGGTGATGGGCAGGCGACCAGGATCGCGTTGATCGTGCGGATCGAGGCGAGCTTGCGCAATTTCATGCTTTCCTCGGCAAGACCGCGCATGCAGGCGACCCGGATCGCCGAGGTGAGGTTGCCCTCGGGATGATGCTCGGCGATCTCCTCGACCAGCATACCGATCGTGCATTTGCGGCTTTCCGCCATGTGCTTCAGCGACACCCAGAAGGCGCGCTCCAGCCGGATGCCGCGACGTACGCCGCCGCGCGCCACGACGCGGAATTCCGGGCCGAAATCCTCGGCCGCGAGCGCCGGCAGCAGCCGTTCGCGCGGAGTGTCCGGGCGCATTGCGCTATCGTTCACTCATCGCCTCCTGACGCGCCTTGTTGATCGGCTTCAAGAGATAGTTGAGGATCGTCTTGCGTCCGGTCTTGATGTCGACCGAGCAGATCATGCCGGGGATGATCGAATAGGTCTTGCCGTTCCTCGTCAGCGTCGACTTCTCGGTGGCGACGCGCACCTGATAATAGGGCTCGCCGGTCTTCTGGTCGACGAGACTGTCGGCGGTGATGTTGGAGACCTTGCCCTCGATGCCGCCGAAGATCGAGAAATCATAGGCCGTGACCTTGATCAGCGCCTCCTGGTTCGGCTGGATGAAGGCAACGTCGCGCGGCGAAACCCGAGCCTCGACCAGCAGCGTCTCGGATGTCGGCACGATGCCGGCCACGACCGCGCCCGGCTGCACGAAGGCGCCGAGCGTGTTGACGTCGAGCGTGTTGACGATGCCGTCGACCGGCGAGCGTATATCGGTGCGCGCGACCTTGTCGGTGGCGCCGCGGATGGTTTCGTCGACGACGGAAAGGTCGGCAAGCGCCTGCGTCAGGTCGCTCAGCGCCTCTTGCTGCAATTGCAGGCCGAGCTCGTTCACCTGAAGCTGCGCTTCGGTGATTGCCGCCTGGGTCTTCTTGATGGTCTCTCCGGCGAGTGCCAGCTGTCCGTGCAGGTCGGTCTGCTCGCGCTCGACGCGGATCTGCTCGGTCCTGGCCATCAGGCCCTTCTTGACCATGGGTTCCACCAGCGCCGCTTCCTGGTCGGTCACGGCCAGGCTCTTGGCCAGGCGGTCTGAATTGGCGGTGGCCTCGTCCAGCTCCTTCTCGCGCTGGTCGAGGCGCGATTTGAGAACCGACAACTTGACCTCGAAATTGTCGCGGCGCGCGACGAGCAGCTTTTGCTCGTTGTCGCAAATTTCCGGCGCAACCGTCTGGATTTCCGTGGGGCAGGGGAAGGCCCCTTCGACATTGCCGCTCTGCTCGAACTGCAGCCGCGCGATGCGTGCCTGCAGCGCTCGCGCCTTGGCCTTCTCCTCGCCCAGGCTCGACGTGTTGCCCGAATTGTCGAGACGGATGATGAGGTCGTTCTTCTTGACGGTCTGGCCGATCTGGACGGCGATCTCCTGCACGACGCCGGGTTCGCTGGCTTGGATGACCTGCGTCTTCGAGGCGGGTATCACCTTGCCTTCGCCGCGCGCGATCTCGTCCACCTCGGCAAATGATGCCCAGCCCGTGAAGCACACGAACAGGGCGCCGACGATGTAGACGGACGCGGAGGCGAAAAGAGGTGGCCGGTCTTCCCTTGCAAGCATGTCTGCGTTCCGGTCAGGCACTGCCTTTCTGCAGCGCCTGGATGACTTGTTCCTTTGGCCCGTCGGCGACGACGCGGCCTTGCTCGATGACGATGAGGCGGTCGGCAAGCTCCAGCATGCTGTAGCGATGGGTCGATACGATCAGCGTCGTGTTGCGGTCGAACGCCACCTTGAGCTGCTTGATCAACTGCCGTTCCGAGGCGAGGTCCATCGAACCCGACGGCTCGTCGAGGAAGACGATCGTCGGCTTCGTCAAAAGCAGCCGGGCGATTGCCACCGACTGTCTTTGCCCGCCCGAGAGATTGGTGCCGCGCTCGCCGACATTCATGTCGTAGCCGCGCGGGTGCCGCGAGACGAAGTCGTCGACGCCCGCGGCCTTCGCCGCGTCGATGATCTCCCCGTCGGTCGCTTCCGGCGCCGCCATCAGGAGGTTCTCCTTGATGGTTCCCGAAAACAGGTCGCCGGCCTGCGCGACGATGCCGACCGCGGCGCGAACCTCCGACGGATGGTATTGGCGGATGTCGATGCCGTCGATGAGCAGTTCCCCCGACGTGGGCAGGAAAAGCCGGCCGATCAGGCGGCCCATCGTGGTCTTGCCGGAACCGATGCGGCCGATGATGCCCACCCGCTCGCCGGGCCTGACCGTGATGTTGAGCCCGCTCAGAACCTCGTTTTCCGTGCCGGGATAGGCGAAACCGACATTCCTGAAGACGAGCGCGCCGCTGCGGATCGGCCGGTTGACGAAACCGACCGTGTCGGGGCGGTCCTCCGGCTGCGACATGATCGTGTTGATGATCCTGAGCGACAGCATGGCCTGCCGAAAACGCGCAAGCGTGATCGCGATCTGGCCGAGCGGCGCCACGGCGCGGCCGGCGAGCATCACGGTGCCGATGATGGCGCCCGTCGAGACCTGTCCCTCGGAGAAGGCATAGGCGCCGGCCACAACCAGGGCGACTGTCACGAATTGCTGGATGGCGCCGGTGATGTTGCCTGCCGCCGCCGAGAGCTCCTTGATCTTCTCCGAGGTGTTGGCCGCGTTCTTCGAGTGCTCGCCCCATTTGCGCAGCAGATAGGCCTCGGCGCGCAGCGACTTGATCGTCTCCAGCGTGGAAATGGATTCGACCAGCAGGGCCTGGCGCTGCGATGCCTCGTTCATCGAGGCCGCGACCCGCTTGCCGATCCGCCGCTGCGTCATCAGCCCGACGATGACGGAGATGATGAAAGCCAGCGCCGGTATGATCACCAGCCAGCCGCCGATGGCATAGATCACAGCCAGGAAGACGAACACGAACATCGTGTCGATGAAGACGCTGATGGTGTTCGAGGTGAAGAACTCGCGCACGAACTCGTATTGCGTGACACGGTTTGCGTATTCGCCGGTCGATCCGGGCCGGGCCGAAAGCGAGGAATTCAGCACCTTTTCGAACAGCAGATAGGATATCCGCAAATCCGCCTTGCGTCCGGCATAGTCGATCAGCGACGCCCTGGCCGTCTTGAGCAGCAGGTCGAACAGGATGGCCGCGCCGATGCCGAGCGCCAGCACCCAAAGCGTGGAGATCGCCTTGTTCGGCAGGATGCGGTCGTAGACATTCATGGTGAAGATCGGCGAGGCGATCGCCAAAAGATTGATGAAGACCGCCGACAGCACCACCTTGGAATAGGTGCGCCAGAACGCCCCCATGGTGCCGGTCAGCCAGTGGCGCCTTTCGATCCGCGCGGCCGTGCCGACGGTCATCTCTTCGGCCGTGTTGCCATAGGTGATCGAAAAGGACGTGCCGCCGCTGATGTAGTTCTCGGCGAGTTCCGCCCTGTCGATCGTGGTGCGGCCGTTTTCCTGGGGCGCCGTCAGATATTGCCCGCCCTCCACTTCCGCCAGCAGCGCGATCGGCAATTGGCTGACGCGGAAGACAATCGCCGGGAGATCGAAGCGGCCGCGCAGGAAATCGCGATGGCTGAAATCCTGGACCTCCAGTCCGATGCGCTCGGCCAGATGGCGGATTTCATCCGGCTCGATGCGCGTCTCCGAAATCGGCACGCCGGCAAACAGCACCGTTTCCGCGCTCGGCCTGCCGAGATAGGCCGCAACAGCGCAGAAGCAGGCTTTGAAAGCCTCCTTGGGCGATAAGATATGAGGTTGTTGGTTCACGATCCGCCCCGAAGGACTGCAAGATCGATGCTTACATCGTCTACTTTTTCCTGACCGGCGCGAGGATGTCGAACGGCAGATCGTTCTTCTGCTCCGACGGCGTGCGCGCATAGGTCTCGGTATCGGCCGTGGCCGGCACACCGAATTCCTCACGAGCGTAGGCCGCGGACTGCTTGGCCGGCTGGATGTTGAGCGTCTTCAGCAATTCGCCGGTCGCGGCCAGCAGCCGGTATTCCGCGAACAGCGATGCGTAGGACGACGTGTCGGCCAGTGTCGCGGTGTTGAAGCGCGTGTTCTGGGCATCGAGCACATCGAGCAGCGAGCGCTGTCCGACCTTGAACTGTTCGCGATAGGACGCGACGAGCTTTTCGTTGGTGGCTGCCTGCTGCCGCAGCGTCTTTGCGAGATCCGCCTGGCGGAAGCGTCGGTCCCACGAGGTGCGGACGGCTTCCTCGATTTCGCGCAGCACCTGGTGCAGCGCAAGACGCTGCTCGCTGGTGCGGCGGATCTGTTCCTGCTCGTTGGCCTTGTCGATGCCGCCGCGGTACAGATTCCAGCGCAGCACCACCCGAGCCTGCAGGTCGCTGGTGTCGCCATTATCGCCATCGATATCAGACCCGCCGCGGGCAACACCCTCGGCGGTGATCGTCGGACCGTATTTCGCCCGCGCCGCATCGACCAGCGAGGCCGCGGCGTCGATATCGCTGTTGGCCATATGGACACGCGGATTGTTCTGCCTGGCAAGCCCGATCGCGTCGTCCAGCGACCGCGGCAGGGCGGCCGAGACATCGGCCGGCCGCGATGGGCTGGTCAGCGGCTTGCCGACATTCTTGAAGAAGCGGATCTTGGCCGCCTCGAGTTCTTCGGTTGCCTCCTGCATCCGCGCCTTGGCGGCAAAAAGGCGTTCCTCGGCCTGCTGCCGGTCGGCGTCGTTGAGCGCGCCGCCCGCGATGCCTTGCTTGATGTCGCTGAGAATGGACTGATGGAAGCCAAGGTTCTTCTTGGCCTCGGCCACGATCGAAGCCTGCAGCATGTATTCCAGATAGTCCTGGACGACCGCGAGCCCGATGAACTCGGACCGCTCCAGAACCCTGAAGGAAGCTCCGTCGACCCGCGAGGCCTGGCGGTTCAGCTCCGCGCGTCGCGCGCCGCTGTCGTAAAGCGTCTGCGAGACGGTGAGGTCGGCCTCGTTCGGATAGAGGGCTCTGTGATCCTCGTCGAGCGCGCGCCGTGTGTCATTGTCCAGGCGGCGAACGCCGGTCGAGGCTTCCAGATCGACGCTGGGAAGATAAAGGCCTTTCGCCTGGCGCAACTCGAATTCGATCGCTTCGCGGTTTTCGATCGCCTGGCCAATCTCCGGATTGGATTCCACTGCGACGGCAACGGCTTCTTTGAGTGTGAGTGCGCTGGCGCTACCGCAAGCCAACATCGACACCGTGACGGCAAGCGCAAGGCGCCAGCCGACGGTCACTTTACCCGTCCTGGTCATATCTACCCCGTGACTATCCCCGCGCCATTGTTTTTTATTGGCGCTTATTTGCCCAAGCCTGCCACCGGAGCTTTCGACCAGTGTCTATCAGATTTTTCGCGGTTGTGAGCATATAATGGATTAGACACCCCTCAAAATTGCAATTCCAGGCATTAGGGCCGGAGCCTGTAGCAAAAATGGCACAGAAACCGAGTGCGCCCGTCCGAGCTTTTCCAGCTCAAAGCGCGCTGCAATGGTTAACGGTCTGAAAGAAACGGCGAATCGTGCGGCCGCCATGCACAAGCTCCCGCGAAATCTGCCGCGGCCTTGCAAAGCATTCGCAAGAAATCGCCATCTCGGGCTGGTTTGATTTGGCAAACGCGGATCGTTCCCTGTATTGCGGGCCGGAGCAAAAAGCCGTGAGTTTTCTTGCATGACCAATATCGCCTTGACCGGGCTTGCCCGCGATCTCGCCCGCCGCGCCGCCGAGGGCAGGCCGGTGCGCGTCGGTGTCATCGGCTCCGGCGAGATGGGGACCGATCTGGTTACCCAGGGTATGCTGATGCCGGGCATATCGATCGCCGCCATCTCCACGCGGCGCCCGCATACCGCCCGCGAGGCGGTCCGCATCGCCTATGGCGACGAGGCGATGGCGGTAGAGGCCGAAACCGCTTCCAAGGTCACCCGGGCGATCGAAGACGGCCGGATCGCCATCACCTCGAACGAGATGCTGGTCACCAACCCGCTGATCGACGTGATCATCGACGCCACCGGCAAGCCGGGCGTCGCCGCCGATTTCGATCTGATGGCCATGGAACATGGCAAGCATCTGGTGATGATGAATGTCGAGGCCGACGTGACCATCGGCTGTTACCTGAAGCAGCAGGCCGACCGGCTGGGAGTGGTCTACTCCGTCGGCGCCGGCGACGAGCCGTCAAGCTGCATGGAACTGATCGAATTCGCCTCGGCGCTTGGGTTAAGCATCGTCGCGGCGGGCAAGGGCAAGAACAATCCGCTCAACCATGACGCCGTTCCGGACGACTACCGGGAAGAGGCCGCGCGCCGGAACATGAACCCGCGCATGCTGGTCGAATTCGTCGACGGCTCGAAGACCATGGTCGAGATGTGCGCCATCGCCAATGCCACCGGCCTGGTCCCGGATATCCCGGGCATGCATGGCCCCAGGGCCGATCGCGATCAACTGGCCAAGGTGCTGATCCCGAAAGCCGATGGCGGCCTCCTCTCCCGGAAAGGCGTCGTCGACTACACGATCGGCAAGGGCGTGGCGCCCGGCGTCTTCGTCATCGTCGAGGCGATCCATCCCCGCGTCGTCGAGCGCATGGACGATCTCCATGTCGGCAAGGGCCCTTATTATGGCCTGTTCCGGCCCTATCACCTGACTTCTCTGGAGGTTCCGCTGACCGCCGCCCGCATCATGCTCTATGGCAAGCCCGACATGGTGCCGCTGCCGAGGCCGGTGGCGGAGGTCTGCGCGGTGGCCAAGCGCGACCTTGCCGCCGGGGAGACCTTCGATGCCATCGGCGAGACCTGCTACCGCTCCTGGACCATGACCGTTGGCGATGCCCGGGCAAGCCGCGCCGTGCCGGTCGGCTTGCTCGAAGGCGGCAAGGTGCTGAAGCCGGTGAAGAAGGGCGAGTTGTTGACCGAGGACAATGCCGCGCCGGACCGGACGACGAGGCTCTACGCCCTGCGCCGGCTGCAGGACGACATGCTCCACGGAGCGAAGATCGCTTCGCCGGCCCTGTCAGGCTGAACCGGCTCTATCCCTTTGTTTTGACGCAATTCCGGACGGAAGGTTACGGCGAAGGCGCCGAATTTAACCGCTCACACTTTTTCCTGGAATTGCTCTATTTGCGCAGTTCCGCCTCGATCTCGTCCAGCGCCTTGTCCTTGCCGATGCCGGTGAGGAAGGGGAGCCCCTTGATCACCGGCTTCTTCACGGATGCCGAGATCGGTGTGGTGGCAACGATGAAATCGACGTTGTCGGCCAGTCCGGGCACTTCCGTTGCCTTGGCCTGCTGCGCATGAAAGGTGAGGCCGCGCTTCTTCATCGCTTCGGTCACCGCCGCATTGACCGCGGTCGAGGTCGCGACGCCCGTGCCGCAGGCAAAAAGAATGGTTTTCTGTCTGGACATGTTCTTTCCTTTGTCAGCCGAGAATGGCGCGGACGTCGTCGAAGGTCCTGGCCGTCCTCAAGCCATCCAGCGCCGCGGGATTCTGGATGGTGACCATGACGGTCTGCAGCGTGTCAATCTGCTTGTCCTTGTCATTGATGGCAAGCAGGAAGACGAGGCCCACCGGCAGCTTCTCGTCGGGATCTTCCATATTGGCGAAGGTGACGGGCCGCTTGAGCGTGCCCATCGCGACACCCGGCTTCAGCACATGTTCGGGGTCGGTATGCGGAACCGCGACATTGTCGGCGCGCTCCAGCGGCAGGCCTGTCGGGATCGTCATCTCACGCCGCACGACAGCGTCGGCGTAGCTGCTCTTGACGTAGCCCAACGCCTCCAGCCTGGCGGCCAGGATGCGGATGATCTCCTCATTGGTCGAGGCGTCGGAGCCAAGGACGACTGCCTCGGGGTCCAGGAGTTGGATCAGGCCGTTCGACAAGGGTCACTCCATTGATGCGGACCGTGCGCCCGCCGTGTGGCTCGGGCGCACAGGTCATTGTCAGTTCAGGATGGGGCCGGCTCAGGCGGTGCCTTCGGCCGGCTCGTCCTCGGCGCCTGCCGCGCGCTCCCAGCCGAGCGGATTGCGGCGGTAGAACAGGAACAGCGCAGCGATCACCACCGCGATGACGACGATGCCGATCACGCCGAGCCCCTGGATCGCTTCGATGATCACATAGGGAACCCAGAGGAAGCCGTCGACCACCGAGGTGATCTGCAGCGCATCCGCCGGCAGCTTGAAGCCGGAGGCGACGGCTGCACTCGTGAACAGCGGCGCCAGCGCGTTGGCGACGTAGAAGCCGACGGCGAGCGTCACCGTGCCGATGACAACCATGCGGAAGACATTGCCCCTGACCAGCGGCGCGGTCATCGCGACGATGAACGGGATGACGGCAAGGTCGGCGAACAGGATGACGCGGTTGCCGGGCAGGATGATCGACAGGATGATCGCGATCGGCACCAGGATCAGCGACGACGAGATCGCGGCGGGGTGACCGATCAGGATGGCCGAGTCGAGCCCGACCTGCAGCTCGCGGTCGCCTGTGCGCTTGCGCACGAATTCCTGTGCGGCGTCCGAGACCGGCAGCAGGCCCTCCGTCAGGATCTTCACCATGCGCGGCAGGAGCAGCATCACCGCCGCCAGCGTCATGCCGGTGCCGAGCACCTTGGCCAGCACCGTGCCGAGATCGCCAGCGTTGTAGAAGGCGATCAGGCCGAGCACCAGGCCAATGATCAGCCCGAGTATCACCGGCTCGCCGAACACGCCGAAGCGGCGTTCGATGGTTTCGGTGCTGATGTTGATGCGGTTGATGCCCGGGATGCGATCCATGATCCAGTTGAGGATGATGGCGATCGGGAGGATCTGCGCCGAGGCGAGATGCGGCACGGAAATGCCCGGCACGCCGTAGAACTGCTGCACCGCGCGCGCCGACCAGTCGGCGAAGAGCAGCGCAAGTGCCGCGACAAGCGCCGCGATGATGATGCCGTAGGCCAGATTGTTGGTGGCGGCGACGACCAGCGAGCCGACGAAGGCGAAATGCCAGAAGTTCCAGACGTCGACATTGAGCGTGCGTGTCATGCGCGTGAGCAGGAGCGCGATGTTGACCAGGATGCCGACCGGGATGACCCAAAGGCCGACCGACGAGCCGAAGGCGATCGCGGCGGCAGACGGCCAGCCGACATCGATGATGTCGCGATGGATGCCGGTGTTGGTGACGATCGCCTTGGCCACGTAGCCGATAGAGGCGAACATCAGGCCGAGCACGAGGTTGATGCCGATGAAGGCGACGCCGATCGTGATGGCGGCGCGGAATGCCTTGCTGACCTTGGCTCCAAGGATCACGGCGATGATGAAAATGACGATCGGCAAGAGCACAGTCGCGCCGAGCGTGTCGATGGCTCCCTTTAAGCCTGCAAGTATGGTGTCCATTCTACCTCCCCAGGGGCATCGGCTTCGGCTCGAAGCGTGAATGATGCCCGCAACTCAATGACGCCTCGACCCTCCCGGCCAAGGCACTCCCCACTCGCCGACGAGGACGGAATGCTCAGTCAAGATGAGTGAACATTTGCCTTTGTCAGCGAACGAAAGTTTTATCTGGGCGGTCTATGCCAAAGTCAATCGGCAATCCTTTGGGCCAAAGGGAAACCCACCGATTGTTCGGGAAATCGGTTAGCCGATATGGCAATCGTCGATCAGGCCTGGTGGATTTGGCGCATCCCAGGCTGGATTGTTTGTCGGATCGCTACTTGCCGAGCTCTATCGACCGCAGCCGCGCCGCTTCCACGGCTTCGGTGACGAGCTTTGTCAGGCGGTCGCCGCCCATCAGCACGCCGAGCGCGGCGGCGGTCGTGCCGTTGGGGCTGGTCACCTGCTGACGCAGCACGCCCGGCTCCTCGTCGCTTTCAGCGGCGAGCGAGGCGGCGCCGAAGACGGTCTGCATGGCGAGCAGCTTCGCGGTCTCGGCCGGCAGGCCGGCCTTCTCGGCCGCAACGGTCAGCGCTTCGATGAAGTGGAAGACATAGGCCGGGCCGGAGCCGGAGACGGCCGTCACCGCGTCCATGAGGCCCTCGTCGTCGATCGTCGTCACGACGCCGCTTGCCGAAAGCAGCTCAAGGACGAAGCGCCGGACGTCATCGGAGACCAGCGGGTTGGAAAACACCACCATCATGCCCTTGCCGATCGCGGCCGGCGTGTTCGGCATGCAACGGATGACCGGCGCGAGCTCGCCCAGGATTTCCTCGAAGGTGGCGACCGGCGTGCCGGCGGCAATGCTGACGAAAGTCGTCCTGCCATCGCCGAAGCGCTTGTACTGCGCCGTCACGTCGCGGATCACCTGCGGCTTTACTGCGATGACGACGAGGTCTGGCACGGCATCGGCCGGAATGGCCCCGGCGTCGGCGGAAACGCGGCAGCCGAGATGTTCGGCCCGCTGGCGCAGTTCCGCGTTGGGCTCGACCACGAACACCGCCGACGGCTCGAGCCTTGCGGACTTCAGCCAGCCCGAGAGCATGGCGTAACCCATATTGCCGCAGCCGGCGAGAACGAGCCTGATCGTCATCAAGATCTCCTTAGCATGGCTCTCCTTAGACGCTTGCGCGGCCAGCGAAAAGCCCAGCATGAGGAAGATCGATCGTCCAGGATTGAGTGCAATTCCGCGGAAAGGGCGAGCGGCTTTCCGCACGCAACTGCGTCAGGACGGAGATAGCGGGGTTCGCCGTTCCGGTGAAATGGTGAAACGCTCTATCGCGACAGGCGAACCGGGATCGGCCGCAGCGAGACTTGCCTGAGGCCAAGCACGCCGAGAACGAAAAACAGCCAGACCGGATCGCCGCGATGGAAGAAGAAGCTTTCCAGGAAGCCGTTCAGCGCCGTGAACAGCACCACCATCATGAAGAAGTCGCCGAGGAAGATGTTTTCCTTGCGCGGCAGGATGCGCATGTAATCGCGCAACGGGGCGATCAGGAAGGTGTAGACGGCGACGCAGAGCGCCGGGATGCCCATCAGCACGGCGATGTCGAGATAACCGTCATGGCCATGCACGATGGTGCGGATGTCCCAGGGCCTGTCGAAGGGCTGGTCCTGGTTGAGCAGCAGTGGCGTCCCCCAGAAGCTTTCGTAGCCGTAGCCGGTCCACGGCTTCTTCGCCAGCATCTCGCCGGCGAACTCCCAAAGCGTCGTACGCCCCGTATAGGTGAGATCGGGGAAATAGATCGCCGCCAGATGCTTCACCGGCGGGATGAAGACGATGCCGAGCGTGCCGACCGCGGTCGCGACGATCGCCAGCGCGAACAGGATCGGCGTGCCGAGCCGCATGCCGATGAGGCTGGGCAGCACGACGATCATGATCGAGAACGGCACAAGTCCGGCGGTCGTCTTGGAGCCGGTGTGGAGCATGAAGATCATCGCGGCGCAGAAGATGCCGGCGCCCCACCAGCGCTGGCCGCGTCGGAACAGATAGAGCCCGGCGAAACTGAAACAGGCCATCACCGGCCCGGCGATGTTCTTGTGCGTGAAGACCCCGCGCCACAGGCCGGCATGCTCCGGCTCCTGCGAGTCGGCGGTGTGCAGGGCCTCATGCGGGAAGACGACCAGGCCGATATAGGAAAGGCCGATCACCACGACGGCGGTGAAGATGATCACGCGGGCGAAGGAATCGGCGTCGCGCGGCAGCACCAGGATCGTCGCCATGGTGATGATGCCGATCATGGTGAAGGAGGCGGCGCGCATCGCCACCGGCGGATCAGTGGCGAGCACCACCGACAGGAAGAAGAAGCCCAGCATCAGCGCCCAGGAGGGGCTGACCAGCGAACGCACCACGCGCGGATCGGCAAAGGCGAGCAGCGAGAAGATCGAGATCGCGCCGAGCGAGCCGAAGCCGAGCTGGTTGACGATGTCGCCGCCGTCGCCGGTGAGTTCCGCTCCCGCCGGCTGGAAAGGCCGGAACGAGACCATGATGACGGTGAACAGGAGCGCGGCGATCGCCGTCGCCACACCTTCCTTGGTGAAGGCGGCGCCGAGCGGCGCGCGCTCAATTCTTCTCAGGCTGTCGGTACTGCTCATTGGCATATCCGAATTCGGCAAGCACCCGGCCGAGCGCGACATAGACCGGGTAGAGGCCGGTCGTCAGCGAGCCGGTTCGCGCCAGCCGGATGGCGCCACGGAGCGGTGAGGCCGCGAGCAGCGCCAGGCTTTTGAGAAACACTTTGAGGCCGGCAAGCGGCGTGCCGGCGCGTTTCTTCTTTTCGACCAGCGTCGAGATCACGCCATTGCGCAGGCTGCGGGCGCGGATCCAATCGGCCTCGACGCGCCGGGCCGGCACGGTCTCGTTGACTTTTGCCTCGGCGCACCAGCCGAGCACGAAGCCTTTCTGCGCGGAACGGCTGAGGAAGTCGGAATCGCCGCCGCCCATGAAATTGAACCTGAGATCGAGGAAGGGCGGTCCCATGGCCTTCAGCACGTTGCGTCCCACCAGCAAATTGCCGGACGAATAGAGCGCCGGAACGCGACCGGTTTCCCGGTAGGGCGGCGCGAACACCGGGTGCTCGGCCCATCGGGCGTGGCTCGGATCGGCGAAGACCGGCACTTGCGGGCCACCGACGATGTCGGCGCGAAGCGTCTCGGCGGCCTTGCACATGCGCTCCAACCAGTCCGGCTCGGCGATCTCGTCATCGTCGATGACAAGAAGGTGCTTGAAGTTGGGAAACTGCAGGATCGCCGTCTGCCAGCCGGCATTGTAGGCGCTGCAATTGCCGCGCTCATGCGCGACGATCACAAGTCCCGGCATCTCGCCGCTCTCGAACAGCGGCAGCACGGCGGCGGCACCCTCGCGCGCCTCGGCCTCGTTTTCCATGACGATGACGGCGAAGCGCCGGCCGGTACGCTGCGCCTTGAGCGAAGCCAGGGTTTCCAGCACCTGCTGCGGCCGCTTGAAGGTCGGCAGCGTCACCACCGCCTCGACAGTCTCGGCGGCAAGCTCCGGCGACCGTCCCGCGATCGATACAGAAGCGTCGGACGGCAAAGGGATCATCCGTTTTTGAGCAGCGTGGGTTTGCGCCCTCGATAGCATCGCGGTGATAACGTTTCGTTAATCACCTTCTCGCCCGGCTGTCGGAAAAGCCGGGTCTTTGGCCTTTGACGGTGCCATTTAATCAAGGCTTCACCGCGTTTTGCTACCGGCTGCACCTAAGGATAGGTGAGATGCATCTGCTGTTCGCCACATCGATCGTGCCCGATGGCGCTCTCGCCTCAGGCTACGAGATTGCCAATGCCGCGACCATCGACGCGCTGCGGCGCGCCGGCGTGCGCGTGACCGTGATCGGCTTCATCTGGCCAGGCAAGACCCCGTCCGATCCGCAAAACACCATCGTGCTCGACGCCGTCGAGGTCCGCACCGAAAGCGCTTCGCCGCTGCAAAAACTTGTCTGGCTCGGCAAGGCGGTTTCCTCCGGCCTGACCTTTTCGTCGGTCAAGCTGCGTGTCGTCTCTGAGGCGCAAACCCGCGCCGCCATCGATCGCGCCGGTCCCTTCGACGGCTATATCCTGAATTCGGTGCAGTTCGCCGGCGCGTTCGAGAAGGTTCTCGCTGACCGTCCATTCGTCTTCGTCGCGCACAATGTCGAGCATCGCTCGGCCGAGGAAAATGCCGCCGCGGCGGGCAGCGCGCTGCAGCGCTGGATGTTCCGCCGCGAGGCCAGGCTGCTCAAGGTCATGGAGGAGCGCCTTTGCGGCGCGGCGCGCTTCGTCTTCACGCTGGCCGAGGAAGACCGCGCGGCACTTGGCGTCGCCTCCGACACACGCTCGGCGGTGCTGCCGCTGGTGACCCGTGCGCAGGCGCCGATAAAGGCGACGCGACATATCGATTGCGACGCCGCGCTGATCGGCACCTGGACCTGGCAGCCCAACCGCATCGGGCTCGACTGGTTCCTGACCAAGGTCGTGCCGCATCTGAAGCCGGATTTCCGCATCAGGATCGCCGGCAGCATACCTTCCAGCATCAGTTCGCCGCATCCTGGCGTCTCCTTCGTCGGCAGGGTTCCGGACGCGCAGGCCTTCGTGCGCGGCGCCGCCGTTATTCCCCTGATCAGCACCGCCGGCAGCGGCGTGCAGTTGAAGACCATCGAGGCCTTCGAGCTCGGCCTGCCGTCCGTCGCCACCAGCCGCTCGCTGCGCGGCATCGGCTATCGCCCCGACAATTGCGTGGTGACCGACGACCCGATCGCTTTCGCCGCCGCCCTCCAGGCGGCCGCGGCCAATATCCGCGACGTCGATGGCAGCGCGTTCCACCGCCGCCAGCTCAAGGCGCTCGACGCCGCGATCGGGCATGGCCTGGAGAAGCTCGGCGCCGTCAGGCAGGAGGTCGCCGCATGAACATGCACACCGCGCGCGCCGCCTTCGGCTTCGATACGCTCAAGACCATCCTGGGCATTCCGGTGCTGGCCATACGCTGGGACGAGGCCATCGCCTTGCTCACCAGGCTGATCGACGAGCGCCGCTTCACCAAGGTGAGCTTCCTCAACGCCCACAACGCCAACCTGACCTGCACCGACCCGGTCTTTGCCGAGGCGCTGGAAAACTTCCTTATCCTTCCCGATGGCGTCGGCGTCGACATGGCGGCCAAGCTGCTTTACGGCGCCCCTTTTCCCAGCAATCTCAACGGCACCGATTTCATTCCGGCTTTCCTGCAGGCCGCGTCGCACCCGCTGACGGTGGCGCTGCTCGGCACGACGCGCGCCAATGCCGAAGCTGCATGCGCGAAGCTGTCGACGCTCGCCATGCAGCACAATTTCGTCGTCATCCATGACGGCTTCTTCTCTGCCGCTGAGGAGCCGGCGATCCTCGAGCGCATCGCCAGGCTGCGGCCGGACGTGCTGCTTGTGGCGATGGGCGTGCCGCGCCAGGAATTGTGGATCGAGCGCCATATCGACAGTCGCCATTGCACGCTGCCGGTCGCCGTCGGCGCGCTGCTCGATTTCATGAGCGGCTCGGTGCCGCGCGCGCCGTTATGGCTGCGCTGCCTGCGGCTGGAATGGCTGTTCCGCCTGTGGATCGAACCCGGCCGCCTGTGGCGGCGCTACATCGTCGGCAATCCGCTCTTCCTGTGGCGTGTCGTCAAGCAGAAGCTGTCGCTCGGGCCACGACCGCTGGGGGCACGCCGGTGAACAGCCGCTTCGTGCCGGATACGTCTACCGCAATCGAACCGCTGCCGCGCGTACCCCTGGCCGCGATCGTCACGGCAAGCTACGCCCCCGATTTCGAACGCTGCCGGCTTTTGTGCGAAACCATCGACCGCCACGTCGCCGGCATGGCGCATCATTACATCCTGACCGAACATCGCGACGTCGCGTTGTTTCGCCAGCTGGAATCCGGCCGCCGCAGCGTTGTCGACGAGCGGGACCTGTTGCCGCGCTGGCTGCGCGCGTTTGACGATCCGCTGAGCGGTTTCCGCCGCCGCATCTGGCTGAGCCTGAAAACACAGCCGCTGCGCGGCTGGCATGTGCAGCAGCTGCGCCGCATCGCCATTGCCGGCCACGCCAAGGAAGACGTGCTCGTCTTCTGCGATTCCGATGTCGCCTTCCTGAAACCCTTCGACGCGAACGCCTTCTGGCGCGACGGCAAGGTGCGGCTGTTCCGCCGCGACGGCATGCTATCGAACGACGGCCATGACCAGCATCGCATCTGGTCGCGCAATGCGGGCACAGCACTCGGCATCGATCCCGCCAATCCATCGTGCCACGACTACATCTCGACGCTGATCGCCTGGCGCCGCGAGACGGTCAACGCGATGTGCGAGCGCATCGAGAAGGTGCATGGCCGCGAATGGGTCAGCGTGGTCGGTTCGGCGCGAAAATTCTCCGAATGCATGATCTATGGCCGCTACGTCGACGATGTGCTCGACGGTGCCGGCCATTTCCACGGCTCGGAGGAGTTCTGCCGCGTCCACTGGAACGGCGCGCCGCTCTCGGATGACCAGTTCCGCCG
The DNA here is from genome assembly GCF_003952425.1 of Mesorhizobium sp. M2A.F.Ca.ET.046.03.2.1. NCBI lineage: Bacteria > Pseudomonadati > Pseudomonadota > Alphaproteobacteria > Hyphomicrobiales > Phyllobacteriaceae > Mesorhizobium > Mesorhizobium sp. M2A.F.Ca.ET.046.03.2.1. The sequence goes on along the minus strand of NZ_CP034449.1, from coordinate 1,504,750 downwards.
CTTCGTCGACACCATGGCGCCGGAACAGGTGGCGATCGGCATGCAGTCCTTCATCGGTACCGACATCGGCCGCATCCGCCGCCTGATCGGGCTTGCTGCGTAAGGCTCAGATGGCTTTGGCCGGCCGGCGCATCGCCGAATAGGTCAACAATGTCGAGGCAAGATAAAGCAGCAGGAAGACGATGTTGAGCGACAGGACCAGATTGGCCGTGTCGGGGATGGTCGTCAGCACATAGGTGAGCAGAACCGCCTTGAATCCGGCGAGCAGGCCAAGATTGATTGCCCTGACCGCCGTCTGGCCACGCGCGAACAGAAGCTCGGCCTGGTATTCGACAAGGTTGCGCAGTCCCGGCACGCAGACGGCGAGCGCCACCAGCGGCGCTGCCTCGGCGACATTCCTGCCGAGCGCGTTGGGGAAGAAGTGCAGCACGATGCCGAGCGACGCCAGCGCCAGCGTCGAGACCAGGAACACGCCGCACTCGATGCCGCTCTTCACCGCCAGCCGCGACAGCAGCTCCGGCGCCCGCATCATGCGCTGCACCAGCATCATCGAGAAAGTGCGGATCGGGATCGCGGTGAGATCGACCAGCCGCATGATGATGGCGTAGATGCCGGCCAGATGCGGCCCGCCGATCGACAGCACCAGCAGCTTGTCGAACTCCATCTGCAGGTAGAACAGCACTTCGGATCCGGCGACATAGATGGAATCGGCGAGCCGCCGGAAATACAGCTCGGCGCGCAGCCTCAGCCGCTGGCCCGGATAGAAGAAGGCGAAGGCGACGATCAGCGAAGCGGCATTGGCGCCGATGTAGAACAGCGACCAGACGCCGATCGTATGCTGCGCGGCTAGCATGAACAGGATGGCGCCGACTGCCCGAAGCGCTGTCGCCAGAATGGCGAGCACCGCCGCCCGCCCGAACTTGCCGAGCCCGTTGTTGACGATCAGGGCCACCTCGACCGGCCGCCACAACAGCGCCTCGGCGAAGACGATCGCCGCAAAGGCCGTCAGCGGCACGGTGTCGGCAAAGAAGATCAGGTAGACGATGTAGGAGGCGGCGGCGAGGAATGGCAGCGAGAGGACGCCGAGAAGCAGGAAACCGGCGGTGAATGTGCCGATCAGGTTGGGGCGGATCGTGGCGGTGCGGTAGAGCGCCGAGATGAAGCCGAAGGCGAGGATGCGTGACAGCATGATGCCGGCGGCCGAGGCTGTCGCGAACATGCCGAATTCGGCGATCGAAAGCGTGTTGGCCAAGGCGACGAAATAGGCAAGCGAGAACACCAGCCGGCCGCCGGCGCCGCTGATGGCCGAGAGATAGTCGAATACCAGTTTCCGGCGGGTGGCCACGAAGTGGCCGATCCGCGCGAAGCTCCGCCTTTGCGGCATGTCGCTGGCCTGGGTCATATCCGGGGCGATAGATAGGCTGGAAAGTTTAACGCGGCGTTCTGGCGCCTGTGCTGGCGGCGCCGGAATGCCGCGAGCAAGGCGAGAAACCGTGGGAGTGCGGACGCAAAATTAACCCTTTGTTTCCTATGCCCGTTTAGCGTGGCTTAACGATTGGCCCATCCGCCGCGCCCAAGCCGCCAGAGAGCAAGTTCCAGGATAATGGTCGACAGGGATAACCGTGATGACTGGAGGCGCGAGCGTTCCCTGCTCGCGCTCGGCCAAGCCATGCGTGGCGACGACAACACGGTTTCGATCGGCGACCGGGCCAACTCCTCCTGGCGCGAGGACGCCGCGGCGCGCCATCGCGCCGCACGTTCCGAACGCGAAGGGAAGTTGAATCCGCAGTCCAATGAAACCGGCGAATTTGGCCGCGATCAGGGACAAGCGGAATCCCAGCCGGTCGAGACCGAACATGACTGGCGCGCAAGAAGTCGGCCTGCGTCGTCCGGGCCGTTCTATGAAGCCCCGGCGGAGAGCCAGCAGTCGCAAGCCGCTCCCGAACCTCAGTCGAGCCGGCCATCCGCCGGCGACGTTTCCGAGGAATGGAAGCCGCTGATCGACCCGATGCAGGTCGTGCACGGCATCACGCGATCCAAGGCGCTGATCCTGTCGACGACCGTCCTGGGCGCCGCGCTCGGCGTCGCCATCGCCTTGTCGACGCCGAAGAAATATGAGGCCACCACCGACGTCATCGTCGACCCGCGCGACCTCAAGCTCACCGACCGCGACCTGACGCAGAACGTGGTCGCCTCGGATGCGACGCTTGCGATCGTCGAGAACCAGGTCCGAATCCTGACATCGGGCACCGTTCTCAACAAGGTCGTCACCGATCTCAACCTTACCAACGATCCTGAGTTCAACGGCCAGGGCAGTGGCGGCTTCGGCCTGATGTCAACACTCCGCTCGATCCTGTCGCGGCAGGATGCGGGTGCCGCGGACGAAGCGCGCAAGCGCTCGCTGGCGGTCGGCAAACTGTATGACAGCCTCGACGTCGAACGTGGCGGCAAGACCTTCGTGGTCTCGGTCAGCGCCACGACGCAGAACGCCGAGAAATCCGCCCTGATCGCCAACACCATGGTCAAGGCCTTCAAGCAGATATCCAGTGAGATCCAGTCGAGCACCGCGGGCCGCGCCAATGACGAGCTCACCGCCAGGCTCGACGAATTGCGCAAGGGCGTCGAGACGGCCGAGCGCGCCGTCGAGGATTTCCGGGCGACCCACGACCTCGTCGACGCGCAGGGTCACCTGATCAGCGACGACCAGATGCTGAAGCTCAACGAGCAGCTTTCCGTCGCCCGCGCCCGCACGCTGGAGCTCAATGCACGCGCCGCCTCGGCACGCTCGCTGAACGTCAATTCGGTCCTCAGCGGCACGTTGCCCGAGGAAATCAACTCCAACATGATGAGCGAGCTGCGCTCGCAATATGCTGCCCTGAAGCAGGAAGCCGACCGCGCCGAGGTCAAGCTCGGGCCGCGCCATCCGGAGATCGAGGCGCTGAATGCCCAGCTTGCCGGCGCGCGCGAGCGCATCAGCGCCGAGCTGCAGCGCATCGCATCCTCGCTGCAGGTCGACCTCAAGCGCTCCGTCCAGCTCGAGCAGGACCTTTCCTCGCGCTTGGCGCAGGCCAAGGTGCAGAGCGGCGACGTCAACAACAACCTCGTCTCGCTGCGCGAGCTGGAGCGCGAGGCGGCCGCCAAGCGTTCTGTCTACGAGCAGTTCCTGCTGCGCGCCAAGGAAACCGGCGAGCAGAAGGACATCAACACCGCCAATATCAGCGTCATCTCGGAGGCCTATGCGCCGCTGCAAGCCAAGGGTCCGTCGCGCGCCGTGATGGCTTTGGCCGGTCTGTTTGCCGGCCTCTTCGCCGGTATCGGCCTCGGCGCGCTGCGTGGCATCCTTGCCAGCCTGCGCGAGACGGCCGACACGCGCTCGCGCCGCCGGGCCGGCGATCGTGCTCCAACGGTGGGGAACGTTTTCAACGGTGCCGCTCCGCTGGCGCCGCCGCCAGTTACACCGCCACCGGCCCCGCCAGTCGCTCGACCGCCGGCCGCGTCTTTCACGTCGGAACATCCCGCGCCCTCTTTCACGCCACCTCCGGCCAAATCATTTACGCCGCCTCCGGCTCCGGCATTCACGCCATCGCCAGCCGCGTCTTTCACACCGCCGCCTGCCTCGCCTCCGGCCCCTCAACCGGTGTCGATGGCCGCGCCGCCCGCGGCCCAACCCGTCACACCGCCACCGATGCCGGACGATGACGCCGTCCGTCCCGGGCTTTTCGGGTCGCTTGCCTCGGCGCTCCGCTATTTCGTGCGCCGCGAGCCGGCTGAAACGGCGGATTTGGACACTGTGCCGCCCGAAAGCGCCTGGCGCGCGCCCAGCCGGGAGGAACGCTACCCTGGGGCTGAAACCTCGGCGCGGCAGAATATTCAGCCGCCATATGAGCAGGGCTATTCCTATCGGCCGGCCCATGGCCGGACCGACCCGTACGAAGATCATTATTCGGCATCGCCCGCCTCTTACGATCCGCAACCGCCAGTCCCGGGCGACGCCCGCCAGTCGTCGTCCGACCAGGGTGAGATCGACGAGATCCGCGCCAGCCTGCGCGAATTCCGCGAGGCGGTTCGCGAGCTGACCGAAAGCCGCTCGCGCCACCGCTATTTCTGAAGCGTCATATTATTGACACCCCATATTTCTTGACCGCTTGCGGTTCGATAAAAGCTGCCGGTTTCGGGTTTACGGCATCAGACGACGCTTTGACGGGATTGCCCTGTCGAATTTTCGTGAAAATGCCGCCCTGCATTTCGGCCGCAAGCATCTCGCTTTGGCGGATCGACAATGCCGATCGAGGAATGAGGCCATGCATCGGCCTCGGAGCGAAGCTGAGGGTTGGTGATGGCCGAAGTGATTGACGGAAAGAGTGTCGCCGAGGATGTGGTTTCGAAGGTCAAGGCTTTGACCGCGGAGCTGTCGGCCAAGGGAGCCACCAAGCCTGGCCTTGCCGTGGTGATCGTCGGCGAAGACCCGGCAAGCCAGGTCTATGTCGCTTCGAAATCGCGCACCGCCAAGGAATGCGGCTTCCATTCGCTCCAGCATACGCTGCCGACCGACACCAGCGAGGAACAGTTGCTGAAGATCATCGGCGATCTCAACGCCGACAAGTCGATCCACGGCATCCTCGTGCAACTGCCGCTTCCAGGCCATATTGACGCCGGCAAGGTGATCCAGACGATCGCGCCGGAGAAGGATGTCGACGGCTTCCACTTCATCAATGTCGGCAAGCTCGGCACCGGCGAGCTTGACACGGCCTTCGTGCCCTGCACGCCGGCGGGCTCCATGCTTTTGATCGAACGCGTGCGCGGCAAGGATCTTTCCGGCCTCAACGCCGTTGTCGTCGGCCGTTCCAACATCGTCGGCAAGCCGATGGCCAATCTGCTGCTCGCCGCCAACTGCACGGTGACCATCGCCCACAGCCGCACCAGGGATCTGCCGGCGCTGGCACGCACCGCCGACATCCTGGTCGCCGCCGTCGGCCGCCCCGAGATGGTCAAGGGCGATTGGGTGAAGCCCGGTGCCACCGTGATCGATGTCGGGATCAACCGCATCCCGGCGCCCGAAAAGGGTGAAGGCAAGAGCCGCCTGGTCGGCGACGTCGCCTATGTCGAGGCGGCCAAGGTCGCCGGCGCCATCACGCCGGTGCCCGGCGGCGTCGGGCCGATGACCATTGCCATGCTGATGGCGAACACTGTAGCTTCCGCCTACCTCGCGGCCGGGCTGAAGCGGCCGTCCTTCTGATCGAAAGCAGATCCTTGCCGAACCTTACTGCTCCTGTCGAACGGCCGATCACGAACGATCCCGTTCAGGGCGGCCGTCAGTTCGGCTTCCTGCTCGTCGACAAGTTCTCGATGTTCTCGCTGGCCGCCGCCATCGACTGCTTCCGCTCGGCCAACCGCCTGCTCGGCCGCGACTTCTATGGCTGGACGACGATTTCGGCCGACGGCGATGCGGTCATGGCCTCCAACGGCCTGCCGCTGAAGATCGACTATTCGGTCGCCGACATGCCGCCGGTCGACATCCTGTTCGTCTCGGTCGGGCTCACCACGGAATTCCCCGGCAAGAGCAAGGTGCTGGCGGCTTTGCGCAGCTGGGGCCGGCGCGGCAATGCGCTCGGCGCGCTGTCGGTCGGCTCCTATCTCCTGGCCGAGGCCGGGCAGCTCGACGGCTACCGCTGCACCATCCATTGGGAGAACCGCGCCGGCTTCATGGAGCGTTTTCCAGACATCAACTGCACCGGCAATGTCTTCGAGATCGACCGCAAGCGCTACACCTGCGCCGGCGGCACCACCTCGATCGACCTGATGCTGGAGATTGTGCGCGGCGATTTCGGCTCCAACCTGGCCAATGGCGTCGCCAATCAATTCCAGCACGAGCGCATCCGCTCGGCCGGCGACCGCCAGCGCGTCGGACCGGAGCGCGATCTCACCGGCAAGTCGGAGAAGCTCAGGCGCATCGTCGAGCTGATGGCCGACCATCTCGACGAGCCGCTGTCCGCCGTGCAGCTCGCCAAGTCGGCGGGCCTGTCGGTGCGCCAGGTCGAGCGCCTTTTCCTGCGTCACCTCAGCGTGACGCCCGGTCGCTATTACATGCGGCTGAGGCTCGAACGGGCGCGCGAATTGCTGCGCCAGACCAACATGCCGATCCTCGACGTGGCGATCGCCACCGGCTTCACCTCGCACTCCTATTTCGCGCAGAGCTACCGGCTGCAGTTTGGCCGCCCGCCATCGGAAGAGCGCCGCACCACTTATTAGAGCGCTCCGCCTTCCGCCCTCGGCCGGGCTTGTTTCCAGGACCCGCCTCAAATAGCTTTCGCAACGCGGACGAGGGTTGCTCTCAGGAGATTTTCATGGCGGGACTGATACGGAGCGTCGCTGCGGCGGCCTTCCTTTTGTCGATGACCAGTTTCGGCTTTGCCGCCAACAAGGTCATCATCATCCTCGATGCATCGGGTTCGATGTGGGCCCAGATCGATGGCAAGCCGAAGCTCGAGATCGCGCGCGAATCGCTGCGCACGGTGCTGCAGTCGGTACCGGCCGATGATGAGATCGGCTTCATGGCCTATGGCCACCGCACCAAGGGCAGCTGCGACGACATCGAGCTGATCGTGCCGCCGCAAGCCGGATCCGCCAGCGCCATTTCGGCCGCCGCCGACAGCATGAAATTCCTGGGCAAGACGCCGCTCACGGCCGCGGTCAAGCAGGCCGCCGAGGCGCTGAAATACACCGAGGACAAGGCAACGGTGGTGCTGATCACCGACGGGCTGGAGACCTGCGGCGGCGATCCCTGCGCACTCGGCAAGGAGCTCAAGGAAAGCGGCGTCGACTTCACCGCCGACGTCGTCGGCTTCGGCCTGACCGCCGACGAGGGCAAGCAGATCGCCTGCCTCGCCGAAAACACCGGCGGCAAATACATCCAGGCCTCCGACGAGAAGGCGCTGCAGGACGCGCTGGTCGAGACCGTGGCGGCTCCGGCTCCGGCTCCGGCGCCGGCGCCAGAGCCGGCTCCGTCACCCGCGCCAGCGCCCGAGCCCGCCAAGCCTGAATTCAATTTCATGCCGAGCGTGGTCATGGCCGAGGGGGGTCCCGAGATCTCCGACAACAGCAATGCCTGGGAAATCTACAAGGCCAATGCGGACGGCTCGCGGGGCGATCAGGTCATGACCGAGTACGGCGAGCTGAAAACCAATCTCGAACCGGGCGACTATATAGTCGTCGGCCGCGATGACGAGGCAAGAAGCGAGCAGAAGATCAAAATAGAGGCCGGCCAGGTTTACAAGCCGCTGTTCACGCTCAACGGCGGTACGCTGGTTATCCATCCGCATGCAAGCCAGGGATCGGAGATCAGCGGCGAGGCGCGTGTCGACTTCGCCTATCCGGGCGGCAGCACCACCCACTATGGCGACGCCAAGGCGACTGTCCCCGCCGGCGAGCAGAAGGTGACGGTGCAGATCGGCGCCGGCACGGTAACCGAGACCATTCAGCTTGCTGCCGGACAGACGGTCGAGAAGGACGTCGTCGTTGGCGTTGGCCACGCCGTGCTCAACGCCTTCTATACGGCAGGCGGTGACAAGGCCGACAATTCCGGCATTAGCTTCGAAATCGTCAAGGCTAAGAAGAAGATCGACGGTTCCCGCGAGAGCGTCGAGCACTCCTATGGTCCCGACAGCAAGTTCTGGCTGCCGCCGGACGACTATGTCGCGCTCACCACGCTCGATCTTGCCATTGCCGAGCAGCCCTTCACCATCAAGGCCGGCGACAACCAGGACATCAAGGTCACGCTCGACGCCGGCGTGCTGGCCATGTCGGCGCCAGGGGCTTACTCGATCGAGGTGTTCTCGTCGAAGAAGGATATCGAAGGCAAGCGCAAGTCGCTGGGCTTGAGCTATGGCGACAGCTGGCAGCAGACGATTCCCGCCGGCGATTATGTCGTCGTGCGGCACGCCTCCGACCAGGGCCAGGACAAGGAAATGCCGGTGACGATCAAGGCCGGCGAACGGAGCGAGATCACCGTGCAGTAGTTGTTTCGGCCGGAACAAAGACAAAGGGCGGCTCAAAGCCGCCCTTTGTCTTTTGAACCCGCAACGTCAGGCGCTTCCGAATGCCGCCGCCCCGTGGTCGGCGCGGCCGACCAGTTGCCGGAAGCCGGCGAACAGCTCACGGCCGAATCCGAACTCGTTGCCGATGAGGTCGGCGTCCGCCGTGCGGCGGAGCGCGAATTCGGTTCCCGGCACCAGCACCTCGAGTGTGCCGGCATCGGCGTCGAGCCGGATGACGTCGCCGTCATGGATCCTGGCGATCGGGCCGTCCTCGACCGCTTCCGGCGTCACGTGGATCGCCGCCGGCACCTTGCCGGAAGCGCCCGACATGCGCCCGTCGGTCACCAACGCCACGCGCTGGCCGCGATCCTGCAGGATGCCGAGCACGGTGGTGAGCTTGTGCAGTTCCGGCATGCCGTTCGCCTTCGGGCCCTGGAAGCGGATCACGGCGACGAAGTCGCCGGTGAGCTGGCCGGCCTTGAAGGCGTCGTTCAGGCCTTGCTGGCTGTCGAACACTTTTGCCGGCGCCTCGATGATGCGACGTTCCGGTTTGACGGCCGAGGTCTTGATGACGGCATGGCCGAGATTGCCTCCAAGCACTTTCAGGCCACCGGTCGGCTGGAAGGCTTTCTTGACCGGCGCCAGCACCTTCTCGTCGCCGCTCACGAGCGGCGCCGCTTCGCGCACCACGCTGCCGTCCTCGCCAAGCCTCGCCTCGACCGCGTAGGGCCGCAGGCCTTCACCCCACACCGTCTGCACGTCCTCATGCAGCAGGCCTTCGTCGAGCAGCTCGCGGATCAGGTAGCCGAGCCCGCCGGCAGCATGGAAGTGGTTCACGTCGGCGAGCCCGTTCGGATAGACGCGCGCCAAGAGCGGCACGGCTTCCGACAGGTCGGAAATATCCTGCCAGGTCAGCGCGATGCCGGCGGCCGCGGCCATGGCGATCAGGTGGATCGTATGGTTGGTCGAGCCGCCGGTGGCGTGCAGGCCGACCACGCCGTTGACGATCGAACGCTCGTCGATCATGCGCCCGACCGGCGTATAGGCATTGCCGAGCGCGGTGATCGCCAGCGCCCGCTTGGCCGCTTCCCTGGTCAGCGCGTCGCGCAGCGGCGTGCCCGGATTGACGAAGGAGGCACCCGGCGTGTGCAGGCCCATGATCTCCATCAGCATCTGGTTGGAATTGGCGGTGCCGTAGAAGGTGCAGGTGCCAGGCCCATGATAGGACTTGGACTCCGCTTCCAGCAGTTCGGCGCGGCCGACCTTGCCTTCGGCATAGAGCTGGCGGACCTTGGCCTTCTCGTCATTCGCGAGCCCGGTCGTCATCGGTCCGGCGGGGATGAAGACGGCAGGCAGATGGCCGAAGGTGAGCGCCGCGATCACCAGTCCGGGCACGATCTTGTCGCAGACACCGAGGAAGACGGCGGCGTCGAACATATTGTGCGACAGGCCGATCGCCGCCGCCATGGCGATGACATCGCGCGAGAACAGCGACAATTCCATGCCGGGCTGGCCTTGGGTGACGCCGTCGCACATCGCCGGCACGCCGCCGGCCACCTGGGCGATGCCGCCCGCTTCCCGCGCGGCTTCCTTGATCAGCGCCGGGAAGGTCTCGAAGGGCTGATGCGCCGACAGCATGTCATTGTAGGAGGTGATGATGCCGAGATTCGGCACGCGGTCGCCGCCGAGCGCGATCTTTTCCGACGGGCTGCACACGGCAAAACCGTGGGCGAGGTTGCCGCAGCCCAGCACCGCCCGATTGGCGGTATTGCTTGACGCTCCGGCGATGCGGCCGAGATAGGCTTCTCGCCCGGCTTTTGAACGTTGGCGGATGCGTTCCGTGATGGCTTCGATATCGCGTCTGGCTGTCATGGTCCGTCCTTTCAAGCCCGGTAAGCGTCCTCCCCTGCCACCGGGCTGTCCTCAAATGAAATCAGGGTGCCCAGAACACCTCTATCCGTCCCGGCGCCGCTTCGAGCACGCTGCGGATGGGCTTTTTCGCGCCTGGACCCATCGCGCCGTTGAACGCTGTGCGCTTGTCCTCGCCTTCGATATGGAGCGCGACGAAGCCGGCCGCGACGATGCGCGCCATCGACAGCGTCAGCCGCGGCTCGCCCCCGCTCGCCGCATGCACCGGCAGCACGATGCGCTGGGACGCGGGATCGAGCAACTCCTCGAGGTTGCCGGCATCGGGAAAGAACGAAGCCGTGTGGCCGTCGCCGCCCATGCCGAGAATGACCACGTCGAGCGGCCAGGGCAGCGACCGCAGCGCTTCGCTATCCGCCGCCGCGGCGTCCTCGATGCTTGCCGCCTCATGGTAGAGCGGCACGAAGCGCGCCGCCGCGGCCTTGTTCTGCAGCAGGTTCGCCGCCACCAGCCCGGCATTCGATCGCGGCGAGGACGGCGGCACGAAGCGCTCGTCGACCAGCGTCACAATAACCTTGTCCCAGGCGATCGGCGTCGTCGAGAGCGCGGCGAACAGCTTCGCCGGCGTGGTCCCGCCGGACACGGCGAGCAGCGCGGCGCCGCGTTCCGCAACGGCCCTGGTCAACCGGTCCGCGATCTCACCGGCAAGCGCCGTCGCGAGATCCTGGCGATCGGCAAAGCCGTTCCAGCCGTAGCTGACCTCGCTCAATTGCTCTCGTGCCATGTCCGTCCGTCACGTTCGATAAGCGCGATCGAGGCCGACGGCCCCCAGGTGCCGGCCGTATAGCCCTGGGCCTCCTGCCTGGCGCTCTCCCAGGCGTTCTGGATCGGATCGATCCATTTCCAGGCCGCCTCGACCTCGTCGCGGCGCATGAACAGCGTCTGGTTGCCCCGCACCACATCCATGATCAGCCGCTCATAGGCGTCCGGCGCGCGCGTGTCGAAGGACTGAGCGAAGCTCATATCGAGCGAAATCTGGCGCAGGCGCATGCCGCCCGGGCCGGGATCCTTGATCATGATGTATTGTTTGACGCCTTCGTTCGGCTGCAGCCGGATCACGAGCTGGTTGGCGAAGATCGGTCCGGCGCTGTCGCCGAAGATCGAATAAGGGATCGGCTTGAACTCGATGACGATTTCCGAGACGCGGGTGGCGAGCCGTTTGCCGGTCCTCAGATAGAAGGGAACGCCGGCCCAGCGCCAGTTGCCGATCTCGGCCTTGATGGCCACGAAAGTCTCGGTGTTGCTATCCTTGCCGAGTTCCTCGACATATCCCTTGACGGGACCGCCCGCCGAGGCGCCGGCGCGATACTGGCCGCGCACCGTATGCTTGGGCGCCCCGTTGCCGTTGATGCGCTTCAGAGCCCTGAGCACCTTCAGCTTCTCGTCGCGCACGGCATCGGCGTCCATGGACGACGGCGTTTCCATGGCGACGAGGCAAAGCAGCTGCAGAATATGGTTCTGCACCATGTCGCGCAGCGCGCCGGCCTTGTCGTAATAGGTGACGCGGTCTTCGAGCCCGACGGTCTCGGCGACGGTGATCTGAACATGGTCGATATGCGCCGAATTCCACAGCGGCTCATAGAGCGCATTGGCAAAGCGCAGCGCCATCAGGTTCTGCACCGTTTCCTTGCCGAGATAGTGGTCGATGCGGAAGATCTGGCCTTCGTCGAAATCGCCGCCGACCGCGTCGTTGAGGGCGCGCGCCGAGCTGAGGTCGCGGCCGATCGGCTTTTCCAGCACGATGCGCGAATTCGGCGTGATCAGCTTGTGCTCCTTGAGCTTGTGCGAGATGTCGCCGAACAGCGCCGGTGCCACCGCAAGGTAGAAGGCGCGGATCCGGTCGCTGTCGCCGATCGCCTTCTTGAGCTCGCCGAAGCCGGCGCCTGTGGTCGCGTCAGCCGACACGTAGGAAAGCCGCGCCAAGAAAGTCTCAAGCTCCTTGGCATCGACATCCTCCGGTTTCACGTGCTCGGATATCGCCTTCTTGGCGAAGGTCCGGAATTCGGCATCGCTCATCTTCGCGCGCGACGTTCCGATGATGCGCGTCGGTTCGGAGAATTGATGGTCGCGCTGGCGATGGTAGAGCGACGGCAGGAGCTTGCGTTCCGACAAGTCGCCGGTGCCGCCGAAGATGATGAAGTCGAAGGGATCGACAGGAATGATCTGGCTGGTCATGGTCAGTCCGATTTGATGCCTGATGGCGGCAGCGTGGTTGGTATATTCTAATCGATTTAAATTTTCCAGTGCCATGGTGTCACAGGCAGGACCAATCGCTTGCACTTGCATCGGTCCACATGTTTCCCGACACTCGCGCGCTGCCGGCAGGCTTATCGGCAAGCCATGGCTTCCGGCAGCGTTCGCGCCTGCACCATAGAACGTGAATGTGACGAAAGCTAAGGGAGATGGCTGCGGAAATCCAATGAGCGGGAAAGCCATGCGTCTGGAAAACAAGGTCGCCATCATCACGGGTGCCGCGTCGGGCTTCGGCGAGGGCATGGCGAAACGCTTTGCCGAAGAGGGTGCGCGCGTGGTCGTCGCCGATCTCAACGCCAAGGGCGCGGAGCGGGTGGCCGACGAGATCGGCAAAGACGCGATCTGGACCCAGACCGACGTGTCCCTGCGCTCCGAATTCGACGAGATGATCTACGCCGCCAAGAGCGCGTTCGGCCGCATCGACATCATGGTCAACAATGCCGGCTTCACCCACCGCAACGGCGATATGCTGGGCGTCGACGAGGAAACCTTCGACCTGATCACCGCCGTCAACATGAAGGCGATCTACCATGCGGCGCTTGCCGTCGTGCCGATCATGGACCGGCAGGGGGGCGGCGTCATCCTGACCACGGCCTCGACCGCAGGGCTTCGGCCGCGGCCGGGGTTGACCTGGTACAATGCTTCCAAGGGCTGGGCGATCACGGCCACCAAATCGATGGCCGTCGAACTGGCGCCGAAGAACATTCGCGTCAACTGCCTTTGCCCGGTTGCCGGAGAGACCGGCATGCTGGAGAAATTCATGGGCGACGACACGCCGGAGATACGCGAGAAGTTCCGCGCCTCGATTCCGCTCGGCCGGCTCTCGACACCGCTCGACGTCGCCAATGCGGCACTGTGGCTGGCTTCGGACGAGGCCGCCTTCATCACCGGCGTGGCGCTGGAGGTCGATGGCGGCCGCTGTGTCTAAAGCATGTCTCCCGAAAATGGGAACCGGTTTCGGGATAAAGACATGCGTAAAACCAAAACCTAAAGCGCGGGGAGCGAGCCTGAAAGATCGCGACGCGCTTTAGTCGATGACGTGCGGCTTGAGTTTGACTTGACGATCCGGCGAAAGGCATAACGGTGCCTGGATGGGGCGGGTGCCATGAATGCCGGACTGCGGAGAATTCGCAAGGAACTGGGGCAACGCCTCAAGATCTACCGGGCGAGGCGTGCAAGGGCGCGGAGCAAGGCCACCTTCATCGGCGTAACCGGCAGCTCAGGAAAGTCGACCGCGGTGAGCCTGCTCGGGCACATTCTGGCCGGCCACGGGCGGACCTACACGCGGGTTCTGGCCAACACGATAAATTCACTGGTCAGCACACTTTACAGGCACATGAACAAGCACGGCGAGGTCGACTATGTCGTCTTCGAGGCGGGCGCCTCCGGCGTCGATACGATCAGGCCCATGGCACAGCTGCTCAAGCCGCATGTGGCTGTTGTCACGATGGTGCAGCTCGAGCATTTTTCCAGTTTCAAGGCCTTGGAGAACGTCGCTCGGGAAAAACGCGCTTTGGTCGAGGCGCTGGGGCCTGACGGGCTGGCGGTACTGAACGCCGACGATCCCAATGTATTGGCCATGGCATCCGGCGGTGCGCATCGCCTCGTCACGTTCGGCGAGTCGGAAACGGCCGACTATCGCGTCGCCGACATCAGCGCCGCCTATCCGCGCACGCTCAGCTTCACGCTTCACTGCCGGGCCGGGGTGTTGAAGCTCAAGACGCCGTTTCCGGGAGAGCATTTCTGGCTGCCGACGGCTGCCGCGGCCGCGACCGCTCTCGAGCTTGGCGTACCAGCGCGAATGGTGGAGGACAGGATCGCGGCATTCGAGCCGTTGGCGAACCGCTGTCGCGTCCTGGTCGTCGATGGAGGACCGCATTTCGTCGTCGACACCGCCAAGGCCCCTTGGCATTCGCTGTCGCTCGCCTTCGACATGATGGCAAGATCAACGGCTGGGCGAAAGCGGATCGTGCTTGGCCAGCTGTCGGACTTTGCCGGCTCGAACGCAAAATATGCGCGCGCCTATGAAAGTGCGCGCGAGATTGCCGACCAGGTGATCTATGTCGGGGAGCATGCCCATCGCTCGAAAGCCAGCCAGGCCGATCGCGACAGCGGCCGGTTCGTGGAACTGCGGACGCCGAAAGAGGTTTCCGATCATCTCAGGCGCACTGCCGCGCCAGGCGAACTCATCCTTCTCAAGAGTTCTTCGAGTCTTCACCTGGAACGTTTGGCGCTCGCCTGGACATATGATGTGAAATGCTGGATCCCCGCTTGCGGGAAGAAGGAAGGCTGCCAGACTTGCGGCCTTTTCGAAGTGCCGTTCGAGGAGCATCGGGAGTTCGTCAAAAAGCGCAGGCATGATCGCTGGCGGCAGGGACTTCGTCACCTCTTCGGCGGCTGACGGCATCGCGGTTCGGCCGCGGGCGCCGCCGGCACAATGGCCTCACGCGCCGGTCTTGACGTAGCTCTTGTAGACCCAGCCGTGCTTGCCGTTATAGACGATCTCGCACCACCGCTTGCAGTTCATCACCTGCACCGATGCCTTGGCTGGCACGGTGACGATCGCGGCTGCGCCCTTCTTCGGTCCAGAGCGCATGGTGACGGCCCTCAAGATGCGTCCATTGGCGGCCGCACCGACCTTTTGAGGTTTCGGTTCGGACTGCGCCGCGTCATCGGTTGCCGGCGGATCGGCATCGGGAGCCTGTGGCTTGGCCTCAGGAATGGCGGCGGTCTGGGCGCCGTCCATCTTGTCGCCCGGCGTCTTCGCGGCCGTCTCGCCCGACGGTGCGGGCGCGGCAACCTGCGACAGTGCGTCCGAGGCGTCGTTCTCCGCGGCTGGTTCGGCGAAGGCCGTGTCGGTTGATTGCGCAGCGCCAGGCTCGGCGGCCTGCTTCGATGGAGCTGGTTGATCCCCTGCCGGCTCCGACGGGGATTTGGAGTCGGGAGCCGTCCAGCGGGGGCTGTTCGACGCCAGCGCCGGAATGTTGGCTTCGCGGGCCGCCGTCGCCGGCGAAACCGCATCCGCCTTGCGCGCGGCCTGTGGTGCCGGGGCCACGGTCACCGCCGCCGCCACCGGAGCGATCTTCGTGGTCTTCACCGGGATTGTCGGCACGGTCTGCTCGGCGCTGGCCGCGGCAACCTGCCGGCCGCTGCCCGGAATGCACAGCCAGAGCGCCACCCCGGCCACGCCGAGCAGCGCGACCGTGCCCACCGCTGCAATGACCAGATGCGCGTTCGACTGCACCTTCTGCCAGAAGGATGGCCGTACGTTATAGCCGAACTGCATTGTGAAGCGCTGCCGTTCCGGCGTGCCGAAACTGAAGGGCTCGTTCACTCAAACCACCTCCAACAAGCGGGCCGACGTTCTTTCGATCATTGCCGCGAGGGTTGGCATCGATCGGCATCGGTCCCGAAGTCACAGCGGACAAGGCCCGCGAAATCCCCGGAATTTTCGCCCATGATCGCATCTTTTACTGCTGATTATGGCATGAGTGAGCCAGATTGCGAAATTCTGCGCGTCCGTTAAGGCTTCCACAACCTGCCTCGTGGAAGCCGCCATCGTCGAATCGGCGCCTCGACCGCGCGCCAGCCTCAAATCCTGTCGCGCAGCGCAAACCAGCTGAGCGCCAGAAACAAGAGCGGCGCGCGAAAGCGGCGGCCGCCCGGGAAGGGGGGGATATTCAGGTCCTCGATCAGTTTCAGGCGGTCGCGATTGCCGGCAACGGTCTCGGCATAGAGCTTGCCGAAGAAGTTCGACAGCATGACGCCGTGGCCGGAATAGCCTCCGATCGAGATCACATTCGGCATCACTTCGCGCACGAACGGCTTTCTCGGCATGGTGATGCCGACATAGCCGCCCCAGCCATGCGTGATTTCGACATCCTTGAGGTCCGGGTAGAGTTCGGCGATCTGCCTGCGGATGTGGATATGGATGTCCTTTGGATCGTTGACGGCATAGACCTCGCGGCCGCCGAACAACAGCCTGCCGTCTTTTGACTTGCGGAAATAGCGCACCACGAAACGGGAATCGTCGACGGACTCGCCGCCCGGCAGCACTTTGGAAGCAGCGAGCGGCACGGTCGCGCCGATGAAAGAGCCGATCGGCATGATATGCGCCGCGCTCACCGGCTCGAGATTGCCGCCATAGGCATTGACGCCGATCAGGCATTTGTCGGCCGTGATCGTGCCCTTGGGCGTCGTGACCTTCACCTTGCCGCCGCTGGAAATTATGCCGGTGGACGGCGTCTGCTCGAAGAGATGTGCGCCGGCGGCGGCCGCCACTCTCGCCGTGCCGATCACCAGCTTCAGCGGATGGATGTGACCGGTGCCGATGTCGCGGGTGCCGCCGAAGTAGCGCGTCGAGCCCAACCGCTGCGCCGTCTCCGCCTGGTCCATGAAGCTCAAATGCGGATAGCCGAAGCGGCTCGCCATGATCTCGGCGTGTCGCTTGTAGTCGTCGACGTAACGTTTCTTGTGCGCCACGGAAAGCTGGCCCGGCATATAGTCGATGTCGATCGTGTTGGTGGCAGCGAAGTCAAGCAGATGCGCCTTGGCCTCTTCCGCCATGTCGAACAGCGCCCTGGCGCGGGAAAGGCCATATTCGGCCTCCAACTCTTCCGCCCAGGCACGCTGCCCGGTGCCGAGCTGGCCGCCATTGCGTCCGGACGCGCCGTCGCCGAAGCGATTGGCCTCGATCAGCACGACATTTGCGCCCGCCTTGGCCAGATGCGCTGCAGCCGAGAGGCCGGTAAAGCCGCCGCCGATGATGACGACGTCGCAGGTCCGGTCGCCGTCGAGAGGCGAGTACTCGGGGCGGGGTCCAACCGTATCCTCGTACCAGGACCGGCCGGGAGAGATGGGGGATTGGTAGGGCATGATGCTCGCAGTAGGGCAGTAGGGCAGTAGGGGAGTAGGGCAGTAGGGGAGTAGGGGAGTAGGGGAGTAGGGGAGTAGGGGAGTAGGGGAGTAGGGGAGTAGGGGAGTAGGGGAGTAGGGGAGTAGGGGAGTAGGAGCTACTCGGGCGCTAATTTACGGATGAGGAGCCGCAAGAGTGTTCCTACGCTCTCACTTCGCACCATCAATTGTTGAGCTGCTTCGTTGGAGGTGATTCCGACGCGCTGCGCGATCAGCAAGTGAGTTTCCAACTCTTTGAGTGATCCCTGTGCAATCTAAGAAACTGTTGATAGGACGCTCGGCTTTCTCGTCCATAGCCCTCAGCGATGTTGGCAGGCACGGAAGCGGCTGCCCTGCGTAGCTGAGTTGTCAATCCATAGAGTTCTTCCTTCGGCCAGGCCCTTGTCGTTTCGTAGATCGAAACTGCGAGGTCCATAGCCTGCTGCCAGACGACCAAATCCCTGTACGATTCGATCTTCGCCATCGTTCCCCCTACTGCCCTACTGCCTTACTCCCCTACTGCCTTTCCTCACACATTGAGCAGCAGATATTCCCGCTCCCATGGGCTGATCACTTCCATGAAGGTCTCGAACTCGGCGCGTTTGATCGCGGTGTAGGTAGCGGCGAAGGATTTGCCGAGGATGGCGCCGAGCTCCGTATCGTCCTCGAAGAGGCCGACCGCCTCCAGAAGGCCGCGCGGCAGGTCGATTTCATCCGCGTTGGCGGTCGTCAGCACCGGCGGTTCCGCCTTGATCTTGTTGTTCATGCCCACCAGCCCGCAGGCCAGCGACGCGGCCAGCGCCAGATAGGGGTTGGCGTCCGACGACGGGATGCGGTTTTCGACGCGCCGCGCCGCCGGGTCCGAGCGCGGCACGCGGAAGGCGGTGGTGCGGTTGTCGTAGCCCCATTTGTTGTTGACCGGAGCCGAGGCCTGTTGAGTCAGCCGGCGGTAGGAGTTGACGTAGGGCGCGAACATCACCAGCGCGTTCGGCACATGCTTTTGCATGCCGCCGATGAAGTGGAAGAATGCGTCTGTCTCGGAGCCGTCCTCGGCCGAGAAGATGTTCTTGCCGGTCTTCTTGTCGACCACGGACTGGTGGATATGCATGGCCGAGCCCGGCTGTCCCTGGATCGGCTTGGCCATGAAGGTGGCGTAGATCTCGTGCTTCAGCGCCGCCTCGCGGATGGTGCGCTTGAACATGAACACTTGGTCGGCGAGCTCGATCGGGTTGCCGTGCCGCAGATTGATCTCGAGCTGGCCGGCGCCTTCCTCATGGATCAGCGTGTCGATCTCCAGGCCCTGCCGTTCCGAGAAATGGTAGATGTCGTCGATCAGCTCGTCGAACTCGTTGACGCCGGCGATCGAATAGCCGGCGCCGCCGCCGATCGGCCGCCCCGAGCGCCCGACGGGCGGCGTCAGCGGATAGTCCGGGTCGGGGTTCTTGCGTACCAGATAGAATTCGATCTCCGGTGCCACGACCGGTTTGAGCCCGCGCTCGTCATAGGCCGCAAGCACGCGCTTCAGCACGTTGCGCGGCGTGAACTCGACCGAGCGGCCGTCCTGGTGCACGAGGTCGCAGATCACCGCCGCCGTCGGGTCCTCTTCCCACGGCACCACGGTCAGCGTCGAGAGATCGGGCAAGAGCTTCAGGTCGCCGTCGTCCTCGGGATAGTGGAAGCCGTTGCCGTCTTCCGGGTAGCCGCCGGAGATCGTCGTCATGAACACGGCTGACGGCAGCGCCAGCGAGGTGTTGGAGGTGAATTTCTTCGACGGCATCATCTTGCCGCGGGCAACCCCGGCCTGGTCCGGCGTGATGCATTCGATGTCCTCGATGCCGCGCCACTCCAGCCAGGCGCTGGCTTCCTTCCAGTTCTTCACACCGCGTTCGTTTTTCAGGAAGGCAGGCGTGCGGGCGCGTCCCCCCCGGCTTGACGGACGGACTTCCTTTTTCTCAGGCGGCATCATTCACCAGATTGTGTTGCGGATTTCGGACTATAGCCGGGCACCACGGGGAAAGGAAAGGGGAGGCGGGACAACCAGCCATCCGTCTTCAGGCTGGCGGCGCGCCGCAACAGCAGGTACACCGGCCGTCATGAAGAACGGGCCCGCCTCTCATTTGACCACAATCGGCTTCGATGCAGACGACACGCTGTGGCACAATGAGCAGTTCTTCCGCATGACCGAGAAGCGCTTTGCCGAAATGCTGGCGGAGCACGGCGACCATGAGCATATCGCCGCAAGGCTGCTCGAGGCGGAAAGGCGCAAC
Source organism: Mesorhizobium sp. M2A.F.Ca.ET.046.03.2.1 (assembly GCF_003952425.1). Classification (NCBI taxonomy): domain Bacteria; kingdom Pseudomonadati; phylum Pseudomonadota; class Alphaproteobacteria; order Hyphomicrobiales; family Phyllobacteriaceae; genus Mesorhizobium; species Mesorhizobium sp. M2A.F.Ca.ET.046.03.2.1. The sequence goes on along the minus strand of NZ_CP034449.1, from coordinate 1,485,378 downwards.
CTCGCCCTCTACGGCTTCGGCATCAAGGGTTTTACCCTGTCGATGATCGAGACGGCGGTCGAGATCACCGGTGGTGAGGTGCCTGGTTCGATCATCGGCGAGATCCTGGCCGCCGGCCGCGAGATGCTCAGCCACCCGATCGAGCCGCTGCCGCATGCGCGCGAGACGGTCGAGGCGCTGGCGGGCTCCTATCATCTGGTGCTGATCACCAAGGGCGACCTCTTCGATCAGGAGCGCAAGCTTGCGCAGTCGGGAATGGGTGACCTCTTCGACGCGGTGGAGATTGTCAGCGACAAGACCGCCGCCACCTATGCCCGCATCTTCAGCCGCCATGGCCGTGGTCCGCAGAGCAGCATGATGGTTGGCAATTCCCTCAAGTCCGACGTGGTTCCCGCCATCGAGGCCGGCGGTTGGGGCATCCATGTGCCGCACGAATTGACCTGGGCGGTCGAACATGCCGAGGCGCCTGTCGAGGCGTCGCGTTTCCGCCAGATTGCCCATCTCGGCGAGTTGCCGAGCCTTGTCGAGGCTATCGCAAAGGTTGGTTGAAGGTCCTACGGTCTAACCGCGCCCTGTCAGGCGATCGACCACCGGTTGCAGCCTCTCTGGCGTAATCGGCTTGGCGACGACCGCATCGACTATGCTCGACAGGCCAAGGCTCTCCGATGTGCCATTCCTGGTTGAGAGCAGGATAACCGCGGGCAGCGGTTTGCCGGAGACGCGCCGCAGCGCGTCGATGGCCGACATCAGCCGGTCGCAATCCTTGTTGTCGGGGCCGCCGTCGAGGATGACCGTGCCGGGCAGTTGGCCGGCCAGCGTCTTCTCGGCGGCCTCGGGCGATTCCGAGATCGGCTTCAGGCCCGATTTTTCGACGATTTTCGACACCACGACCCTGTTGATCGATGATTTTCCAACGACCAGCACCTTCGAGAAGTCCGCCGCCATCGCACCGGCGCGGGCTGCCGGTCTTGGATGTCTTTCGGAGTGGTCGTCACGGTCGGCGGGACACATCGGCGGGCAGGCACTCTGGTTCAATGCAGGGTTGAAACCTAAGGCAGAATTGAGTGAGATCGCAGCCGGTGTCAAGCTGAAACGGTCGAGGCTGAGAATATAGCAAGAAAATCCTGAATTCAGCGCAAGTCGTGCCTCTCGACGGCGAGACAAACCGAAAAAATGCGACAGTCTCCCGAACGTATAACGCGCGGGAGACTGTCGCCGAGACTGTTGACGTTACGTCAAGTATGGCTCTGATGGGTGACGATCACGGGGATCAGCAGGTCACCCCAGTTGCCGTCGCCGCCATGGTGCCTGGCCGAGCGCACCAGCTCCACCGAGACGCCGGCCTCGACTGCCTTCATGACCGACTGGTTGAGCCTGTGCAGATCGTTGGCGAGCATGCGGATCGTCGCCTGCTGGTCGACGCTCATCGCGCTCGATTGCTCTTCCGCCCTTTCCTTGACGCGGCTTATCGATGCCATTGGTCTTCTCCCCGATGTAGATGCCCTGCGGGCGTTTCCTCTGGTTGTTATCCGTTACTCGGCCGCCGGCCTGAACTGGGCGTGCTCGGTCGATTCATGCATGGCGGTGGTCGAAGACTGGCCGCCGGTGATCGCCATCGACACGGCGTCGAAATAGCCGGTGCCGACCTCGCGCTGGTGCTTGGTCGCGGTGTAGCCGTTGGCTTCCGCCGCGAACTCTGCCTCCTGCAGTTCCGAATAGGCCGCCATCTGGCGGTCCTTGTAGCCGCGCGCCAGCTCGAACATGCCAAAGTTCAGCTGGTGGAAGCCGGCCAGCGTGATGAACTGGAACTTGTAGCCCATCGCGCCAAGCTCCCTCTGGAACTTCGCGATCGTTGCGTCGTCGAGGTTCTTCTTCCAGTTGAACGACGGCGAGCAGTTGTAGGCGAGCAGCTTGCCCGGATGATGCTTGTGCACGCCTTCGGCGAACTTCCTGGCCTGTGCCAGATCCGGCTTCGAGGTCTCGCACCAGATCAGGTCGGCATGCGGCGCATAGGCCACGGCGCGCGCGATGCAAGGCTCGATGCCGTTCCTCACATTGTAGAAGCCCTCGACCGTGCGGCCTGCATCGTAATCGACAAAAGCCCGGTCGCGTTCGTCGATATCGGAGGTCAAGAGCTTCGCCGCTTCCGCGTCCGTGCGCGCCACGACCAGCGTCGGCGTGCCCATCACGTCGGCCGCCAGGCGCGCCGCGTTGAGGTTGCGGATATGCGCCACGGTCGGGATCAGCACCTTGCCGCCGAGATGGCCGCACTTCTTTTCCGACGCCAGCTGGTCCTCATAGTGGACGCCGGCAGCACCCGCCTCGATGAAGGCCTTCATGATCTCGAAGGCGTTGAGCGGGCCGCCGAAACCGGCTTCGGCATCGGCGACGATCGGCGCGAACCACGTCTCGACCGAAAGCCCGTTGCCTTCGGATGTCTCGATCTGGTCGGCGCGCTGCAGGGTGCGGTTGATGCGCTTGACGAGTTCCGGCGCCGCATTGGCCGGATAAAGCGACTGGTCCGGATACATGGCCGAAGCCGTGTTGGCGTCCGCTGCCACCTGCCAGCCCGAGAGATAGATCGCCTTCAGCCCGGCCCGAACCTGCTGCATGGCCTGGTTGCCGGACATCGCGCCGAGCGCGTTGACGAAATCCTCCTCGTGGATGAGCTTCCACAGCCGGTTCGCACCCATCTCGGCTAGCGTCTGGCGGATTTGCACGGAGCCGCGCAGCCGCTTCACATCCTCTGGCGAGTAGGGGCGCTCGATGCCATCGAAACGGCCTTCCGGCGCGGAGGGGACGAGGTTGTAAAAATCGGTCATTGGTCACTCCGGATCGTTTGAAAACTGCTTCAGCGCCACATCGCAAGGCCATATCCCCGACGTCTGTGTATGACAACGTTTACATTGCAGCGCGAAATAGGCCAGAGAAACCGCCGCTTGGTGCCGAAAATAAAGGAAAAGCTGTGTTGCCATTGACAAGTCCGCTCTGTTAATTTGTCATGATTGTAAAAGCGGCAAGGCGGGCGTTGGGTTCGATGCGCCTGTAAATCTTGTCAAAGGTGGAAGCGATGGCCGACCAGAAGATCTTTGCCGGGCCTCGGCTGCGCCGGCTGCGCAACGCCAGGGGGCTGACCCAGACGGCAATGGCCGAGGGATTGGGCATCTCGCCCTCCTACCTCAATCTTATCGAACGCAACCAGCGGCCGCTGACGGTGCAACTCATCCTCAAGCTGGCCTCCGTCTACAAGGTCGATCCGCATGAATTGCAGGGAGAGACCAAAGGCTCGATCGCGGCCTTGCGCGAAGCGTTCAGCGATCCGCTTCTTGCCGGCGAACTGCCCGGTGATCAGGAGCTGATCGACCTTGCCGAGACGGCGCCCAATGCCTCGGCGGCGATGGTGAAGCTCTTTCGCGCCTATCGCGAGCAGGCCGAGCGCCTGTCCGATCTCAACCAGCTGCTGGCCAAGGAGGGCAGGGCGACCGCCCTGTCCGGCGCGCGCCTGCCCGCCGACGAAGTCCACGAAGTGTTCGAACGTCGGCCGAACCACTTTGCTGCGCTGGAGGAGGAGGCGGAGGCTTTCACATCGCTCCTCGAGCCCGGCGACGATCTGTTCGGCGCGCTGAAGGCCTGGTTGAGGCGCGAGCACGGCATCGTCGTCAAGGTGCTGCCGGTCGCCACCATGCCCAACTGGCGCCGCCGCTATGACCGTCATTCGCAGCGCCTGTTCCTGTCGGAGCGTCTGTCGCCCTTCGATCAACTGCGCGAAGTCGCCATGGAGGCGAGCCTGATGCGCATGTCGGTGGCCGTCGCGGGCGAGATCCAGGGGCTGAAGCTCGGCACGGACGAGGCCCGCCGGCTCGCCCGCTTCGAGCTCGGCCGCTATGCCGCGCATGCGTTGATGATGCCCTACCAGGCTTTCCACGCCGCCGCCGTTCGCGCCCGCTATGATATCGATGTCTTGCGTTCCCGCTTCGGCGTCTCTTTCGAACAGGCGGCCAACCGCCTGACCATGCTGCAGCGGCAGGGCGCGGCGGGCGTGCCGTTCTTCATGCTGGAAGTCGACAATGCCGGCAACCGCTTCCGCAAGGCCGGCAGCCAGGGTTATCCGCAAAGCCGCTTCGGCGGCGGCTGCCCCAAGCTTCCCATTCACGCGGCCTTCTCGCAGCCGGGCCAGATCCTGGTCGAGGCGGTGGAAATGCCCGATGGCGCCGAGTTCCTTTGCATCGCCCGCACCCTGGAAGGCCCGCAAGGCGCCTTCTCCGAACGGCCGCGCCGCACCGCGCTCCTGCTTGGTTGCGATATCGGCTTTCGCGACGAGATCGTCTATGGCGCGGCGCTGCCGGCCGGATCCCCCGGCAAGCCCGGGCAAGGTTTCGCCACTCCGGTCGGCCCCGCCTGCAGGCTTTGCGAGCGCGCCGGCTGCCTGGCGCGCGCCGAGCCGCCGGTGACGCGCCCGCTCGGCCTTGACGAGATGGTGACGGGCCTCAGCGCCTTCGATTTTCAGGGATGATACACGCCGTCCGGACCTGCGCGTGGGCGCAGTTTCGACCTGTGTCGAAGTAAACCGCTGCGACGTTGTCCCACATTTCAGTGAATGCTGGATCACGCACGGCTTTCTACTTTGCGCTACGCGATTGAGACACAGTTCTGTCGTTTGAGACGCAGAGTTCCTGTTGTCCTTGGTGCACCATAGCGCGCATAACTCGCTGACAATCATGTCCATGACCGATACCGCATCGCCTCGCGTCGCCCTACCAGACGTCTCGCCGCGCGAGGAGCGGATCGGCATGCTGCTGGTCTTCCTCTCGGCGCTGATGTGGAGTTTTGGCGGCACCATCGCCCGTTTCATCCATGTCGACGACAGCTGGGCCGTGGTGTTCTGGCGCTCGCTCTGGGCGGTGGCCTTCCTCGTCGCGTTCATGGTCTGGCGCGACGGCTGGCGGGGCACGTTGAGATTGTTCCGCGACATGGGCCTGCCTGGTCTCGGCGTGGCCTTGTGCTTTGCCACGGCCTCGACCAGCTTTATCGTTGCGCTTGCCTATACGACGGTTGCAAACATTCTCCTGATGCAAGCCGGCGTGCCGCTTCTGGCCGCCTTGCTCGCCTGGCTGCTGTTTCGCGAGCGCGTGAGCCAAGCCACCTGGATTGCCATCGCCGCCGTCATCGCTGGGGTTGCCATCATGGTCTCTGAATCCCTCGACGGGGCCGTGTCCCCGATCGGCGACGGCCTGGCGCTGCTGATTGCGGTGATGTTTTCGTTCGCGACGGTGATCACCCGGCGCTTTGCTCATGTGCGCATGGTGCCGGCCACCTGTCTCGGCGCGCTGCTTGCCGGTATCTTTGCCGCCGCCCAGGCCTCGCAGTTTGCGGTGTCCGCACGCGACATGGGCTTCCTCTTCGCCTTCGGCGTCGTCAACCTCGGCGTCGGCCTCGCCTTTTTTGCCATGGGCGCCCGGCTCGTGCCGGCGGCAATCGCGGCGCTGCTCGGCACTTTCGAGCCGATCCTCGGGCCGATCTGGGTCTGGCTCGTCCATTCCGAGGTGCCGTCGGTGCGCACCATCATCGGCGGCGCGATCGTGGTCACCGCGCTGCTCGTCCATATCGGCCTGGAGTTCAAACGTCAGGCGCGGCCGGCGCGCCCCGGCATCACCGGCCTGCCGTCACCCAATTGACCAATGCATGTCGCCCAAAAGTGCGCAGCGGTTTTGGGAGAACGACATGCATCAAGACAACAGCATGTCACCCAGAAGTGTGCAGCGGTCCTGGGACAACGACATGCGATCAAGACAACAGCATGTCGCCCAAAAGTGCGCAGCGGTTTTTGGGCGAACGACATGCATCAAAACAAAGACCGAAAGCGCGTCGCCTGAACCCCTCTCGGCGCGACGCGCTTTAGGCAGCCTTCCCCATTGACAACCCCGCTGCCGGGCGGGCAGGCTGCGATCACGGCAACAACAAGACAGGCGTATCTTGCCAAGTGTCTCTGCCGGCCCGACCAGGGCCGGATCACATCGTCGTATCTCTGCCCACGCCACGGCGAACGCCGCTGACGCCGCCCGGGTACCTTACAAGGGCGCCCTGCGGGAGGTCTTTGACCACCGACCGGCAACCCGGCGCAGCGCCGACAGGTCGCGCTTGTTGCCCTTCGGAAAGCCCAATAGCCTGAAATCAATGCCGCGCCGCCATATCGCGACGAGCCGGCAAGGGAACACTCACCAAAGGAGAACATTATGATCCGCAAAGCGCTCTGGCTTTCGGCGACGTCGGTATTTCTGACGCTTTTCACGGCAGGCGGCCATGCCGAGGACCGCGTTGTCAACGTCTACAACTGGTCGGACTATATCGACAGCTCGATCATCGACGACTTCACCAAGAAGACCGGCATCAAGGTCGTCTACGACACCTTCGATTCCAACGAGATCCTCGAAACGAAGCTGCTGGCCGGCGGCAGCGGCTACGACGTCGTCGTGCCGAGCGCGAACTTCCTGGCGCGCCAGATCCAGGCGGGCGTGTTCCAGAAGCTCGACAAGTCGAAGCTGCCGAACATCTCCAACATGTGGGACGTCATCTCCGAGCGCACCGCCAAATACGATCCGGGCAACGAATATTCGGTCAACTACATGTGGGGCACCGTCGGCCTCGGCTATAACGTCAAGAAGGTGACGGCTGCGCTCGGCACCGACAAGATCGACAGCTGGGATGTTTTCTTCAATCCGGACAAGCTGGCCAAGCTGAAGGATTGCGGCGTCTATGTGCTGGATTCTCCCGCCGACATCATTCCGGCGGCGCTGAAATATCTCGGCCTTGATCCCAACAGCACCTCGCCCGATGACATTGCCAAGGCCGAGGACGCGTTGCTCAAGGTCCGGCCCTATATCCGCAAGTTCCATTCGTCCGAATACATTAACGCCTTGGCCAATGGCGACATCTGCCTGGCGATCGGCTGGTCGGGCGACGTCTTCCAGGCGCGCAACCGCGCCGAGGAAGCCAAGCAGGGCGTCGAGATCGGCTATTCGGTGCCGAAGGAAGGCGCCCAGATGTGGTTCGATCAGATGGCGATCCCGGCGGACGCGCCGCATGTCGCCGAAGCGCTCGAGTTCATCAACTACATGATGACCCCCGAAGTCATCGCCAAGTCGTCGAACTACGTGCTCTACGCCAACGGCAACAAGGCTTCGCAGCAATTCGTCGACAAGGCGATCCTGGAAGATCCAGCGGTCTATCCCGACGAAGAGACGACCAAGAAGCTTTATACCGTCAAGCCATATGATCCAAAGACACAGCGCGTCATCACGCGCACCTGGACCAAGATCGTCACCGGTCAGTAAGCATTGAGACACGACCCTGGCAGCCAACTGCCGGGGTCGCTTTCTTTTGGGGAATCAAAAAAGTAACGGAGTGGGGATCATGAAATCGCTTGGCAGCATCCGCAGGGATTTCGCGCCATGGAACGACCCGAACGCCAAGCCATATATCCAGTTCGACAAGGTCACCAAGAAGTTCGGTGACTTCACCGCCGTGAACAATCTGTCGCTGACCATCTTCGAGCGCGAATTCTTCGCGCTGCTCGGCGCCTCCGGTTGCGGCAAGTCGACCCTGCTCAGGATGCTCGCCGGCTTCGAGGAGCCGACGGCGGGCCGCATCCTGCTGGACGGGCAGGACCTGCGCGGCATCCCGCCCTACAAGCGGCCCGTCAACATGATGTTCCAGTCCTACGCGCTGTTCCCGCATATGACGGTGGAGAAGAACATCGCCTTCGGCCTCAAGCAGGAAGGTATGCCGGGGCCTGATATTGAAAAACGCGTCGCGGAGATGCTGAAGCTGGTCAAGCTCGAGCAGTTCGCCAAGCGCAAGCCGCATCAGCTCTCGGGCGGTCAGCGCCAGCGCGTGGCGCTTGCGCGCTCGGTCGCCAAGCGGCCCAAGGTTCTGCTGCTCGACGAACCTCTCGGCGCTTTGGACAAGAAGCTGCGCGAGGAAACGCAATTCGAGCTGATGGACCTGCAGCAGGAGCTCGGCCTCACCTTCGTCGTCGTCACCCACGACCAGGAAGAAGCCATGACCATGGCCGATCGCATCGCCATCATGGACAAGGGCGAGGTCATGCAGGTCGCCACGCCGGCCGAGATCTACGAGGCGCCGACCTCGCGTTTCGTGGCGCATTTCGTCGGCAACGTGAACATGTTCGAGGGCAAGGTTGCCGAGCACACGGCAAACGCGACGCGCATCACCGGCGCGACCGGCGCCCAGATCGTCGTCGACAATGGCGGCAACGCCGCTGCCGGCTCCGACATCGTCTTCGCGATCCGGCCGGAGAAGATCAAGGTCTCCTCGAAAAAGCCCGCCGATGCCGTCAATGCGCTGGAAGGCGAGGTCTATGACGTCGCCTATCTCGGCGACATGACCGTCTTTCACATCAGGCTCGACGACGGGCAGATCGTGCGGGCAAGCGCCTTGAACGCCTCGCGCGTCACCGAGGATCCGCTGACCTGGAATGACCGCGCCTGGGTCTCCTTCCGGCCCGATGCCGGCGTCGTGTTGACCCGATAGAGGCTGAGATGACCGATATCGCAGCGACTGCCGCCCCATTGACGCAAACCACGACACTGCCGGCGAGGCTGGCGAAAGGCTTCGTCAACCGCCTCGTCATCATCATCCCCTATCTCTGGCTGCTGTTCTTCTTCCTCGTTCCCTTCATCATCGTCTTCAAGATCTCGCTGTCGCAGACGGCGATCTCTATGCCGCCCTATACGCCGGTGCTCAACTTCAGCGACGGCATCTCGGGATTCCTCGCCGGCTTCCGCGAGCTCAACTTCGATAACTACACCTGGCTCACCCAGGATGCGCTCTATTTCAACGCCTATGTGACGAGCCTGGTCATCGCGGGGATCTCGACGATACTCACCCTGATCGTCGGCTATCCGATCGCCTATGGCATGGCGCGTGCGCCGGCGACGATCCGTCCGACCCTGCTGATGCTGGTGATCCTGCCCTTCTGGACATCGTTCCTGATCCGCGTCTATGCCTGGATCGGCATCCTCAAGCCCGAAGGGTTGCTCAATCAGTTGCTGATGTCGCTGCACATCATCAGCCAGCCGCTGGTGATCCTGAACACCTACACGGCGATCTTCATCGGCATCGTCTATTCCTACCTGCCCTTCATGGTGCTGCCGCTCTATTCGTCGCTTGAAAAGATGGACTATTCGCTGGTCGAGGCCGCGGAGGATCTCGGCTGCCCGCCGATCGGCGCCTTCTGGAAGATCACCTTCCCGCTGTCGCTGCCCGGCGTAGTCGCCGGCTGCCTGCTGGTGTTCATCCCGGCCGTCGGCGAGTTCGTCATCCCCGACCTTCTCGGCGGCTCGCAGACGCTGATGATCGGCAAGACGCTCTGGAACGAATTCTTCTCCAACCGCGACTGGCCGGTCTCCTCGGCGGTGGCCGTCATCCTGCTCCTGGTCCTGATCATCCCGATCATGTTCTTCCAGCAGGCGCAAGCAAAGGCACAGGAGCAGGGCAGATGAACTCGACCTGGAGCCGCTTCAACATCACCTCGATCGTGCTGGGCTTTGCCTTCCTCTATCTGCCGATCGTGCTTCTGATCGTCTTTTCCTTCAACGAATCGAAGCTCGTCACCGTCTGGGGCGGCTTCTCGACCAAGTGGTACGTGTCGCTATTCCACAATCAGGGCCTGATGGACGCCACCTGGGTGACGGCGCGCGTGGGCGTCATCTCGGCGACGGTGGCGACCGTGCTCGGCACGCTCGCCGCCATCACGCTGACGCGCTACACGCGCTTCCGGGGGCGGGTGCTGTTTTCGGGCATGGTCTTCGCGCCGCTGGTCATGCCGGAGGTCATCACGGGCCTCTCGCTGCTCTTGCTCTTCGTCGCCGTCGGGCTGGACCGCGGCTTCTTCACGGTGACGCTCGCGCACATCACCTTCACCATGTGCTTCGTCGCCGTCGTCGTGCAGTCGCGGCTGGTCTCGTTCGATCGCTCGCTCGAGGAGGCGGCGATGGATCTCGGCGCGCCACCGGTGAAGACCTTCTTCCAGATCACCTTGCCGGTCATCCTGCCGGCGATCATCTCCGGCTGGATGCTGGCTTTCACGCTCTCGCTCGACGATCTGGTCATCGCGAGCTTCTCCTCGGGCCCGGGCGCCACCACGCTGCCGATGAAGATCTACAGCCAGGTGCGTCTCGGCGTGACGCCGGAAATCAACGCCGCCTGCACCATCCTGATCGCGGTCGTGGCTGTCGGCGTCATCATCGCCTCGATCGCCAACAAGCGTCGCGAGATCCAACGCCAGCTCGACGAGCAGGCCGCGCAACGCGGTTGAGCAGTGGGTACGGGGACGCTTTGCGCCCCGCCTTACTGGCCTGAAACGCCGGGAGCGATCGGCGAGATGAACGGCGCGCTCCAGTTGCCGCCGACGAAGAACAGCGACTGGTTCGGCTGAGCGGGAGGCGGATTGGCCGCCTGGCCGTTGGCCTGCTGGGGCTGCTGTGCGGGCTGTCCGCTGGGCATCACGCCGCCCGAGAGCGCCAGCCCACGTCCGGCGTAGGAGGCGATGCCCGACAGCCAGATTTTGTATTTCTGCGCATTGATCTCGGCCTTGTCGAGGCGCGCCACGCCCTTCGAGATGCTTGCCTTGATTTCGGCGCCATCGATCGGCAGGGAACCATTGGCGACGTCGTCAAGCGCGAAGAAGCCGCCTTGCTGGTTGCGCTTGAGGAAGGCCGGCAGGTCGAGCCCGTTGAGCGTGCCCGGCCCGAACGTCGCGGAGAACGATCCGTCGGCATTCTCAAAAATCGAATTCCACGCCTTGCCCGGTCCCTTGAGGATGACCGACACCGTGCCGGTGCCGGCCGGCACCAGCCGCGTCATTCCCGCCGCGGTGGCAAAGGCTCCCGTATCCACATCCGACGCCAGGAGCCGCAGCTCCACCTGCGTGCCCTCAGGCTTACGGTCGAAGCGCAGGCTGCTCTGGATGGTGCCGTTGAAGGCCGACGCGTCGGATATGTCGAAGACGGCAAGACCGTTCTTGACCTGCGCGGTCGCCGCGACGTCGGCGAGCTGCACCGGTCCCGCCATGGCATGCGCCGCCGACAGCCTGAGGTCGAGGTTGATACGGTCGGCGAAGCTGGTGTCGATGTCGCCTGGGCCGGCCTCGCTGGTGGGCGCGACGGGCGTGAAGGCCGACAGGAAAGATCTTAGATCCAGCGTATCGAAGGCGAGCGTGCCGGCGATCACCGGGCGCCCTTCCGCGAAGGAGAAATCCAGCGCTCCCATGCCCGGATTGTTGTTCAGCGTGACGGTCGTGTTCTCGAATTTCGCGCGCCCCGCCGAGGCGTTCACCTTGCTGGCGACCGAGACCGCCCCGATCGCGGCGCCCGGCGCGAGGCCGGCCTGCGACCACTCCAGCACGCGCCGCAGCGACGGGGCTGCGAACTTGGCCTGTCCGTCCAGATAGGCATTGTCCGACATCGAGGCCGTTCCGTCGAAGGAGAATGTCGCTGGTGCCGCCTTGAAGGAGAGGGTGACGGGCGCCGCGCCTCCGGCAAACAGCACCAGCGGTTTCGCCGAGGAGAAATCGAGCTGCACGGTCTCGCCGCGCCAGATTCCGGTCGCGGTCAGCGATGCATCGCTGTTCATCGCCTCCCAGTTCACCTGGCCGCTCAGGCTGCTCAGGATTTCGGTGTCCTTGCCGTCGGCCGTCGTCACGACGCGGCCATCGCGGAACTCGACGGTGCCGAACGGATCGGAAGGCAATCTGCCGAGGTCTGGCTTCTGCGGGTTGGCCGCGACCACACCGCGCGCGGTATCGATCGAGCGCGTGATGCGCCCGCCGGTCGGAAGCGGTGGCAGATAGAAGCCGTTCGCCATGCGCTGCACCCTGATCGTCGGGCGCACCAGCCTTGCGGTCGAGAAGGCGACGTCGCCCTGCAAGGCGGCCATGGCTGAGAGATCGACCTCCACGCGATCGGCCTCGACCACCGGCGGCGCGTCGGTCTCTGTCCATTGCGACAGGGTCACGTCGCTGAGGATGGCCCGAAACTTCGGCCAAACCTCGATGCGCGGCGAGCCGTCGATCGTGACCCTGAAGCCGCTCCAGGCGCTCAATTCCCAGGCGATGCGGTCGCGCACGATGCGGGTCGAGGCAATCAGCGGCAGCGCCGCGACCGCGAGCGCGATGACGAGCACGGCAACGCCGATCGCCCACACCCCGCGCCGGATCAAAGATGATGGCATTTCGCCCCGTATGCTTCTATTGCCGACAAAATCGCCCGACGGTGTAACCGAGCGCCGACGCTTTTCAAGTCTTTATGGCCTTGCGATGGCATTTGCGCAGGGACAGCCATGGGTCGCGCGAACAAAATCTTGCTCTGCTGCGCTGCAATATGCATAAGCGAACCGTACGACCCCGGTCCACGGTTGCGCGCCGTTTTTGGAACGATGGCATAGGCGATGTTGAGCTTAACTGGCTCGTTCGCGACGCGCTTTGGGAGGAGCGATCATGGCCGCCGACACACCTTTGTGGACCCCGACGCAGGAGCGGATCGACGCAGCGCCGTTAACCGCGTTCATGAAGGCCGCGGCAGCGAAGGTCGGGGAGGCTTTCTCCAGCTACGCGGAACTTCACCGCTGGTCGATCGAGCATCGAGAAGCTTTCTGGAGCCTGGTCTGGGATTTCTGCGGGCTTGTCGGCGACAGAGGCGAGCGGGGCCTCATCGACGGCGAGCGGATGCCCGGCGCGGCTTTCTTTCCTGACGCCAAGTTGAACTTTGCCGAGAACCTTTTGCAGAAGACCGGCGGCGGTCCTGCCATCGTCTTTCGCGGCGAGGACAAGGTCGAGCGCCGGCTATCCTGGAACGAGCTTCACGCGCTGACCTCGCGGCTGCAGCAGCTTTTCCTGTCGCTCGGCGTCAAGGCCGGCGACCGCATCGCCGCCATGATGCCGAACATGCCAGACACCATCGCCGCGATGCTGGCGGCGAGCTCGATCGGCGCGGTATGGTCGTCCTGCTCTCCCGATTTCGGCGGGCAGGGCGTGCTCGACCGCTTCGGCCAGATCGAACCGGTCGTCTTCATCGCGCCGGACGGCTATTGGTACAACGGCAAGGCGATCGAGGTGGCCGACAAGGTGCGCGCCGTGGTGGCCAAGCTCACCACGCTGCGCAAGGTGCTGATCGTCGATTATCTCGGCACCTCGGCCGACGTCGCCGCCACCATCGACGGGGCGACCGCGCTCGAAGAAGCGCTCTCGCCATTCGCCGCAAAGACCGTCAGCTTCGAGCGGCTGCCTTTCGCGCATCCGCTCTATATCCTGTTTTCCTCGGGTACGACCGGCATCCCGAAATGCATCGTGCATTCGGCCGGCGGCACGCTGATCCAGCATGTCAAGGAGCATCGCCTGCATGCCGGCCTGCTCGACGGCGACCGTCTGTTCTATTTCACCACCTGCGGCTGGATGATGTGGAACTGGCTGGTCTCGGGCCTCGCTTCCGGCGCGACGCTTTTGCTCTATGACGGCTCGCCTTTCTACCCCGACGGCAATGTGCTGTTCGATTTCGCCGATGCCGAGCAGATGACCTATTTCGGCACCTCGGCGAAGTTCATCGATTCCGTTCGCAAGGCAGGGCTCAAGCCGATCGCGACCCACGATCTGTCCAGCGTGCGCACCGTCTCCTCCACCGGCTCGCCGCTGTCGCCGGAGGATTTCCGCTTCGTCTATGACGGCATCAAGAAGGACGTGCATCTGGCCTCGATCTCGGGAGGCACCGACATCGTGTCCTGTTTCGTGCTCGGCGTTCCCACCGAGCCTGTCTGGATCGGGGAAATCCAGGGACCTGGTCTCGGCCTGGCGGTCGACGTCTGGGACGACGACGGCAAGCCGATCCGGCAGGAGAAGGGCGAGCTCGTCTGCACCAAGGCCTTCCCGTCGATGCCGATCGGCTTCTGGAACGACCCCGAGGGCAAGAAGTATCACGCCGCCTATTTCGAGCGTTTCGACAATGTCTGGTGCCATGGCGACTTCGCCGAATGGACGGCGCATGGCGGCATGATCATCCATGGCCGTTCGGATGCGACGCTCAATCCGGGCGGGGTCCGGATCGGCACGGCCGAGATCTACAACCAGGTCGAACAGATGCCGGAAATCCTCGAGGCGCTCTGCATCGGCCAGGATTTCGACAATGATGTCCGTGTCGTGCTGTTCGCGCGGCTGGCCGCCGGCGTGACCCTGGACGAGGATCTGGAAAAGCGCATCCGCGCCAGGATCCGCACCGGCGCCAGCCCGCGTCACGTGCCGGCCAGGATCGTCGCCGTCACCGACATCCCGCGCACCAAGTCCGGCAAGATCACCGAACTCGCGGTGCGCGACGTGGTTCACGGCCGTGCCGTGAAGAACAAGGAAGCGCTTGCAAACCCGGAAGCGCTGGAGCTGTTCCGCGACCTGCCGCAGCTGGCGGGCTGACGGATGGCATGGTTAACGAAATCGGTACGGCGAATTTACCTAGATTTCACGGGTGGTACACATTCGTAAACTTTTCTGAGGTCCGGTAAGGACTTGTTAAGGGACGACCCCGATAGTCGCGTGTAACTTGAGGGAGAAATCCCGTTCCTCGTCCCCTGAGGTTCAGCTCAAGCCCCCGTTGTGACAGCATCCCATTTCTCAAGGCGTCCTCCCGGACGCCTTTTTCTTTGGCTGGAACCGAGGACGATCTTATTCGGCAAGCACGCGGGTCGAGGGGAAGACGACCTCGACCAGCGTTCCTTCGCCCGGCGTCGAGGTGATGGCGAAGCGGGCTCGGTTCGCCTCCACCATGGCCTTGGTGAGGGGCAGGCCGAGGCCAGTGCCGTCGCCGCGTCCGCGCTTCAGCGCATTGATCTGCTTGAACGGCTTCAGCGCCTGCTCGATCTCGGCCGGGGTCATGCCGATGCCGGTATCGCGCACGCGCATGACGACATCGCCTGAGGCTTCGTACGCGGTCGAGACGATCACCTGGCCGCCGGCCTGGGTGTAGCGGATGGCGTTGGACAGGATGTTGAGGGCGATCTGGCGCACGCTTCGCAAATCCGCCACCACTTCCGGCAGCCGCGAGGCGAAGCTGGAGCGGATGATGACGCGCTCTCGATTGGCTTGCGGCTGCATCATCGCCACCGTCTCGGCCAGCGTGTCGTTGAGCGACACCGCCTCGTAGTCCATCTCCTGCTGCCCGGCCTCGATCTTCGAGATGTCGAGCAGGTCGTTGACGAGGTCGAGCACGTGATTGCCTGACCGGTTGATGTCGCGCAGATAGTCGCGATAGCGGTCATTGGCGATCGGGCCGAATTTCTCGTCCACCATCAGCTCGGAAAAGCCGATGATGGCGTTGAGCGGCGTGCGGATCTCATGGCTGATGCGGGCCAGGAAATCCGTCTTCTGCGAGGACGCGCGCTCGGCAACCGCGCGTGCCTGGGTCAGGTCTTCCTCGGCCCGCTTCCATTGCGTGATGTCGCGCACCACGGCGCAGAAGCCGCTGTCGTTCGGCAGCCTGCCGATGGTCATGAACAGCGGGATGAAACGTCCCTGCGCCTCGCGGCCGATGACCTCGCGGCCGTCATTCAAGACGCTCGCCACGCCCGGCTCCGAAAGGCCCGCGAGATAGTCGCGCGCCGCGCGCTGGCTTTCGATAGCGAACAGCGAGGCAAAGGGCTTGCCGGCGACCTCGTCGCTGTCGAAGCCGAAAAGGGCTTCCGCCGGCCGGCTGATCGAGCGGATGTTGCCGTCGCGGCCGATCAGTACGACGCCATCCGTGGCGGTGTCGATGATGGTGCGCATCTCGGCGATGCGCGATTTCAATTCCGGAACATCCGGCTGCAGCGCCGGCTCGTCATTGGCGGCGGTGAAATGCGCGGCATCGTCCTCGCCGGAACGCCGCACCACCAGCATGAGCGCCTTGCCGCCCCGCCATGGCACCGAGCGAAGCAGGGCTTCGATTGGAAATTCCAGGCCCTGGCGGCTCTTGAGCTTAAGCGAGTGGTCGCTTTCGTCCGCGCCGGCATCCTCGGCATAGGGATCGGCAAACAACGCGCCCAGGCCCCCCGCATCCGCGAGGTCGTCCAGCGCATCGTAGCCGGTGAGTTCGAGGAAGGCGTCATTGGCGTAATGGAGCTCGTCACCCGAATGGATCAGCAGCGGCACCGGCAGCCTGGCGAGGATGGACGTATCGGGCGCCTTGGCTTCCTCTCCGGTCGAAAAAGCGGAGGGCACAAAGCCTGCGAGCTTGAGTGGCGGCACGTCCAGGCGTGGCCGCGCCGGCGTTACGGGTTCTTCCGCGGCCGTCGCCGCGTCGGCGTCGGAGCCGGCCCAATCCTCGCTGTCTTGCGCATCGCGGAAATCGTCGGCGGTCATGCTGTCATCATCCGCCGTCGCATCGCGCGCCGGCTTTTCGGCGACCAGCTCGGTCACTGGCCGTTCGACCGGCTGCCGCGCCTCAGAATCGGCACGCTCGGCCGCCTGCCGGGTGGCCGCTGCCCGGCTGTCCTCGGAAGCAGGTTCGACGCCGGCTTCTTCCCTGGACTTCTCACCACCTGCGTAGCTGAGCAGCGAGCCGGAAGCGGCCGGCGTCACCGTCTTGCCGGCGTCGCTCGTCGCGGCGGCGTCATCGATACCGTCGAGCCTCGCCAGGTCTTCCTGGTCTTCCGCCTCGGTCTGTGCTTCAGCAGTCTCCGCATCAGCCTTCGCGTCGGAGGTTTCCGAGGCTTCCGGTGCCGGCGTCGCCTCCAGCGCGGGGTTCTCGTGCGCCGCCTCTTCAAGCGTCGTTGGCTGGTTGGCCTCGGCCTTCGTTGCGACGGCGGGCTCTTTCGC
The DNA here is from genome assembly GCF_003952425.1 of Mesorhizobium sp. M2A.F.Ca.ET.046.03.2.1. Lineage (NCBI taxonomy): Bacteria > Pseudomonadati > Pseudomonadota > Alphaproteobacteria > Hyphomicrobiales > Phyllobacteriaceae > Mesorhizobium > Mesorhizobium sp. M2A.F.Ca.ET.046.03.2.1. Next base: position 1,468,529 of record NZ_CP034449.1, on the reverse strand, counting down.
TGTTGCCTCGTCCTTGCCGGCAACAACCGCATCGGTCTGCTTGCCGGCTTCGGCGGCGCCCGGCTCGGCGGGCAGGGAATTGTCCTTGCGCAGCCGCTCGCCAATCTCGCGGAAGGCGCTGCGCTCAAGGATCGACAGGCTCTTCTGACTTGCGGGCGTGTCGCTCCCCGGCTGCTTGTCGTTGACCGGCTGGCGGTGCTCGGCCAGCCTTATCACCTTGTCGGCGAAGCGCCGCTCCGGCTTCGGCACGATGCTCAGCGCCGGCACTTCGCCCTGGAACGGATCTGCGGGCTTTGGCTGTTCCGGCTGCGCCTGCTCCGCGGCTGGCTGCTCGACCGACGGCTCGCTCCCGGCAGGCGCGGCATTAGGCACCAGCGCCATGCCGAGCGCTTCGGGATCGACCACGGCGTCGGCCGCGCGTGCGACGCCAAAGCCGCGAAAACCCTCGAAGGCGCGGCTGCGGCCATAGACGGGCAGCGCCGCCAGATCGACCGGTATCTTCAGATCGGTTCCGGCCACCGGCCACAGCACCGATCGGCCTGACCAAGTGTCGCGCCGCTCGAGCAGACCGGCGATCTCGCCCGAGGTGTCGAGACCGAAGATGGTGGCGACGTCCTTGAAGCGGCGGCCGATCACATCGGCGGCGGGCTGGCCGACGATGTCTGCGAATTCGGGCGACAACGCGCTGAATTTGCCGTCGGCGTCGGTGCGCCAGACGAAGCGCAAGGGTGGCGCCGAACGGTCGATGCCGCGGGGCAGGGCTGGCCGAGATGGCATGACGGTTTCGCGCGCGGCCGTCTCGCCAACACCCGGCCGCAGGCCTTCGGCCGCGACGGCCTCCTTCGGCTCATCCTTCGCCGGCGCCGCCGGTTGAGCCTGCCCGGCGTCATCGTCGCCGGCGTTGAAATACCAATGGTCATGCTGGCCGGCGCCGGCGTCCGCGGCCTGTTGGCTGGGCTCGGCGGCATCCGCCTGATGATCGGTCCGGGCAGGCTGCTGGCTGGGCACGACCCGGCTTCCAGCGTCAGTCTGTGCATCGCCTTCAGAAGGCTCCGGGACCAGCTTGGCTTGTCCGCCGGCTGTCACGACCGGTGCGGGGCTGTTGTCCTGGACCGGCCGGGGTTCGGGCTCGGCGGCCAGGCTTTCACCCGACAGCGTGGCTGCAACGGTGCCTGGCGTCGCGCCTTGCTCACCATCGGGCCGATCGCCCTGGCCGGCGGTCGGCTGTTCCCCTTGGTCGCCGTCGAGCTGGTCTTCATCGATCACCACCAGCAGATGCCGTGTGTCGGTGAGCCGCGCGAAACCGGCCGGGTAGGAAGTGCCGCTGCCAGGCACAAGGCGCTTGACGACACGGTCGCCGCTGCTTGCCACATCCGCAACCAGCGCAGCCAGCGTCCGCGGCTCGATGCCGAGCGCCGCGAAGCCGTCCGAGGCTGCCTCGACGCCGCCTTGCGCGTCGACGAAGGCGATGAAATGCCCTGCCTCGGTAAAACCACCGATGGCTCGGCCGGCGACTTCGCCGGCGCTGCGTGAGCTAGTCTGCGCCGCCGGCACCGCCAGCATGATTGCCTTCTCGCCGTCCGGCATCGTCACGGCGCTGGCCAGGAAGCCCACGGCCCGGCTCACCATGCCGGTGGCCAGCCTCACCGTGATGGCACGGTCGCTGCCAATCTCGGGAAAGCCGCTGGTCGCCATGATCTGCCGTCGGGCAATCAGCGGCAGCCGCGCCGAGGCGCCGATGATGGCCTCGATATCCGGATAGCCGAATACCGACGCCCCCGGTCCGTTCGCCCAGATCACCTGCTCGAGGTCGGCCGACAAAATGGCCAGGGCGTCGCCAGCGGCAAAGCGCTGACGCACCGCGTCGAGCACGGCGACGTCGAGGAAGGAGTAGTTTTCAGGCGGCATGCGCTGGGCAACCCTCCGGAGCGGGCATTTCAGTTAACGCTTTGTTAATAAAAGCCCGCGGTCCGAAGGTCCACAAGCCCTGGCTTGCATAGGTCGAAATCTCTGGGCTCTTGGTTAACGGCCCAGCGGCTGACGTTACGGTTGACGTACGGGAAGATTTTATGGTGCGCTGCAACAAAGATGTTGCAATGCACAAAAAAGCCTCTATATTGCCACCATACATGAACGAGACGGCTTTCTGTCAAAGCCGCTACCCGAAAAGGTTGGAAAATGTCCAAGACCACCGCTAAGACCGCTGCCGAGACCATCGAAAACGTTGAATTCCCGAGCTTCGACGCTTCCAAGGCCACCGACCAGATCCGCGCCTTCGCCGAGAAGGGCGTCGAGCAGTCGAAAGAGGCCTATGCCAAGCTGAAGACCGGTGCCGAGGAGACCCAGAAGGTTCTGGAGTCGACCTACGAGACCGCCAAGGCCGTCTCCAGTGACGTTTCGCTCAAGGCCATCGCCGCGCTGCGCGCCAATGCCGAAGCCGGCTTCTCGCACCTTGAAGCCCTGGTCGGCGCCAAGACCCTTTCGGAAGTCGTCGAGCTGCAGACCGCTTTCCTGCGCAAGCGCGCCGAATTGGCCGTGGAGCAGGCCAAGGAGTTCCAGGCCGTCGCCACCAAGGCGGTCGAGGATGTCTCCAAGCCGGTCAAGAGCGCCTTCGAGAAGGCGATCAAGGACGTCAAGGCTGCCTAATTTTCGCGCACAACTGTGCGCTGCATCAAAACGTCGCATTTCGTCAGACAAATAGTTATGCGATAGAGTTGAATAACCAGATACCCGGAAGCGGAACCTCCTCCCTCTGTTTCCGGGGTGACCAGCCAGCACCTCCTCCCGCTGGCTCGTAACAGGAAAAGGCCGGCACCTCCTCCCGCCGGCCTTTTCTTTTGCCTTATGAAAGGTGCGACGAGGACAACCCGTCCTTTGCCTTATTAAGGGCCTTGAATTAGAATCCGATAGCCCGTATTGGACGCATCGCCAACGATGGAGCGCATCCTCAGGATTCCTGGATAGCGCTCGCCTGGAATGTGCCGTTGTAGCTCAGTTGGTTAGAGCACCAGATTGTGGATCTGGGGGTCGCTGGTTCGAGCCCAGCCAACGGTACCATTGCCTTCTCGCGTAAGCCACTGTTTTTTCGAAATAAATTGGTCAATTCAATTGAATGCCTTGCGTCTGTTTGCGATTTTGTGTCACAAATTGTGCTACCTATTGTGATACAAACGGAAGGCCGAGACGTTGGGACGAAGGCGCGAAGAGCACCATCCTGATCGCTACCTGCAACTCAGAGGCGGGCATTTCCACTATCGCCGGCGCGTGCCCCAAGAAGTTCGCGATCTGGACCACCGCGGCAGATTCGTTCGCAAGTCGCTCAACACTTCGGACAGAATAAGGGCGAGAACCGTCCGCGACATGTATGAGGCGGCCGACAACGCACTCTGGGCGTCGCTAATGATTGGCGCCAATCCGCAAGCGGCAGGTATGCGCTACAAGCTGGCGATTAAGCGCGCTGAGTCTCTCGGTTTTGTCTATCGGCCGCTTGCCGAGATTCTTACCGCAGAACCGCTGGAAACCATCTTGCAGCGCGTAGAGAGCACCATTGGCGAGCCAGCTAAGTCGCCTGCGTTGGACGCCGTCGCTGGCATGGTCGAGCGACCTGACGACAAGATATCTGACGCACTGAAGGTTTATTTCTCCGACATCGTCCGTGACGAGTTGCGCACCAAGAGCCCTGACCAGCGCAAGCGCTGGAAAGCCAAGCGGCAGATGAGCGTCGATGTGTTCATTGATTTGGTCGAAGACAAACCTATGAGCAAGATCACGCGTGATGACGCTCTCAAGGTCCACAAGTACTGGCTCGACCGCATCGCGCCGGAGGAGGGGCCAGGCGATCGCTCGGCGTCGACCGGCAACCGCAATATGGGAAATCTTCGGACGCTCTACAGCGACTATTTCCGCCACTTGGGTTTTCCGGAGCAGAAGAACCCGTTCGCCGATCTCTCCTTCAGTGACAAATCGAAGCGAAGCCGGCCGCCGTTTCCTACCGACTGGATCAGAGACAAGATTCTCGCGCCTGGCGCATTGGCGAAGCTCAATGCCGAAGCTCGAGGGATTGCGTTGGCGTTCGTCGAGACAGGCTGTCGGCCGAGCGAACTGGCAAATCTTCATGAAGGCGTGATTCATCTCGATCACGAAGTTCCGCACATCTCGGTCGAGCCGCGCGAGGATCCAGAGGACCCACGCGAGATCAAAACAGCGTCGTCAGTGCGGAAAGTGCCACTGGTTGGCGTGGCGCTGGAGGTGTTCAAGAAGCATCCCAACGGCTTCCCACAATACAAGGACCGAGAGACGCAGCTGTCTGCTACCGTCAATAAGCATTTTAAGAAGCACAAGCTCTTTCCGAGCGACAAGCACACATTCTATTCGCTCCGCCACTCATTCGAGGATCGAATGAAAAATGCCCGGCTCGACGAGGAACTGCGGCGTATGCTGATGGGTCACGCCATCGACCGACCCAAATACGGCGAAGGCGGCGAGATGAAGATGTGGCAGGAAGAGCTCATGAAGATTGCGCTGCCGTTCGATCCTTCGATCGTGTGACGCGCTCACGTATCGCGGCCAGGCGCTCTTCCTTTGCTCTATGATCCAGCAGAGCCCGCTCCAAGTGATCAAAAAGTGGAAGCCATGCCTCGCCTCGATCGCCGCGGGCAACAATTATTTCGGCAATGCGATCGAGAGCGCGCTCAAGGCGCTCGGTAGTCACTGGCCGAAAACTTGGCGAGTTAGGCTTCACTGCTCTGCGATCTACTCAGTGCGGGTTCGTAGTACGCAGGTTCTCTGATTGTTTTGGAAGGCCGTGCCCTACAAAGGGGGATAGACGACGGCTACGGCGCGCGAAGACGTCTGTCGAAGATCCAGTCGCGCAGGACTGTTACCGGCATTGGTCCGCTCCGATCGATCCGCGAGGCGATAGCTAATCCGATGCAGCGTACGCATCGGGTAAAGCCTGCGCAGTCGTGAGATGACCATAGTCGCGCGCCATGGCCGCATCTCGTTCCAGGAAGGTGGCCTCGATCACCAGAAGGTCGGCGCCGCGGACATGGTCTGCCAGCTCATCGGTGGATTCCGTATCGCCGAGTGACTGGGGACATTTCGGCAGGGTCGAAATCCGTGCGGCCAGTCGGCGGGCGGCATTTCGGTTTGGTGAGCCACTACTCAGACGTCGCGTTCGGGGCCGCAGAACGAACCCGCTACGCGGGATGGGCTGGGGTGAGGTAGAGATCACGAGCGACGTCGCGCTCTCATTGATGGTGGTTCGGCAGCGGCAGAGCATCACCGGCTTCTTCAACAAGGAGCCTGACCATGCCCTATCCTGTTCTTGAGGCTACCTGTCAGTCCACTTCGTCAGCGGCTGATCCACGACACGATGCTGCGCCGGTTCAGCCAGGAGACGCAGCGCAACTCATCTCGGCGACATCGGACGCCTGGCGACCTTCCTCGGCTGGTCGCCGGTTACAGCGACCACCGACGACATGCGCCGGTTCCAGATCGAGCAGCAGGACGACGATGTTCCCGTGCCGACGATGAACAGCATCGTGTCGGCGCTACGCTTCTTCTTCACCCATGTGCCGATCGTAGCCAAGGAAGTGGGGTCGGGCCTGTCCGCCTCGGTGGCCTCTGCCCGCGTCGAGGCGGGCGTGGCGTTGATCGATGCCGCGGGCGCCGGCGGCACCACGTCGGCGCTGCCAACGGTGAAGTTGATCGCGTCGGGCGGTATCCGAGACGGCGGCGACGTGGCCAAGGCCATCCGCCTGGGCGCGGACTTCGCCGGCCAGGCGGCCGGCATGCTGCCCGCGGCGACGGTTTCCACCGAGCCGGTCCATTCCCACTTATTCAACGACTGTTTTACAGTTCAGCCAGTGCGGTCAAAAACGCGCTTGTTCGAAAACCGACGCTGAGGCCGCGAGTATCCCCGTCGGTGGGGCCATTTCCTGCCATGTTTACCCGTCTTTCAAGCAAGGTCCGCGAAAAACCTGTGTTGGCATGCCGGTTGCAAGGACACCGTAAAGGACCCGCACGACCACGGCGGTCTCGCGGTCCTTACGCCAGAGTTCAAATGAAACTTTCAAGCTGACAGCGATGTAGCGCGAGTGCAACTCCGTCGCGCCTTGACTTCCCAGGAAAAATCAAAGGAGCCCTGAAGAAATGAACGTGCCAAGTTATTCCGCGGCCTCGCCAGATCAGCGGGCGGTGCGGGGGATATTTTCTCACCTAGCGGACCGCATCGATCGCCGCCTGCGAATACGCCCGCTTGGGATTATTAGCGATTTTGTCGCCGACCAACTCCCGCACCGTATCGCGGAGATCAAAAATAGTGAACAGCGGGCTGAAGCTGTCAAGGCGCTTGGGCATAGCATCAACGCCATGCTAGCGGCAGGGAACTATGAGGCGCACTTGCTGAATCTGAAACAGTCGGAGTTTGGGGTAGCCAAGACAGACATCCAATATCTCCTCAATATTGCTTATCAGATGTCTGCATTTGCGGGACTTAACCATCACGATGCGGAGTTAACGGTGGGAGAGCCGCTGAAGCGCATTGCAGCCTTAAGTTGCGAGCGGGAGCCTAGCATAAATGTTCTTTCCTATGAAGATATGATCCTTACCAATCCGGTGGAGAGCGATCCGCGCGTATACTGCCTCGACTCAGCTGGGGTCGAGGAGCGAGATTTTTGCCTGGGTCATCAACTCATTGAGAGAGATTTGCAGTTCGCAGTGGACACCCTGCTTGAGTTGCGTGACGAGGTCGGGGCGGATGCGCGCCGGTGTCTTACACTGTGCCTAGAGCGCCTGGAGTCGGCGAATTACATTCTGACCCGCTTTCATAATCATATGTCGCCCGATCTATTTGGCGAATTTCGTGAGTTCTACGGAAAAAACCCTTATAAGAATAGGCTGGCTCCAAGTGGCCGATTCTCGGCGCGCGTTGTCGCGGTTTCTGTGCTACTAATCGGTGAAGAAATTTTCCGCCAAAAACCGAAATTCTATAGGGATGTTTATCGCCTGTCGGAATACTACCCGCGAGGATGTATTGGTGCGGTCTTTGGCTGGTTGTCTTCAGATAAGAGGAGCACGGGGGCCCAGCCAGACTGGCTTAAGGGGAAAGCGGCCTTTCCTAAAATAGCAACCGTCTCGCCCGTGATAGAGGGGAAATGCACTCAAATCCGAGAGCTGTACGCGTCCTGTGTCTATGCGCTGGACCGGTTCACCCGGATGCACCGAAAGACGGCTTTGAAATATACGGTTGAACCCGGTCGCCCCATCGCCGGAGTTGAGGAGTGGGAAAGCATGGACGCTGTGCTTTCACAGCGGCTGCTAACGGCGGCGGATCAAAGCTAACAGGCACAAACGTCTTGTGAGCGCGATGCCAGCCTCGCAGGCGTCCAATAGGTGATGGTCGATGTTTCAAGACGACGTGATCTTTCGTAGGTTTGAACGTGAGGATGTCGATAATGTATGGCACCTGCATAGGAGTGCATCTGAGGCTGTTGGTGTGTATGGTCCGGAAGGGATGTGGGAGGATGATTTACGCAACATCGGAGAAGCATATATCGAATCTGGCGGAGACTTCGTAGTTGCGCATATTGGTCCCCAGCTCGCTGCTATGGGCGGATTGCAACCTGTCGACGATGAAATCGCAGAACTCAAGCGTATACGGGTCGATCCCGCCTTTCAACGACGTGGGCTTGGAAGAAGGATTGTTAGCGAGTTGGAATCGCGAGCCGTTGCTCTCGGATTCAAATGCATAGTGCTCGAGACGACAACGATCCAAGTAGGGGCTCAAAGGCTTTATGAGACGGCCGGCTATATTCGCCGCGGGAAAGGGAGGTTGCACGGATATGCCGTGATCTTCTACGAAAAGCCTCTCTCCGGCCAGGATGCTCTTGGTTTCTGCTGAGAAGTGCCCCACCATCCGCTGCATGTATGTTTCGAGAGTCAGGTTGTAAGCGGGCGCGTCTATATGCAGACCGACAGACCTTCGGTTCCGAGTTCACCGACCGCGTAACTGCCCCGGTCTGATGAGCCGCAGTGTCCGTCCTGCTGAGGATCAATGGGGTGCCAAGCCGCCTGCTCAACTCGTCACCCGTATTTTCGCCGAAACACGCCGAGGAAATCCTCATCCAAGCAGAGCCAGAAATCGTCCTGGTCGTAATCCAAATCACTTGATTCGGGCTCAAATCCATACTTCTTCTGATTCCTGTGCCTGCTTGGACATCCGGCGGCATGGTGGCTGCCGATGCCCGGCTTTATAACCAAGCGCGACTTTGAAGAATGTTGGCGCCGGTTCCTCTTACCCAGCCGGGATCCTGAAATACGTGCCAGTTTGGTCAGAAGAACGTTAGGTGAAACCATGAACCCGGTCGCAAACCCGACCGGATCGACCTTAGGATAGACGTTGGCCACAAATGCGCGCGACCGGCCGGCCGGCGGCTCGAGCAGCATCGTCTGGCGGCAAGGTGTACCAGTCCAGGGTAGGGCCAACGGCGTTTGCATCGGTAGCCACTAAGCCCGGACCATTTATCTAGGAACGGCACGCGCGGATCTCATCATGGCCTGGCCGCAACAGCGGCCCACTTGCAAGAGGCTGGATACATTTGTGTAGACTGCACCGTCCTGATCAAGACGACCCTTGCACGGGCGGGGCGGGTCATACATTCTTGAAACCAGTTCGCGAAGCGCGGCCGCGTCGAGCACTTGCTGGGCCAGAAGCTTCTTCGGCCTCTCTTCCAGGGCCCCAGCCGCTTCGCCTCGGAAATTTCCACGCCGCCGAATTTGGCCTTCCAATTGTAGATCGTGGCTTCGGAGATCCCATGATCAGGAGCCAGATCCAGCATGTCCGATCTACCACATTACGAGTGTAACCCGTTTCGAGTTGACGCTTCAGAATTTTGGATCTTCATTAAAGGACACGCTCCAATCGGCGTTCGATATTGAACAAAGCGGAATACTTTTCAGACCACATACTAAGGCGAATCCTCCATGGCCAGACCGGGCGACTGCCGGAGCCAAACCCGATTACTCAGCAAGTCGCCGCATCTGCTACGCCATTGTAGTGGGGCAGAAGGGAGAAGAGATCGATGGCACAAGCAACGGCGGGTATTGTGCCGCTAATGAAGCAGATACTTTCTCGCCGGCTCCCAGTGCTGTCGGTGATAGCGGGAAATATCACCGCACCGTCACATGTGGTTCAACATCTTCGGTCAAAGGAACAGCCATGGTTACCGTGAAAGTCGATATCAATAACTTCGAGTCGGAAGTTCTGGAATCCGCAGCACCCGTCGTCGTCGATTTCTGGGCCGAATGGTGCGATCCCTGCAAGATGATTGCTCCGAGCCTCGACGAAATCTCCGTCGAGATGGAAGGCAAGATCAAGGTCGCCAAGCTCAACATCGATGAAAACCCGGAACTCGCCACTCAATTGGGCGTGCGCTCCATTCCGACGCTGGCGATCTTCAAGGGCGGCGAGGTGGCCGATTTCTCGGTCGGCGCCAAACCGAAGGCAGCTCTTTTGAACTGGATTTCGAACGCTGCCTGACCGATATCGCTCGATCTGTACCGCAACGAAAAACCGCAGATTCGCCACGTAAGTCGGGCGAGTTCATAGCGATTTATGGGCGTTTTGTACAGGATTCAGCCCGTTGAGCTTCAGCCTGATGTCGGAGCGATCGAAGGCGAAGAAGCTTTTCATTGCGGCGTTGTCGAGGCAGTTGCCGTTGCGTGAATGCTGCGGCTTTTCAAGCACGCCGCTGCAGGCTCGCGTGACCGCACTCAAACCAATGATGCCCTGTTGTTGACAGGCTTAGGCGATGCGTTTTGCTGGATCGGAGAGGGAATATGGGCATCACCGGAGAGTTGGCCGGACCAGCAGGGCGATCTGATAACGAAGGAGGCCCGCACCGCATCTCCGACGCAATGTCGGACCAGCGGAAGACGCGCGAAGCAACGCTTGCCATCGCCGGCGCGGTGGTTGCCCGCGACGGCAATCTCGACGGATTTTCGGATTCAGAGTTGGCCGATTTTGTGAACGGCTTCAGCAGATGGCCGGACCAGCAGAAGACGCGCGAAGCGACGCTTGCCATCGCCGGCGCGGTGGTTGCTCGCGACGGGAATCTCGACAGATTTTCGTGTTCAGAGTTGGCTGATTTGGTGAACGGCTTCAGCAGATGGCCGGACCAGCAGAAGACGCGTGAAGCGACGCTTGCCATCGCCGGCGTGGTGGTTGGCCGCGACGGCAATCTCGACGGATTCTCGGATCAAGAATTGGCCAATCTGGTGAACGGTTTCGGCAAGTGGCCGGAACAAGAAAAAGCACGCAAGGCGATCGTTGCCATCGCCGGCGAGCTCGGTTCCAAGGGCCGTCGCTTCAGCGCTTTCAGCACGCCTGCCCTTGTCAGGATCGCCAACGGTCTGTCGCGGGGCATCGAGGAGGGAGAGACCGCCGGCGAGGTCGCCGAACCCGCCTTGCTGAAGGACCGACTGCATCAACTGGCGCACTACCTCCAATATGCCGAGGATCGGCTGCAGCAGGCCGATGTCCATGCCATAGCGAGTATATTCAAGGCGTTGGGCAAGGCGCAGTTGTCGGACGATTTCGGTGCACTGGCACAGCCGGGGCTGGACAGGCTCGAGGTGTTACGTGCCAATCCCGGGTTTGAGCTCGACAACAACCTCGAGACGATGGGCAATCTTTGCGCCTCCCTGCTGCCCCTAGCTCGCAGCCCGAAGCCGGTGTTGCGCTGGCACCGCAGACCGGCGCTGAACCTGCTCAACGCCATCCAGCCGGTGGTGGAACACAAGATCGATGCCCATCTCAACGCAGGCCAGGCCGAGCGCACCAGCGGTCCCAATGCAAGCCGCTGCCCGGCGCTTTCGATCTATCAGGTGCTCAAGACCCGGGCGGTGCTGGAGACGCTCTACCGGCGGCCCTATGTCGACGGCGACGAACTCGCCTTGCAGGCCAGGCAGGAAGAGCTGCAGGGCAAGACCAGGCAGATCCTGGACAGCTCCCGGGCCCTCATCTACGCCGACCTTTCCTACATGAGCTGGAACGTGATCGCCGAGATCGAGGCGAAAGAGCCGCTCGAAGCGCTCGACACCTTCATGGCGCAGAACGCATCGATGGTCCAGGCCCAGCATGCGGCCGCCAGCTTCGATGTCCATCGGGTCCTTCATACCATGGACCACGAGCCGAGACCGCCGCAAGGCGATGCCGGACTGATGCGGCTGCCGGTGGTCGACATGCAAGGCCGGCCGCTGGCCAGCGAAGCCGAATTGCGGTATTCCATTTTCCACCGCTTGACCTCGGGCGCGGTGCCGGTGGTGGCGGTGCAACTAAAGGGAACTCCGACCGGCGCCATGCTGACACGCACGTTCCCCGTGGAGGGCGTGCCCTACCGCATGGACCTGTTCGGCGGCAGCAAACTGAAGCCGCCGCAAAAGAGCCTGAACCAGCTTGCCTCTCACCTGCCCTTTGCGCCCGAAGAGGCCCCAAGCGGCAAGCTTTTGGCGATCCCTTATGCCGAGACGGCTCCGGGTACGGCCTTTGAGCAGTTGTCGCGGGCCTGGGCGCCGTTCAAGGAAGCCTATTACTATACCCAGCGCCGCGGATTTGCCGCGCCGCCGGGCATCCCCGACATTGGCCCGCATGATTATGCGCTGGAAGGGTGCTTCAAGCTGTCCCTTCTCCCCGACCGCCCCGCAGGCGCAGGGCATCCCTTCCGGGTCGAGGGGCGAGACGGCGAGATCGCCTTGCGGCCGCATGACGGCTGCGGCTTCATCAGGGCCTCACTGGCCGAGCGCATGCCGGCCATTGCCCGGGCTCGCCACGACGCTCCCGAGCGGATGCCTGCCTATGCCGGTAATAGCCAATCGGCGCTACCGCCTTCGGCGCTGCAACATTATCCGCGCAGCGTCGAGGTGGCACAGGAGACCCGCGAGAAGGCTCTGGCTTGGCTCGAAACCCATCCAAGCCTCACCCTCGAGGAGGTGTTCCGGACCGTCACGGGCGGGCACATCGAGGGTTCGGGCGCTATCGCCGTACCGTCGAGCGACGAATGCCTGCATGTGCCGACGGGCAAGAGCAAGACCTTGACCCGTGACGCCGGCGTGCTTGTCGGACGCTCCCCCTATGACAAGCCCAACCTGCGCCCGTTCGCCCCCGACCGGGTCAGGTCGGCGCGCGATGGCGATCGGACCGCCGCGTTCCTGGATCGGTGCGTGGCCTTCCAATACAGCTTCAACGTCGCGCACAGGTCGGGGGCTGGGCTAGCCGCCGACGATCCGACCTTCTTTGCCAAAGGCATCTTGATCGTTGTGCCCGACGAAATGTGGCCGGCGGACTTCGCTGACCGCGGGGTGGTGATGTCTGCGGAGGACGTAAAGTGCCATTCGCGCTGGCTGGAGGAAAAGAACCGGGTCAAGGCCGACACCGCGCTGGAGTGCGTCGGCATCCTGCAGGCGACGGAGGTGTTCGCGCCCGGCTCTTTGGTTGCGGTTCCGAGCGTCGAACAAAAAATGCTCGACGGCGATTTTGACGGCGACGCCGTCGTCATCATCGGCAACCGGCCTCGCCTTTACGAGCATGTGCGCCAGTTCGACGCGCAGCTGCAGGCGCTCGGCATCGCCTCGATGAAGCCCCCGAAGTCGCACACGCCGGCCATTGAGAAAGGCGACTACCAGTTCAGCCGGTCCAAGCAGATCCTGTCGGCCACCGGGCTGGTGCTGGAGACCTACAGCTGCCTGCAGCGCAACGTGCTGGCGCAGCCGCAGGAGGCGCAACGCTGGTTTGCCGAGCGTGCCATCTTCGGCACCTACGAGGGCATTCATCCTGGGCTCAAGGCCGACATCCGCGCACTGTTGCAGGAAGATCGGCCGGATGGCCATACCCTCCATGATCTTATCACCAGGGCTGGGGAAGACAGCAAGGCCGCCAAGCATCCGGTGGCCTGCGAACTGGCCGCCTTGCTAGTGGCCGAGCTCCAGGACTGGAACCGGCAGCTCAGCGAGCCGGCTCATGAGTCGGACGTCAAGCAGCAGTTAGCGCGATCCGTGGCCTCAGCCGGCGCGAAGCCTGCCGTCAGCGCCGACGCGGCCGCGCTCTTCCCGAAACTCAGCGAATCCTTTCCGGCAACCGCTGACGCCAGGAAGCGCGTCGACTTCCTGCTCAACCACTACCAGCCGCGCATCGATCCGCGGCCCGACGGCTACAACCCCGACGATCTGCATAAAAGCGCCATCAACCTGTTGAGCGTCGGCATCAAGGTCGGCACGGACGCCTACAAGTCCGATACCGGTGCGCGGGTGTTCATGCAAAAAACTACCGAATTGCAGCGGCTCTTGGAGCGCAGGCCGGGCTTCAAGCCGGCCCCCTATGTCAAGGCGCAGGCGGCAAAGCTCCACCAGGGCCGGTTCGACGTCGATGGCAGCCTGGCGGATCTGAAGGACAACCCCACGCTGGCGGCCTCGGTCATGGAGGCCTCGATCAGACTCGCCGTCGAAAAGCGCATCCTGCCGAGCGCCCTAGCAATCTCGGCCGACGACCCTGCCAGCAGGATAACGCTGAGCAGCGAACAGGCCCCGGAGCGCGCCAGGCTCGAAGCCGCCCCCGCCGAAGCGCAAGAAAGCGCGATTACCGAAACTGTGCATGCTGTTGCCGAGCTTTTGCGGCACGACGGCATCGAGGTGAAGGTGCCGCATCTTGACCAACGGTCGCGCGGGCAGGTCTGGACAGCCGACGAGTTGACCGGCCAGAGCGTGAGCGCGGCGCCAGAGGCCCAGCTGGTCACCAATGCCGTGCGCCATGTCTTCGAGATCCCGGACGAGGCTTTTACGCGCGCATTCAAGAAGGCGGCACTAGCCTTCGAGGAGCGGGACTGCAGCGAGGTCGAGACCACCAACTGGTTCATCAGGATGGACACGCCGAGGTTACGCGGCGTTCACACGGCATTCAGAACTGCGCAGAACTATCGCTTCGAGGTCGAGTTCCATACGCCGGCCAGTTACCGGGCAGAGCTCGCGCAGCGCGCGCAGAGCGAATGCGAGTTGGTCCCTATTCCCCCTGGCGCCTGGGAGATATTACACTGGGGCTCGTCAGGAGAAAGCAGGTCGAGGGCTGCAGGGACCTCCAGGTCGCCCACAATCGCAAGACAACAGATTGCGGTCGCTCGCTCCCCGCAAGCGGGCGAGATCCTCGCGGCTCTCGGTACGCGGCCGGTCGTGCTCGTCGGGATGCCGGCGAGCGGCAAGTCGAGCATCGGCGCCCAGCTTGCCAAGGAGTTGGGGGTGGAGTTTGTCGACATCGATAAGCGTATAGTCGCCGAGCACGGCAATCTGATGGAGATGTTCGCCGACCCTGGCCGCGGCGAGGCGCACTTCAGGGACCTGGAGACCAAAGAGCTGGCCAAGCAGCTGGAGAGAGGGCCTATCGTCATCGCAACCGGCGGCGGCTGCTTTGGCAACGACACTAATCAAGCCCTGATCCTAAATAAGGGGAGGTCGATCTGGCTCGACACCGAGCTGAAGGAGCTCCGCAGGCGCCTCAAGAAAGACACCAGCCGTCCGCTGCTGCAGGGCGCCGAGATCGAGCAGAAGGTTGACCAGCTGTACGAAGAGCGCAGTCCGTTCTACCAAAAGGCCGACATCGTCCCGCCCTTTCAAAAAGACAAGAAGGACGCTCGCATTTGCGTGAAGGAACTCTACGCTTCCCTGTGCAGCGAAAGAGAAGCCGCTCTGCCCGCTGCCGAGATATCACATGTCTCCGGTGCCTCCGGCACTACCATCACCATGTCCCCAACAGCTCAGCGTATGCACGATAATCATCACCACGGCCACGATCGCGGGGTCGGCGCCGGGGAAACTATCCAGGCGCCGATGGCACCATTGGGTGTAGGGCAACGGCCGCCGCCCCTCGAGACCCTCACCGCCGACCCGCAGCCTTTGCTGGCCGGCAATAACGCACGAGCGCATTTAGCGTCTTCCACGAGAAGCAGAGAACGCTCAAGCCGAGGACAATAAGCCTTAGGCGGACAATCAAGGGATTTTTCGCAGGGTTGGTGCAGTGTGCGCGTTGGCGCCGAAGCTAATTAAAGTGGGAAGGCGGGTGCGCTGCGGCGCGCGACAGCGTGGGTTGGTCACAAGCTACGGCTCCTCGCGAAGGCCTAGTCATCACCCAATCCAACAATCCAGTCGCGCTTGCGAGCGAGTCGCTGCCCGCCGCGCTCCAGGACAGCCATCGTGAAGCGTGTCCAGACATCGGCCGTGCCGATGTAGGAATGCGGCTGGTCGGTGATGAGGTGGGCGCTTTCGCCTTCCGCCAAGACGGTCGACTCTCTCCCCACGACGATGGTGAGAGCGCCGGCGGTCACTGTCACCAGCTCCCGCGTGTCGGGGCTGTGGGCGTCGGCATGGAATTCGTCGCCGGGTGCCAAGACCCACGACCAGAGTTCAAACATGGTGCGACCCGACGTAGAGGCCTGCAACTGAGCGCTACTGCCAGCGGGGCTCGTCCAAAGTGTTTTCGTGACAGTACGCTCAATACGCTTGTCGGCTTCTCCTCTCGGCGCATCGTTGATCAAGTCGCCTACGGACAGGGAGAACGCGGCCGCCAGCCTGCAAAGGATGCCTATGCTGGGGTTGGCCTTCCCCTTTTCGAGCGCCACCACCGTTCCCTTTGAAAGGCCGGTCAGCTTGGCAACCCCATCAAGCGTCAGGTCCTGATCGCGGCGCAGGTTGCGCAGCTTGGTGGCAATCGCCTGCCCCAGCTCCTGCTCGCGATCCGGTATGAATGACATCTCGGTCATTATATTGACTTTAGCAGTCGTGCGGGCTACCGTCAGCAACTCCGGCACTGCAGCGCCCGCTCGATCTGGGCGCCGACGCGGTCGTCCATTCCGCGACCAAATACATCGGCGGCCACTCGGACATGATGGCCGGCATCGTTGTGGTGCCCGCTTCATCTCCCCTTGAGCGGCCCCTGCAGATGATCCAGAAGCACAAGGGCAGCGTTGCCGCGCCGTTCGACTGCTGGCTGGCACTGCGCGGGCTGCAGACGCTGCCGGTGAGGATGCGCGCGCACTGCGACGCCGCGCTTCAGGTTGCTGAAGCCCTGTCGAAGTCACCCCAGGTCGAGCAGGTACTTTACCCGGGACTTGCCGGTGATCCCGGCCATGCGCTTGCCGCCCGGCAGATGAGCGCATTCGGCGGCATGTTGTCCTTTATCGTGAAGGGCGGCGAGCCGGCCGCGATGTGTGCGGCCGCTCGCCTGAAACTGGTAGTGCGCGCCACCAGCCTCGGCGGCACGCACTCCCTGATCGAGCACAGAGCGTCGGTCGAAGGACCCGAGTCGATGGCGCCAGGTGGCCTACTGCGCATGTCGGTCGGGCTTGAGGATGTCCAGGACATCATCGATGATCTGATGCAGGCGCTCGTCGGTCCGGCGAGTTGAGCATGCAACACCTTCTGGTCTGGGCCGCCCATATCGTCGCTGCGGGCAGTCCCGGCCCAAGCGCCATGAGGATCATGGGCGTCGCAATGCGGCAGGGCCGTCAGGCCGGCCTCGCCATGTCTGCCGGCGTCGCGACCGGCTCGATCTTCTGGGTTAATGGCAGATACCGGTATCTCGGCTCTGCTGTTCAATTTGCCCACGCTCTCATTTTGCTGAAATCTTTGGCGGCCTTTATCTGATCTACCTCGCGGTCAAGGCGGGTAGGGCGGCGCTGACGACCGTTTGCCCGGACGCACTCGATCCCAAGGCCGAGGGTCACAAGAGCGATCATGCGAGGATTGCTGAGGTGCATGAACAGGCCACGATTGGTCGGATTGCTCTGACCGTGAACGACTGGATGTCGTTGCGGCGTTTATGAAGACGTCATCGGCCCAGCCCCGATTGGTCGTGACGGCGAATCCGCGCTTCTGGGCGTGAACGGCCTGCCATTGGTCGAACTGCGCAAAGACATGGCGGCACAACGCCGCCCCACCGAAGCGGGGCTGTTTCACACGGCCTTCCTACTGCGTTCGCGCCGCGATCTTAGTCTTTGGACACGGCACATTCGGCAAGCCGGTGTGCAGCTTGATGGCGCGTCGGACCCTCTTGTCAGTGAGGCGCTTTATCTCAATGACCCGGAAGGGAACGGGATCGAAGTGTACGTCGATCGGCCTCGGTCCGACTGGATCCGCCATGGTGACGAGATCGAGATGGCCACGTTGCCGCTGGATCTCTCCGACCTCGCCAAAGTTTCGGGGGATTGGGCGGGTGCGCCGGACGGAACAGTGATCGGCCACGTGCATCTGCGGGTGGGTGATGTCGAGACGGCGGATGCCTTCATGACCGGGACGCTCGGCTTGACGCGAACGGCCCGCTTGCCATCGGCGGGTTGGTACGGTTCGGGCGGCTACCACCACCACCTTGCCGGCAATGTCTGGCACTCCCGTGGCGCCAAACAGCGCAGTCCAGGCTCGGCAGGACTCGCCGAGATCGAACTCCTCGTGCAGCCGCATACCCTGCCTGTAGGTGTGATCGAGGACCCGTGGGGCACGATATTCACCATCTCCGCAGCCCAAACCCTCACCCTTTTGAACCCAACCCAGCCCAACTGAAAGGATTGATAATGACCCCGAAGGAAACCGTACTGAGCGCTGAACCGCGCTCTTCACCAAGTTTGATCCGGCGGCGGCAAGCCAGCTGTTGAAGGAAGATTACATCCAGCACAATCCCGGTGTGCCGACAGGGGCGGCTCCAATTCTCAGCTTCCTGCCTGTGCTCAAGGACGCCGGACTGACCGTGAAGACCCATCGTGTCCTGTCGGAAGGGGACCTGGTGGCCGTGCATTCGACCTATGACAATGCGCAGGCCTTTGGCGGCCAGACCATGGTGGCGTTCGACGTGTTCCGGTCGAGGACAACAAAGTCGCCGAGCAGTGGGACAATTTGCAGGCCGCGGTCCCTGCATCGAAGACAGCCAATGGCAATTCGATGACGGACGGCGCGACCGAAATCCAGGATATCGAAAGGACCGCCGAGAACCGTGCGCTGGTTGAAGCCTTCGTCAATGACGTCCTGCTTGGCGCCGCGCCACAGAAGATCACCGACTATATCTCGACCACGACCTACACCCAGCACAATTCGATGGTGGGGCAATGGGCTTGACGGTCTCGGTGCCGCACTCAAGGCGATAGCGGAAGCCGGGCAGGCTTTGGCCTACACCAAGCGGCACCTGATCGTGGCGGAGGGCAATTTTGTCTTCACCGCGTCGGAAGGCAAGCCGGGTGACACACCGACAGCCTTCTTTGACCTCTTCCGCGTCGAGGGCGGCAAGATCGTCGAACATTGGGATACGATTGCCGCTATCCCGACCGAGATGGCGCATGGCAACGGCAAGTTCTGAGGACGGATGCCATGAAATCTATCCTTTTAGCCAGTCTCATCCTCTTTTCCTCCATGACAGGTGCAGTGATGGCCCAAGACAAGGGTGTCGTAGAAATCGTGACGATGAATTTGAAAGACGGCGTCTCGGTCGAGGCCTTCGCCCCAGTCGACAAGGCCATCGAGGATCAGCATGTCAGCAACCCGGCTTCGTTTCGCTTGAGACGGCCGTCAGCGGGCGCAAGTGGCTCGTCGTCGTGCATTGGAAGTCGGTCGATGCCGCGCAGGCTTCGATGGACAGCTTCGCCAAGGCACCGGCTGCGGCCAAATTCATGAGCATGATAGACGCATCCTCAATGACGATGACGCGTTACGAGGCGAACCGATAAGCGACCAAACCGGGTGGTGAGCCCACACGAAAACCGGATTATCATCGACAAAGCACAGGCTCGGGCCGCTCCTGTTGGTGCCGAGGCGATGAGTGCGGCCGGGTCTTGAGATGCGCTGCCTGGCAACACGGTACCGTGCAAGCTCGGACACATGAGTGACGCTCTCGGCTCGATCGCGGCAGTCTCGATATGTTGATGAGGTGTCGGTTGTTTGTCGCCGGGGATGGCTGCTCGTCGATATGCGGCGGCTCAATAGCCACCCGTCTGCTCCCGGCCTCAAAGCCGTCACCACACCGTTCCACAAATCAGACGCCGACTGCGGGTTCTCGTAAGTTTTCATCCTCTCTTCATTGCGACCTCCGCTCGAATTGCGCGTGCACAACAATGGGTGTCTCGATCCGCAATGGTGCAAACGTGATCGAAGTTCCATTCTGAGGACGAGTAGAGCGTTACCGCCAATACATCTCTAGAACCGAGTTCATCCGTTGACCGGACTTCGCAAGCAGGCCCGACAGGTTCAAAATCCCGTCCCCGCAACCAATTTTGTCATAAATCAAGATTACCGTCCCGGTCTAACCGGGGCGGTTTTTGCGTTTGGAAGGGCGCGCAATCGCTGATATCTACGGTCGGTGCGCGGCTGTGGCCGGCAGCTAGTCGGCGCCTCGCGATAACGCGCGCGGGCATGCTCCTGCAAGTTCTCTGCCTCGAGGGAGTTCGAGCACAGTCTCATCGAAGTTCGCACCTCTCAGGCGATGCTGGCGATCTCAGCCCTCAAGCAGCGCACCGTGCCTGTCGAGCGTCTTCATCAGGGCAGCGTTCGCTGTGGCGAAGTTACCGACCTGGCCGGCGAGTTGGTACTGCCACTTCACGCCATGGAAGAGGTTGTTGCGGTAACGGAAGATGATGATCAGCACCGCGGCGACGCGGTTGCGTGGGTCGTTGTCGCTGCCGTCGACCACAGCCAGGACCAGCGGCTCCTGATCGTTCCTGCGCACATGCAAATGGCCGAAGTGATCGGTGAAGGCGCCACTGTCGAAGTAGCGCTGTCGGAAGTAGGCGAGCTCCGGGTCCAGTGATGTCGCGTCGAGCGTGCTGTCCTTTTGCCAGCCATCGACCAGATCGCAGATGGCTCGGGCACTTCCTTCGCTGTTGAGAAGGCGCGACTCGAACAAAGCCCAGAGCAGCGAAAAGTCGGAGATGGCGTCCACCTCCTCGTTCGAGAGGTGATTGAAGCCGTGCGCTTTGGCGCGAAGCCAGTGGGTGACGTCGGTCATGCCATCCCTGTATCTGAATGTCGGTACCGCTGGTAGGTAGCATTGTGGTGTCTTCGTTCCAGACGGAAATGACGGCGCGATAGACTGACCTGCAGAGGAAGAATCGGGCGAGTCTGGGTGACACGGGAACTCGAGGCAGCGGGCAAGGTGATGCTGGGCCGAGTGTTCTTCTTGCGCACATCCGACCTCGTGGCGGGGATGGCGCACGGCGTGACGCATGACGATGAGGCGGACGAAGACGAGCGCCCGCTCTATCGGTTTCGATTCGCGACTACGAAACACAGATATCACCGCATTCCCGGGCGGATCCTTGGGATCGACAGGGATGTGCTGATCGTCGCGAAGGGGATCGCGCTGGACCGGAAAGTGTTTGTCGCCGAGCGCAACATCAGCATCTTTCGGCGCATTGCAAAGCTGAGGCCCGGCAGCGAAATCGTCGTTGGCGGCGACCGGGCCGACAGCATCGCTGTCGAGGCCTTCGGCGAACTGCTCGAGAGGTTCCCGAACAGCACCGAGGTCGACCGCTATGCCGCGGCGCGCGTGGAAACCATCCTCGGCGAATTCTTCGACGGCACGACCAGCGCGCGCGATCACTACGAAAGCTACCTGAATCGCCGGAACGCCGGTACGCGCGGCCGCGCCTTGCGACGGGATGAGCTGCTTCGCGCCGAGATCGACAAGTTCGTCTATCTGCGCGCGACGCTATTCTCCTGGCTCACCAGGGCGGCTAGCTACTCCGAGAAGGAGTGGCAGAAGATGGTTGTCGGCGTCATCCTGCTGCTGTTCCCGAAGTATGTGGCGGTGTTGGAGAATATCCGGATCACCGACTTCTATTCGACCCCGGGCAAGCGAAAGAACCGATACGTCGACTTGTGCGTGGTCGACACCAACGGCAATATCGACGTCATCGAGATCAAGAAGCCTTTTGACGACATTCTCCTGAGCAGAGGCCTCTATCGCGGCAACAGCGTTCCAGCGAAGGAGCTGTCAGGCACCATCATGCAGGCCGAGAAGTACCTGTTCCACCTATCCAAATGGGGCGTTGAGGGGGAGCGCGAATTGTCGAAGCGATACGGGTCAGCGCTCCCCGCCGACCTCCAGATTCGGGTGACCAATCCCAAGGCGCTGCTTCTGCTCGGCCGCGATCGCCGAACGGATGGCACAGGCGCGCTCACCGAGAACCAATCGTTCGACCTAGAGGTCATCAAGCGGAAGTATGCGAATATGATGGACATCGTCACCTACGACGATTTGCTCCGCCGCCTCGACAGAATCATCGACTCGCTGACGGCGCGCGCAGGCTCGGCCAAACTGAGGCAACGCGCTGACAAGCGCGTCACTGAACGGCGGGATTGAACCGAACAGGTGTGCGCGGTCGGCGGGGATGGGTCGGAAGCTGATGCGTGGTGAAGGGCGTTTCGACCTCTTTTGCTCGGCGGAGTTGAGGCATGTTCGTGGGCACGAAAGGAGACTTCGTTCATGAATGCCTCGGAACTTCTCGCTAAGATCAAGGAACTGCCCAACAAGCCGGTGGATGTGCCCACGCCGCCGGCTATCGAGCTCGTCGCCATGGTGGTACGCTGGGGCCGCCATCTCAAGCAGTGGAAGGCCGCCACGCTTGCCGACTTCGCGCGTGTCTCGCTGTCGACGGTCGAGCGCGTCGAACGCGCGGAGAAGGTCAGCGTAGAAGCGCTCGACCGCATCGCCCAGGCGCTCGGCCACGAGCCGGGCGCGTTCACCACGCCGCGCCTCCCTATCGGCCCGGACAAGGCGGCGGAACGCCTCGTCGAGAGGTATGGCCATCTCGAACCGGTGGAAGTGTCGCCGATGAAGACGCACAAGGCCATCCGCGATGCCGCTAAGTGCGACGCCTACCTCATCCACCGTCCCGGCGTGTCCGACACCTATCACGACGACATCGCTAGTCTTGGCGAATGGCTCGACCTCGCCTCGTTCATCCTCTCCGACCTCGGCGAGGAGCCATTGTCGTCGGGGCGTGGGCGGCGCCAGCTCTACAACGACATTCTAAGCGCGGTGTCCGAACTGGAGCGCCATGGACTGACGGTCTTGTCCGGTGTCATGGCCGCGCCCCAGCCGGGCATGCCCGACTGGAAGGTCGCCATTGTCTCGGTGACGCCACGCCTCACCGATCCCGGCGCGCCGAAGCGTCGCTACGTCATGGTCGACCGCCGGGCGGTTGCCGTGACGCCGGGCTGGCTCATCGACGATTAGGGAATGAGTGCGAGGCGCTCGGTGATGAACTGGGCGATGTCGGCGGGTTTGAAACGTCGCGCGTCGACGTAGCCGTCGGTGCGGAGCACGCCATCGACGGAACCGTCGTCGACGCGCACGTACATGATGCGCTGTTCGTCCCGAGCCATGATGATTTCGCGGATCGCGCGGAACTCAACGCCGCACCAATCCTTGCGCTGATAGTCGGCGCCGATGAACACGACGATGAGCTTGGAGCGGTTGCGATAGATGTCCTGCAACAGGGTGTCGAGCGACGGCCGGGCAAGCTGGGAGACGTAGTTGTTGTCGTAGAAATAGGCGTTCGGGCCGAGACGCGCCTCAAGCTCGCGGGCCACCTGCTCAACCAGCCCGCGGGCTTCGCCTGGAAACGAGAGGCCAACATCGAAATGATGCTGGGTGATGTCGACGGCGCGGCTAGCCTGCCGCGTCCACGAGGGCAGGACGATGCCCCGCGCAGCGTGCAGCTCTTTCGGCAGGTTGACATCCTTGATCGCCCAATGCGTGCGATTCATCTCCCATTTTCCGATATCGAGCTCGAAGGCGAGGACGTCGAAGTCGGCCGCCGTCAGGAAGGGCTGGACCGGGATGAACTCGTATTCGATCCGCACTTGGCCGCGCCGCACAGTCACCTCGCGGATTAGCCCGAACTTTGGATCGAGCTGACAGGCATCTTCGTAGGCGAAGATGGTGGGCAGCCGCGTCAGTTCGGTCAGCGCGGTCCCGTCGAGTTTACCGAACCTCTCGGCAATCTTCTGATCGGTGTATTCGTGCTGGCTGACGCAACGCGATAGGTCGAAGGTGCAGGGCGCCCCTTGCCATTCCTCTTCCCAGCCGGATACCAGAAGGTTGTACATCGCGTCGTCCTTGGGAATATCGAGCGGGCCTATAGCACGCATGAAGCTGCGCGTACGAGACGTCAGCCAATTCGGGTTCGAGTCGATAGACCGCTACATCGCGAGTCCCTCGATGAAGCACTCTTCTGCTATCGGCGACGCTCTGCATAGCCCGCAATGTCGCCGAAGATCGATCGAAATTAGGTGGCATGACCCCATGGTGTCGATAGGCCAACTGCCCCTCACGGCGCACCCGAGGGTGCTGCTTGAACCGTCGTGCGCACATCGCACATAGATGCTATCAATGAAGATGCGCAGGGAGGGCGAACAATCGAATGGAAAATGAGGACAGGTCGCGAACCACATCTGATCGGCGAATCGCCTTGCTCATCGATGCGGACAATGTGTCCCACGGCAAGATTGCAGCGATACTGGCAGAACTTTCAAAATATGGCACAGCTAATATCCGCCGCGCCTATGGCGATTGGGCAAACGCCCATCTCAGGAACTGGAAAGACAAGCTGCACAATTTTGCAATTCGGCCCATTCAACAGTTCAGCTATTCAGCCGGCAAAAACGCCACCGATATTGCGCTTGTGATCGATGCAATGGAACTTCTCTACACGGAGAAGCTTGACGCCTTCTGTTGGGCTTCCAGCGATGCCGATTTCACGCCACTAGATGCAGTTGAAAGCCAATGGACACGATGTCTACGGATTTGGGGAACGCAAAACGCCCACACCGTTTGTGAATGCCTGCACGACTTTCCTCTATCTCGATAGCCTGGACGATGCTGAGCAACCGACGACTCCTGTAGCCCCCGACGAGGGACCAAAGACCAAAGCGAGGTCAGCGGCCAGATCTAAAACACCGGCTGAAAAGCCCGCCGACAAGCGAACCGGCAGGCCTCTATCGCAAGATACGACCCTCGTGACGATCCTGCGCGGCGCTGTGGAAGCCACGGCCCAAGACGATGGATGGGCAGCTATGTCATCGGCAGGAAGCGCAGCGAAACGGCAGGCGCCAATCGACCCACGAAACTATGGAGTGAAGAACTTCCCTGCACTCTTCGCGGCGACTGGCCTCTTCGACATAATGAAAATGGAGAGTGGGCAGAGCTATGTCGCGGACAAGCGGAACAAGGACCGCTTACCACAGCCGAGCCGATAGGGGTAAGAAATCCATCATTGCCGTTGATGGCAAAGGTGAGCCACTTAGTTCTGCGCAACATCAGAAAATGCGACTTCAATTCCTCTTTCTGGGAATATCTACGCGTGGCTCGCTGGTGGATGTGGACGCCGTCGTAGTTTCTTAAGAGGCGGCCGCAGCCGATGTTCCATGCGCATGTATGGTGCGAAAACATCGGAGCCTTCATAATAGAACTGGGTGATTTCCTGCACTAGCCGCAAATGGTCATCGATATGCGCCTTGCGCTCCTCACCCTCGGTCTCCTGCATCATCGCTGAGGCAGCGCCGAATTTGATGAACCGCTCCCACATTTTGTCGAGGTAGTCGCGCACGTCCTTGCCGAACAGAAACTCCGCAGAGTTCATGGCGGTGAGCAAATCAATCTCGGCCTCGCGGCTGGTGCGCCCGTGTGTGTTGACGAACGAAACGGCCTTCCGTGCTAGCTCATAAACTGCCAGCCGACGCTCAAAGAGTTCGAGCACCAGTTTACTGTGAGCGGTTCGCCACTGCCGATAAGCGATGAAGCCAACGGTCAAAGCGATCGTCGGCGTGAGCAGAGCCTGAAGATATTGGATCCAGATCGGAAGCATGGCGCGCTCGGAAGCATCAAACGATGTTGGCGGCGACTTGAAACGCCGTGCCCAGGACGATGAGGATCAACCCACCTCGTCCGTACTTTTGGTAGCGCCCTTCTAACTCTACTTCAGCCTCATCGATCTCGTGAGTGATGAGATGGGTGACGCCTCCAGTTCGGACTTTGTAGGGCATCCCGTAGCGGAAAAGGACAACAACGCCGATGAGGGAAAAGGCCAGGCCAAGGATGTTGAGCGTTGCTGCCATCATCTTTGCTCCATTGTCATTCTTGAAGCTCCTTCCATGCCCGATCAAGGCCGCTCGGCGATCGAAGGTCGTACGCGCTGCGTAGCCGGCCGGCGAGTTTCAGCGCTTCTAGCCCACGCTCTTTCGCAGTCGCATGGTAATCGAACGGGTTTCGCTCCCACACATGCGCATAGTTGGCGAGAGATTCGGAGATCTTGGTGATGTTGGAGAAGGACAGCACATCGTTGGCGAGTTGGGGCGCCAAGGCCTTCCAATCCACGTCATTCGGGAAGTCTGGAGCCGGCGGCAGGGAACCGTTGGTGATATCTTGGTGCATCTGAAACTCGCCATGCCCCATAATGAAGACATGCCAGCAGTCGACCGCGTACCGCTCCAGTTCTGTGGCGCAGCGCATCGCGCCATAGCGTGCGGCGTTCCTTTTGCTCCACCAAGTCTTGAACAGATCCACACACCAGGAGGCGGCCGCCGTCACCAGGCCGGTCGCGACGATCGCGGTGACGATGTCCTTTGAGGTCCAAATGCTCTCGACCGGCGTGGCGACCATTATTTAAGCTCCTTGCGCCCGGAATGTTTCACGGGAAGTTCACCGAAACAAGACTGCCGGTTGGCACCTTGCACCCCTTTGCGGCCGGTCTTCGCTCCGCAAGGAGAATGGCCGCGACCTTCAGTCATGGGATGGCTTTTACGGCGCCCACGTGGAGAAAGCCGGCTGCTAGCAGCCCGCATCCAATAATGAAGCACAACAACGATAGTGTGACCGTGACAAAGCCGGCATACATCAGCTTGTTCGAGACGATTAGATGCGAATGGCTGTTCTCCCGTTCGCTTTTGTCGACGTAGCGCGTGGACATGAATGCAACCAACCATGTTGCCGATGCGAAGAAAACACCGGCCGCCCAGGCGATCATCGCTCGGCCCGCCTGGTCCGCTAGCCCTTGCTCGATGAGCTTGGCCGCCTGCGTCAACAAGGACGCAGCTGCTGCCCCGTTGACCAACAGCGCGGCCTTGATACCTTCCTTTGCGTATTCCTGGGAGATAGTGCGATAATCGGCCATGGTTATGTTCAACCTTGCTAATTTGGGCGATCTTTTAAACGGGAGGTTTGGACTGTGCAAATACCGCAACACGCTTTCGAAGACTTCATGCATGATGTCTACATCGCACGGGTGAAATACAAAGAGACACTGAAGAGCGTTCAGTCGGGCTGATACCCATGATCATGGGTATCGGCCTCTCGTGCTTCGCAATGGCATTCGTGCTGTTTGCCGCCGATCCGCTCGACTTCCATCCGGACCCGTTCCTGCAGGCGTTGGTCTGGCTGGGCCTTGGCGCTTGGTGCCTCGCTACAGCTTGGCGGCAACGCAACTGGCGTCCGCCACCAGACGAGCGCTGACCTCATCCCTACTGCAAACGCCTTCATTGCTGATCTGGTGGAACTTCGGGCTCGGCCATTACCGATGGCCAGCTGGCTTGGACGTTGATTTAATGCAGGGCAGATTGCGTGGGTGTCGTACTGGTCTCAAACGCTCACGGCGTGTCTGAGCGGTTTAGATTCGATGGGAGAAGTTTGATCTTGGCCGGATTAATGACTGGCCTAATGTCGAAGCAGCGCGAAATGCCTTTACTCGTCGCCGTCCGCCAAGCGAACTGAAGATCATTGCGAGTGACAGCTCGTCGTGCACTAAAGAGTTCTTCGATGGCATTGCCGCGCCTATTTATTTCGAGGACTAGGTCTCTGACTTCGCGTACTGTCATTCTTACGCTCCGTTCACCTCTTCGCGTATAGAACTGGCCATCAGAAGCAAGCCTGTGTGGCCCGATGGACGAACGCCCAACGCGCAGAATCACGACGCCAGCATCGCCATCCAAAGGCAATGCTCGCGCGGCAACCAGTGGCAGGCGGGGCTCAATGACGTCTTCACACGAGTCAGCGAGCCGTTTTGCAAGATCCTCACACCGGGGCACGGGAGATATTGCTCGTGCTCGCCTGGGTTCATCATCGGTCTCGTCAATACCGAGAATCAATGTGCCGCGTTCGGCGTTGGCAAAGGCGATGAGCTCCGCAAGTATCTTGTCTCGGGCGTAGTCCCCCACCCGGTCGCCCCGCGTAACCCAGCGGTCAGCCTCTTCTGTCTGCCCTTTCACGCGCAAGAATGGCAGATCTTTCTTGAACTCAAGGTCGTAGGTCTCGCGAACCTGATGAGCACAGATCTGCTCCAGGTCGGAAACTACAACCTCATCGAGAGATTTTTGCAGGATGCTCATGGTGCAGAGTTTACGTTGCGAGCAGGCTATCGGTTGCTACGCCTTTCGGTTCGCTGCGCTATTACGCAGCTACAAAGAGCGCTGTCTCCTCTTTGAACGAAAGTCGCGTCGACAGGCATACGCTGTCTCTGCGCGGTCCACGCGATAGCTCAAGCGTTAGAAGGCTGTCATCGGGAAATGCTGGACTGAGCTCCAGCTTTAGATAGTCGAACAACTGGCGATCGTGAACAGCTATCACAACTTGGCGGCCGTGTTCCTTGGACAAGGTTCTCAACAGCGCGGCGAAATGGGCAATATGGACGTCGTCCATAGACTGCACCGGATCATCAAGAACCAACCAAGGCAGTTCCTTCGGCACGGAAAGATGCAGTGCAATGAACAAAGTCAGCGCAGCCGTGTTCAGATTGCCAGCGCTCAACATGGCGCCTGGCGTTCCGCCGGCCTCGCCACCATCACGGTGCTCGGTGATGAGCTTCGGTTGAAGTCTCTGGGTGGACGATTGCGGAATGCGAAAAGCTGGCACGAACGGCTCGCTAGGCGCCAGCCGAACGAACAGATCCCGCCACAAGCGATTGAGCCGGTCATTGAACTCCCGGCGAATGATGGCTGACCGGATCTTGTCGACAGCGCTGCGGATCGCTGGGCCTTGATCGCGCAATCCCTGCGCTTGCTCAAGAGCCTGATCGGCACTCTTCCAAGATGCGGAGTCGCTGGAGATCTGGGTGTCGATTTCTTGGCGGCGAGTCATCGCAGAGCGGATGTTATCTAGGTGAGCCGCTCCGCTGCGCCTCATCGAGAGGCGGCGTTCCAACCGGGCGACGTGGGTGCTTAGCAGCTCTTCCAGCCTAGACGCTCCAGCCTGGAAGGACTCACCTTCGTCAAGAGCAGTTGTTCCGATGGAGAGTGCAAATGCGCTCAATGTTTCGCGCGCGGCGGCCAGGGAGACGTGGCGTGACTGGGATTCGCTGACCGCGCGCCTTGCGGCGATGTCAGCAGCGCGCAATCGTGCCCCTGCCTGTAGCGTTTCGATCATGTCCTCAATGTCTACGATTAGCGCCTGGATCGAGGCTCGTCGCCGATCTAACTCGGCAAGGACATTGTCCTCCAGCCGGCGTGCAGCGATCGATTCAATCTCCCGTTCAAGACGTTCGATCGTGACCTGAACCTCGCCGCGGGTGCGGCCCAAAGTCAGCAGCCGCTCCGCCGATGCTGATAGAGCCCGCACTTTGCTATGGACATGTTCTGCGAGCGAGCCCTTGCTGACCTCGCTGAAATTCCGGTCGCAAACCGGACAGATGTCATCGACGAGAAACGATGTCAGCTCTGCCAGCACAGAACCGAGACTGCCCGCGCTGCTAGACAAACGGGCCAGCTCCTCGTCAATCGTGTCGCGCTGACGAAGCGCGACGTCGCGCTCATCCTGAGCCGTGGCATACCGCGCAATCTCGGCCCGGGCCTGCGACACGTGCTCCGTCAACTGATTTTGCTCGGTACGGAGACGCTTCACCGCCTCGTCGGCGAACTGTGACAGATCGCTGGGCATTGAGATGTTGGGAAGCATGCTTTCAACAGTACCGCGAAGGCCGGTAACGCGGGGACCGTATTCTGCATCCCAGCGCGCGAACTCCTTGCTGGCGTCTTCTGCATTGGTAGGAGAAGGTAAATCCTCAAAACCGGTCGCGCTTTGCGCTTCATCGATCTCACGGTTGATCGACGCAAGCCTTCGCTGCTGATCAGTCAGGCGCGCAAAGGCCTCCAAGTCACTGGTTTTTGCAAGCGCCTCGGCGACTTCGTCAAGTGTGTCCTCGCCGACTTTAACGGAAAACTCGAGCGAGGAGCAGAGGTTGGTGAGCTCGTGGAGCGCGCTCTGTATTTGCTCATTCAAAGAGTCGCGTCTCTGCCGCTCATCAGCAAGGAGACGATCAATCCGCGTCTTCTCGTTCTCAGTTGCCTGCCAGCCGTCGACGATTTTGCGGACATTGCGAACGTCAACTAGCGGCTTCAATCCAGCCTCTAGCGCATCCAACCTGTCGAGCCCCAGAAGCTTGCCAACAAACTGCGCCAACGGTGACGACGCATCGTTCCCGGCATCTTGATAGATCTGGAGCAGTTGACCGAGCAGCGACTGGGGCAAAAACGCTCGCTCCCTGAAGAAGGCTGCTACTTTCTCATCCAACACGTCGACTGATTCGACACCATTCGCGCTCAGGTTCGCCTTGAATATCCGCTCAGATTTTTCTTCGAGAGCCCGAAGCACGATGCTGCCCTCGCTCGCGGACCGGAAAAGCAGTTGCTTCTCGTACCCTGGATCCGCGCGGGCAAGCGACTGCACGCCTCCGGTTAGTGCGAGCTCAATTGCTGATAGCAAACTCGTCTTCCCCGCGCCGTTCTCTCCGTGGAGAAGCACGACTTTGGCGTCGAGTGGCGCATGGATATGGCCGCGGATGCTGCGGAAATTTGTGACGTCGAGGCTCTTGAGGATGAGGTCACTCATTCTTGATCCTCCACCGGGTGAGATTCGAACGCACCGCCGATTACGAGCGCCACTGCATCGGCGACGGCCTGCTCTCCAGCTGTTGAGGCGTTTATCACGGCGTCGACAACCACTTTGCTCGTACCGGCGGGCAGCGCTTGAACGAGTTGATCCATGGCCGCGCCGCCGCCAACTTGGTTGTCCGGCATCGACAAGGGAAGCGTCAACGGCAGCAATATACGGATTCGATCATCAAGCTGACGCTCAGCAACGGGATCAGCAGGCTTGCCCTCGGCATTCAAAGCAATGCCTTCAACCTGTAGGACACGGCAAGTTTCTGACAGCGCCTCGACCCCACTGGCCAGCACGGCACCCGCGAGGATGGCGGTGACGACATAGCGTGATCCGGTGACGTCGAGCGCTCGACTCAATGCCTCGATCCGCTGGCGAACGCGTCCACCATCACGGTCGCCGAAATCCCCAGTTGTGGTGTCTACGAGCAGGACAAGATCGAGGGCTCGACCATCGCGCCCGCGCATCGCCCCAGTGAATGCAAACTCGACCCCGGCAACTTTAAAGGGGGTCGACAGATCGCTGTAGCCGGCGCTGCGAAGCCGGCCTTGAACTGCCTGCACAAGGGGCGAGCCAGTCACAGAATCATCTCCGAAACAAATTCTTGTTGCAGCATCACCGCATCACCACAACGCGAAAGTAGGTCGCCAAGGCTAACATGTATCTCGCCGACTCGCCCGGTCCGTCCAGGAGCTGCGCGCACACGACGCGCACTTGCGCTACCGCCTGTCATGCGATGCCAGGTATCATCGGCGTGGACGATGATCGCATTGTCGTTTGCAAAAGCGCCATCGCTTTGCAGAGCAATGGCGTCCGTCGCCGACTTGACGAGAAACAGCGGGCGATTGACCGCTCCGGGGCGGGATGCCTTGGCGGTCATTGCCCCCGAGATCAGGTCGCTGGATGTGGGCTGACTGAGTTGCCAATGTCCCGCTGCGCGTCCGTATTGTAGGAGCGCAAGCGCGACCCCAAGCCGCCCCAACCCCATGGCCTGGGCATTCTGGTCGGCGGCAATCAAGTTCAGCGTTGAACTGGTCAAGGCCTCATAAGCTTCAGGATTTACCGGAAGCGTCCCGCTACGGAACAGCGAGAGCATCCGCGACCACAGGGAGATGGCCAGATTCGTAAACGCGGTCCGGTCCTTGCTCCCAGGCACGGGTACAGCGAGGCCAGCGATGTCGTCCCGGAGCGATTTGATCAGAGGACCGAGTACAACCGCAATCGGACCTTTTCCCATCGCATTGAGGCTAAGCTCCATCAATCGTGTGAGCTTGTCTCCTATTAGCTTCAGGACCAAGGCGATTAAAACCTTCTCGCCCCAGGCGCGTAGCAGCGTGGCCTCATGGACGGCCGCAGGATCGTGATTGTATCCGTCGCCGTATGAAAGACGCAGCACATCCCGCTGGCCCTGCTGGATCGTATTCTCGCAGAAGATATGCGCTGGGGCATGCGGCGCGCATGGCCAAGGCCAAGCATGAACTTCCTTCGCTCGCGCAAAGATCGTCTGTAGATTGTTGTCCTGAATCGAAAGTCCGAGTACCAACGTTTTGTGGGTCGTCGCAAGGCCAACAACCTCGTTGCGCATCGCCGCGAATGCGGCAGTTTCTGGCCAGTCCATAATCTGGGTGCGGCTCCCAGTAAGATATCGTCTGAAGGTCAACGGTTCGCGGGTCGCATGCACGATACATCCGTGGAACTTCAGTAGCCGCGCTCGGCCTGCAGGCCCACGAAGTTGGTCGGGATCGACAACGACCTGGAGGACGCCTGGAACGCCGTTGCTGACGCGCTCGATCGCCGCTTCGATGAAGCCGTCCCAATTGGCTGACGCAACTGCCTGGACGGCGCCTTCAAGGATCAGCACGGCAATGCACAAATGCTCCGCAGCAGGAGGCGCTGGATGCTCGAATGCACGCCGGACGTCTATCGCTTCCCACAGGACGAAGTCCGCGTCCTGTCCGGCGATGCGAATGTCGAGGACACGCGAATAATTGGTCCATAGCCGATTGATAATATCACCATGCTGTGGCCAGGCTGCAAGAGCTTGCCCGAATTGGGCTTGAACACTTGCCGGCTCGATTTCGGCAAGTACAAGTGCCTCCTCAAGTGCCGGCATATAGGTGGCCGCCGTTTCCGGATCGACTGCTCTCTGGCGAAGATAGTCGAACGCTCGCTCGATGAGGTTACCGAGATTAGGCGCCTGCCTCGAAATCCCTGAGCCAACCCAAAGCGCGAACTCGCCATCCTCGACCGCTCGCGCTACTGGGGCAAATTCGGCCTCGAACTTCGCAAGCACATGTTGCACGGTAATCTGATCGGCGGTTGGAGCCAGCGCCACGCGTATTCATACCTCCCCCATGACGCGAACAGCGTCACTCCCTTATATGGAGACACTATTCTTGCACGCGACATTGTCCAGTGGTCCTGGAAATAAATTCCGTTACCGCAATCCATCTGGGGTCAACATTGACAGTTCGCCACTGACATAAGATTAAGCGATTCCCTCGATTCAACAATAACACCGGAGCGTTCATGCTAAACCGGCGAGATCTAGATAGAGACCAACGGGTGGATCCCATCGTTCGAGCTGGCTATCTGCCAACACGCTCGCTGGGACGTGGACGAAGATTCTTGCGGCCCGTTGGCTAAGGGTGAAGTGACCTAGTTTCGTTTGCCGATCCATTCCTGAAAGGCTTGGCGAACGACTTGCGTCCGTCTTCACTCGACCTTCGCTAGCGCAGACCTTGCTTCGCTCGCATAATTGCCGATTATCTCTCGCTATTTCAGGGCAGAGCTCGTGGATATTCTCGACGCACAGATCAATGCGCCAAGCAAGTGGCAAACCTTCGAGGACCTGTCCCGTGCGTTGTTCGCGGAAGTATGGAGGGATCCAACCGCGCAGAAGAACGGCCGGCTCAGCCAGCCGCAGCATGGCGTCGATGTGTACGGTTCGCCCGAATGGAAGCCGGGTACCTATTTCGGTGTTCAATGCAAGGGCAAGGACCGGGGCTTGGGGGCAAAGGCAACCAAGACTGAGTTCAATAAGGAACTTGCCAGGGCAGAGAGGTTCACACCAACCCTCGGGAAATGGTATTTTGCGACGACGGCCGAAGTTGATGCGGAGCTCCAGGAGCACGCCCGCACTGTCTCTGCGGCGCGGGTTGCCGCCGGCAAGTTCGAGGTAGATATTCTTGGCTGGGGTGCTCTCAAGGCCTTGATGGCAAAGCATCCCTCGGTCATCCGGCAATTTTACCCCGAGCTTGCCGCAGGCGCCGCCGATTTCGAACGCGTCGCGGAGGCCGCCCAGTCCGCCTTGGGGTCAATCGAGGACCGCTTGCGCCGCGGCAGTGAAAGTCTTCAACTGCCCCGGTCGGATCTCGTGGCGCGCGCGTCGGTCTACCTTACTGAGCATAATATAGTCCGCCTCACCGGTGAGGGCGGAGGTGGCAAGTCGGCTATCCTGAAGCGCCTGGCGCTTGAGCATTTGGGTCCGCTTTTTGTTCTGAAGGACAATAGGGTTCGGGCCGGCTCGCTTGCCGAATATCTGGTACACCTCGGGATTGGCGAGACACCTACAAAGCTGTTCGAGCGCCTCGGACGCGGCGGCAATCTGCTGGTCCTAGTCGACGGGGCAGACCGACTCCTGCTCTCGGAGCGGCGCGGGGTCGTGACCGACCTCCTGGCGCTCGCGGCACGTTATCTGGATGCCGGCAGCTGGCGGATGATTACTTCCGCTCGCGCGTATCAGGACAGGGACCTTGTGCTCGCCGCGCTCGATGACGCGGGGATCAGCAAGTCGGCGAGCCTTCCGATCGATGCGATAGGCAAGGAGGATTGTGAAGCAGTGGCGGACGCGTTCCCGGCCTTTGCATCGTTACTCAGACGGGATGATCTTGCCCAGCAGAACCGACGGCTCTTTCTTCTTCGCGAGCTTTTAAAACTCGACGTGCCGCCTGAGGGGCGTATCACCGAAATGGATCTGGCCGGAAAATGGGCCAATGCAGAGCAGAATGATGCCCGCCTCACCGCTTGCCGGACCAGGGCTCTGTCCGAGATGGGGCGGTGGCTTGTCGAAAATCCGGCGCGGGCGCCTGGGAGCTCCGTTTTCGATCCGGAAGGAGCGCTCTGCCTCATAAGCGAAGGCACGCTGGTCTCAGACCCTCGTGCCGACGCAATCACGCTTGCTTTTGACGTACACGAGGATTGGCTCATCGCCCGCGGTCTGCTGCCCGACTGCGACCGGCTTAGCGAACGTTTGCGCGACAGCGGTGAGCCGTTGTGGTGGCTTCGAGCGGTGAGGCTCCTCGGCCAATTGTGTCTTGAGCAAGGCCACTATGTCCGTTGGCGCGAAGTGTATGCGGAACTCGAGGCCGACACCTCGATAGATCCTGCTTGGGCTCGGGCCTGGCTCGTGGCACCGCTCTATACCGAAGCCTCTAGCGCAATCCTTGACGATCTCGGTTCCGCCCTCGAAGCCGATGACTTCCGACTGATCCGCCGTCTTCTTGACACGCTCCTCGTATCCGAGACACGGCTAGACGAAACGCTCCTACATTCGCCTCGCCTTGCCCATCTTAGCGAAAGCCAACGCTATGCGATCGCAGGCTATGGCAAGCAGCCGGTGTGGCGAAGCTGGGTTCCCTTTCTACGTTGGTCGCTGCCGAAATGGTCCAATTGGCCGAAGAGTCTTGTCCCTCAGCTTGCCGAGACCGCGCGCGTTTTCTGCCGAGCGACGCTCAACATCCCGAACGCCCATAGCCAGGCCATAGGACAGATCGTACGCACTTGGCTGGACGAGATCGAGGAATGCCGTCACTTGCTCCGTTGGAGCGATAGACGTGATCCCTTCGGGATCGATTTGCCGGACCGCGACGCTTGGAAGCTAATCGAAGAGAAACTTCGGGAGGCTCTAATATTCTGCGCTGAGTCGGACGCACGCGGTGTCGAAGCCTACCTCGTGCGTCTGGCTAACGATCGCCGCCTTGACAGCCCAAGGGGCAAGCTTCTGAAATCCCCTGGTTTCCTACCAGGCAAGTTTCCAGAAACTTGGACCAAGCTTTGCGCCTGCCATTATTTGCCGCCGCGACGCCGCTCGCGTAACGATCAGTCGATCCTCGGGCGTGAGCTATTTCCTTTTTCCGACGCTCATAGCGCTGGGCTCCCTGACGGTCAGAGTTGCTACCCGCCTGGCCCTTCACGCGCGGGTTTCCTTGAGTTGTTCGACGCAGACGAGGTGTTGGCGCTGAATCTTTTCCATCGAATCGAACGGCGGGCCTCGGTCTTTTGGCGCTGGTACGCCCGCTGCCGCGAAGGGGAAAAACCGCTTGCGCTGACGCTCAAGATCGATGGGCACACAATCGCTCTTTGGGGTGACGAGACCGTTTACCGCTGGTCCCGAGCCGTACTCGGATCAAACATCCTGGGTTCGATGCATCTCGCGCTCGATGAATGGATGCATCGGCAAGCATCCAACGGACGGGATGTCGGCGACCTTATTAGGCTTGCTCTCCAGCCCAACGGTCTGGTGGCGACGGCGGGTCTGTGTATTTCTCTCCTCAAGGCGCATGTAAACACGCCTGGTGCGATTGATCATGCTGGGCCTTTTCTCGGCACGCCGCGGTTCTGGAACTACGACATTCGCAAGCATATCGACGACCAACAACCGACGCATCGCATAAGCTACAGTTTCTCAGAGCGTAACCACCACTTCGATCAGGTCGAGGCGATCTTCGAGCGACATAAGGCGCAGTCGCCAATGTCGCACACGTTGATGCTGCCTTTCCGCCTCAAGGCGGGCGGGGACGCCCAAGCCGAGTTCGACGCGTTGCGCGGCGCATGGAGTTTAGAGAATCTCGCCGAAGACGAACGACAGCTTGCCGATTCATCCTGGGTGGCGGCGAACAAAGAGCGGTTTGCCCGCATCCTCTCGGATAGCGACCGGAATCAGGTCGAGATCAGCTACAATGAGACCGAGCAGCGTATTGAAGCCCATATCAATCCTCCGGCCGAGCAACTCAAGTTTATCGAGGCTGCAGAAGAAAACCGCCGCAGAATGGGACAGGTAAATCGGTTGGCGATGTGGGCGGTCCACTCGCGCGAGAAAGGTGGTGTCGACGAAAGCTTGACCCTCGGAGAGGCTATCGAACTAGCTGATCAAGTAATGGCTGAACCGCCCGAGGATGCCGATGATGGCGGATTCGGGCTGGCCCGAAAGATGACTGCCTTCGCCATTGTCGGAGCAGCAGCAATTGTCGTTGCAAGGGCCGACATGGCGTTTCTCGATGCAAGGCTCGAATGGGCTCGCGAACGGCTTGAGGCTGGTTGTCAGAATCGGCGCTCGCCAGCGGAAGAACAGTTTACTGTTGATGAGGCGCTACTCAGCTTCGACCCTCAGGATATAGGAGCATGGGGGCTCGCCGCCTATGCCTGCCGCCAGCGCAACAACGCCATCGAGCGGCGTGTCCTCGAACTTGCCGTCGATCGGCTGCATGGCCTTCAAAAGGCAGTGCTCGATGGACTTCTCTGGGACGCAAACCCGGACTTTGCTCGCCGGGTGACCTTTGCTGCGCTGGATGTGTGCGTAATCGACATCGGCCATTTCTGGTTTGAGGGCAGCCAGGAAAAGGCTGCGAGACGCATGGCGACGAGGCGATTGAAGATTATCAAACGCGCTGCAAAGCCATGTCCGATGAGCCGAGTTCCAGACCTTCCGCCAGCACCCTATCGGTCTCAGTGGATACGCGGTCGCAAATGGTATCATCCGCCGCGCCGCATTCGGCTGATCTCGCCTGTCGTGCTCGACTGGGGACGCGTGGCGGAAATTCTAACCCGCCTCGACTGGCGTCGGCTTACGAGCGAGGCAACGGGGCGCGACGCTTTCGCGACCTATTTGAAGGGTCTCGTCGAATGGACTAGGGCCTATTCGGAAGGCGAGGAGTCGCGGCAGCACGACCGCCGCTATCCCTTCGAATGGGCCCACAAGATGGCGCGCGAGGTCGGGCGCTTTGCGGCCTTCCACGGCGATGGGGCGATCTGGAGCAGTCTGACCCGGTTTGAAGAAAGAGATCACGGTCGGGAACTTGTCGGCAACTATATGGAGGCGACCGCCCACGAACTAATGGTTAGCGAGCGCAGGCCCGACGCACGCTTCTGGTCCGCTTGGAAGCCCGCGGCGGAATGGGTCATGGCGACGGCCATCCCATCTCGGCAAACCAATTATGATTCACTCGACGATTGCGTGGAGGCTGCAGGGTTCGTGGGCCCTTGGTCGACTCCGATTCCGCCCGGTTGGCTTCATCTTGCAGATCTTCTGGAATGGATCGACACTTGGCAGCAAGCGACGCTCCATCTCCGCCGAGCGGCATGGTTGTCATTGCGTGTGGTCGAGCGCATGTCGTTGGACGAACGGGCTTCGATCTACACGCGGTGGCTTGGCCGCCTTGTCGAGGCGCATGGGCGCGATCCGAAATTCTGGCAGTATGAAGATCTTGGCGACCGCGCCGCCGCGCTCGCGAAGCCGTTGGCCGATCACGCGGGCTTCGACAGGCCCGAGATGCGGCGCATATTGGCCATTATGGCCGATGCTGGTTCGAATGCTGCGCTTGCGATTGTCCCATTATTTGCGCAGCGGAAGGGCCGTTAGCCGGGTCGCCATAGACCTTAGAGCGATGCTCAGCTTGCACCAGTCAAGACGCTGCAACGGGTGAAGTTCAGTCGGATCTGCCCGTCGTTCGACATCCGGTTGAGCAAGGTCGGACGCGCGGCTTTCGCGTAGGCAGTCCGCGCGGCTTTGGCATACGACCCACTGTCGGCCGAACTGATGGACGCTATTCTGTCGGACGCGCCGTGCTGTGGCGGGAGTATTGCCGGCGACTCGATCTCGTCGCGAAGATCGTCGCGCTTAACGAGACGTGCCGGCGCCTCATTGCCATTCCCGCTGACAGCGCTGCCGCTCACTGCGGCGATCGAGGGTCAATCGCGCTTCCGCCGCTCGCGTGATGTCGCGGCCCACGTCGGCGGGTCGTCGCGGCGCCGCGGTCCGGCTCCCCGACTGATGTCCAGAACGCATCGCAAACGCTGGCGACGCGGCCGTACGGGGCACGCGCTCCGCAGGCGACGTCTGGTCGATGGCGCGCATCAAGGGCAAGAACAAGGTCAAGGGCTGGGGCCAGCCGATCGCCAAACGCTCCTCTCATCGCATGTCCCGTGCTGCAGAGGGGCGCAAACTGGCGTTGATCATGCGCGCGTTGTGAAGCGACGGAACGTTCTACGTCTGCCATCCGGCGGGAGCTTCGGCCGACACCGCGCAACGCGCGCATGGCAAGCCCGCGATCCTCTAGGCGCCTATAGATGAGCGGCGCGACGGAAATTGAAACGCATCGCGTTCGCACGGTGATGGGGCGCCATCTGACACAAGAAATCCGCTGCAGCGAATGAGGACCGATGCAGACCAGGAACGACGGAACGCACGTTATTGCCTGCGGCCGCGCCGATCTCGACACGTCCGGACCGTCGAGGCCTGCGAGGACTGCGGCCAGTGGCGCATCGCCTACAACTCCTGCCGCAACCGGCATTGTCCCGAGTGCCAAGGCGCGGCGGCGCGGACATGGCTTGCCGAGCGGAAGGCCGACCTGCTGCCGGTGGGCTACTTCCATGTCGTGTTCACGCTGCCGGCCGAGGTCGCCGACATCGCCTTCCACAACAAGGCGGCGGTCTACGACCTGCTGTTCAAGGCGGCGTCGGAGACGATGCTGATCATCGCCGCTGATCCGAAGCACCTCGGCGCGCGCATCGGCATCACCGCCGTGCTCCACACATGGGGCTCGGCAATGACGCACCATCCCCATGTCCACATGATCGTGCCGGGCGGTGACATCGCGCTCGACGGGAGGGTCTCCTCGCGAGCGGCCTTCCTGCTGCCGGTGAAGGTGCTCGGCAAGCTCTTTCGCCGCCTGTTCCTCACCCGGCTGCTCACGCTGCACGACGCTGGCCGGCTCGCCTTCTTCGGATCGATGGCGCACCTCGCCAAGCGACGGGCGTTCCTACGCCACCTGTCCCCGGTCAGGAAGAAGCGCTGGGTGGTCTACGCCAAGCCGCCCTTCGCCGGTCCTGAGGCGGTGCTAGCCTATCTGTCGCGCTATACGCACCGGGTCGCCATCACGAACCGCCGCCTGATCTGCTTCGAAGAGGCTGGCGTCACCTTCCGCTACAAGGATTATCGCCGCCCTGACGCCGACCGGCAGCAGGTCATGACGCTCGCGACCGACAAGTTCATCCGCCGCTTCCTGCTCCATGTCCTGCCGCGCGGCTTCCATCGCATCCGCCACTACGGCTTGCTCGCAGGCGGCTCTCGCAAGGACTGCCTCGCGCTCGCTCGCCAACTGTTGGCGGCCGCGCCTCCCGTCACGAACGATCCTCCGGCGGAACCGGACGACTTCCGCCTGCCGTACCCGTGTTGTGGCGGACGCATGATCCTCATCGAGGTGTTCGAACGCTGCAGGCAGCCGCGCGGACCGCCGGGCGCACGGACGACGAACCGGGAGACCGCCCCAACCGGCATGGCCCGTTTGGCCACACGACCGCGCTGCGTCGGCGCCGGTCAACGGAAACACATGTGCGCTTCGCTGTGGCGCCGGTCGCCCGGCACCCGAACCCCAGCGTCGTTATCGACAGGCTTCCCGACCCGGTCGGAAAGCTGCTTCCTCGACGCGCTGACAGCACCGAGCGCGGACGTTCGCGACAGTCGCTGGCACACCTCGAAACACAAATCCCCATAGCTCACCGCCCGCTGCCCGCGGGTTCCTGCATGAGAGGCTGCTTTCGGGCATCGGCACAGCGTAACTGAGTGGCTGATATGCTGAAGGGTTTCGGGTGGCTTTCGTACGCCTGACGGCACACAGAGCAATGGATTAAGCAAAACTCTCCGCTCCCTGGCCGCCGCACGCGCCTTCGGTGAACAAGCCGAGGAAACTGCCTTCGCTGATTTCGGCGGTCGTGAAGAGCAGGAATCGGCCATCATATAGGGTGCCCGCATTCTTGCGGAAAACCATGTTCAGACCGATTTTCGGAGATCGGCCGAGAGGTTTGTCAGGTTATCGCCTTCGCCTTTATGCTTGAGTGAGCCGAACCGGATGCCATTCTCGACAATGAATTCGATGTCGTCGTCCTTTTCGAGACCTTAGGTTCGGGGAGACACATCGGGGCGAATTGACCCGATCAACATGAACTTGGAACAACCATGACGCGGCAAAGGTGCTATCATGCGTCCACTGACCTCCGCCCGAGGCCATCCTGCACCGAACGGTCTCGCCAGCAATCAGTTAGACCCTGGTAGGCCACGCCGAGGACTGCCTTATTGCTTTCGACCGCGATTTCATGCGGCACGCTGATGGAATTCTATCATGAGCGCCGAGTTTCCTTTCGCAAATGAAAGAAAGCTCGATTGACTCTCCTGCCCCATTCCGGTCTGTTGAATCAACGTGCGGTTGCGGCGTGCAGAAGCCAGTCGACGGTCGCGATCCATGAAAGGAAAGCCATGCGCCTGCCATCGCCCCGCTGTGCACCCGACCACGTTCTGGCGCCCCGACTTATAGCCCGGACGTTTTTCGCGCTTGCCCGTGATCAGGTGACCGACCTCGAAACCCGCAATTGCATGCAGCGGACATGCGTACTAGCGCGGGGCCGTCGATGGGCAGAAACTACTTCGCCTGCACCACGGACAGTGTTTTTCCGCGGCGTCGTGGAAGAGCGGATCGGGCAACATGGTTGGTGCAACGGGGGCCGACGATGCCAGCAGGCCGGCCACACCGCCGAATGAGGCTGCTCCTTGGGCCGCCG
Source organism: Mesorhizobium sp. M2A.F.Ca.ET.046.03.2.1 (assembly GCF_003952425.1). Taxonomy (NCBI): domain Bacteria; kingdom Pseudomonadati; phylum Pseudomonadota; class Alphaproteobacteria; order Hyphomicrobiales; family Phyllobacteriaceae; genus Mesorhizobium; species Mesorhizobium sp. M2A.F.Ca.ET.046.03.2.1. The sequence goes on along the minus strand of NZ_CP034449.1, from coordinate 1,427,746 downwards.
CTACGGGGGTCCCGCCCGTCGTCAGCGATCAGAAACCGCTGGCGCCCGCCAGCGAAGCCTCGTTAAAGGTGCGAGTAGGTGAGATCGCGAGCGTGTCATCGCGGCCATGGAAAGATGTGGGGCAGTGCAGGCAAAGGCGGCGCCTGCTTGGACCGACGCCGCGCCACATTGGGTACACGCTGAGGAAATACTGCATCAAGCGTCCTTGAAAGGACCACCGAGGCACCATGACGAGTAGATGCGGACCTGAGCGTCGGCGTCAATTCGACCGGGACGACAGCCCGCCCGAGCTCACGGTGTCAATATGCTGACAGAGGCGGTGTAAACGTACCGTCAGTCGGCCAACTGCTCTCGACCATCGGTTCATCCCGGATTCCCTCTGCGACCGACACGGAGAAAAACATGTCCGATGCAAAACTGCAGAGTGTGCTCTCGTCCCTTTCTCAAGTGACGAGACAGTTAGATCCTCTGCCATCCAATAGAGCAGCGCCGGATGCAAGTTGGGTAAAACTAAATACGAATGAGAATCCATTCCCGCTTCCAAATATCATAATGCAAAGTGCGATTTCGGCTCTCGAACGCCAATATCTATATCCAGAAGACGATAACATCAGCTTGAGGGAAGCCGCCGCAAACGCCTACAGCGTCTCCGTGGATCAGGTGATCGCTGGTAACGGATCGTCTGAACTGCTTGGACTTGTCTACAGAGCTTTTCTTGCTTCGGGAGATAGCGTGGCGATGATGTCGCCAGGGTTTTCGTTCAACCGCAAACTTGCCATGTTGCAGGGTGCTCAATTTCTCGAAATCGAGTTTAGCGAAGATCATTCCTTGCCGATGGAGCAATTGCTCTTCGGTCCTGCAAAGGACGCCAAGTTCATTCTGTTGGCCAATCCGAACAATCCGACCGGAACGTTCATTCCGGTGGCCCATATCGAGCGCCTGCTGGCGAAATCGGACCGCTTGATCGTGCTGGATGAGGCCTACGTCGACTTTGCACCCGAGAATGGTCTGCGCCTCATCAATCGTTATTCGAACCTTCTGGTCCTTAGAACATTTTCTAAAAGCTATGCTGCCGCGGGCATTCGCGTCGGTTTTGGTTTCGGTCACCCCGAAATTATTGGCAGGCTACGCAACATCCAGAACGTCTTCAACATGAATGTGATCGGGCATGCGATTGGTATCAGCGTCCTTGCGCATCGCGCCGCCTATGCAGACAATCACAAACAAATCAAGCATCAACGACAGCGAGTGACGCTCGCGCTATCGCAACTTGGATTTTCCGTAACGCCTTCCCACACAAACTTCTTGCTAGCCCGCGTGCCCGCACCGGACGGCTCATGGTGGCAATCAGCCTTTGCAAAGGAAAAAATACTTGTTGCTTACTTTCCCGATAAAGGCTTGGAAAATCACATCCGCGTCAGCATCGGTACAAAAGAGCACATGGATGCTTTTCTCAGTGCTGCTGGGCATATTAGTAGGGCACTTAAGATGCCAGCATCAACACCTCATCTAGCACGGGGCTAGTCTCGGCGTCGTCAGTCAAATAATCAACGCGATACGTGGCGGAAAGACGTTTGAATTGCTTGTGACATGCAGGCAGTGGGGCTTGTCGTTTAAAATCTGGAGAAAATTTGATGAATAAGATCTTTCCTTCAGACCTAGCTGTCGGCATCTTCGATCATCTGGACGAGGACGGCCTTGATATAGCCCGACAATACGAAGATCGCCTGAAGTTAGCGGAGGCGTGCGATCAGCTTGGGTTCTATGCATATCATCTCGCAGAGCACCATTGTACCCCACATGGGAGAGGTCCATCACCGAATCTGTTCTTGTCGAGCGTAGCCCAACGAACCCGACGCCTTCGTGTGGGTCCATTGGTAATGCTGCTCGCCCTCTATCATCCGCTACGTGCGTTCGAAGAGATCTGTATGCTGGATCAATTGAGCGGTGGCAGGCTCGAACTTGGGATAGGGCGCGGCTCGCTCCCGATCGAATTAGGTTATTTTGGGATTGGCTCGGACGCGGCGCCAGACCACTATGCGGAAGCCAGCGAAATTCTTATGAATGCGCTGAAAGGCGGCACGCTATCTTATCAAGGCCGCCATTTCGAGTTGAACAGCGTTCCGCTGACGCTAAGAGCTCATCAGCGTCCGCATCCGCCGACTTGGATCGCCACGAACCGACCCGAACCAGCAGCCTGGGCCGCTGCGAATGGCGTGAACATCGCGTGCGTGGGACATTCCTCTTCCGTTCGCAGAATTACTGATGCCTTCCGCGCCGGTCGAGAGCACACCAGCGACGCGGGCGACCAAGCGCCATTTCTTGGATTGCTCCGAATGGTCGTGATTGGGCGTTCTGAAACGGATGCACGTTCACTCGCCGCACCTGCTTACGAACGGTGGCTTAAGAGCTTTAAATTCCTTTACGATCTCAACGCCATGCCGACTCCACCAAACCTGCCGCTGACTTTCGATGCGGCAATCGAGAAGGAATTGTGCGTAGTAGGAACGGCAGCTTCTGCGGGACAAGCTCTTCTTGACCAGCTGGAAAAGGCAGGTGCAAACTACCTCCTTTGTCAACTTGCATTTGGGAATCTGTCGTTAGATGCTTCCCTATATACGGCAGCGGCAATTCAATCGGCAATTATGGCTCGAGTTGACCGACCTTGATGCGGCAGCACTCCTTAAGACGCGTCCATCATGGATTCTGTCCATGTGCTCCTGAATCCGACGGAGCACGCATTCGGTCACAGCCAAGCCGACAATAGGGCGACACTCTTTGCGACTGAGCGCGGAAGATTGATCCCTGACAAGTTGACCGTAACACGGTGATCCACCATCAGAATATGAAAGAGAGGGTCTCCACTGTCGGCGCCGAAGCGACCTTCCGAAGTTATGAATTTGCCAGTAAAGTCACGTGGTGATCAGCTTGGGGTCAACCTTCGGCGCTTGCTCACAATCAATCGAGCGATGGGGCGAAAGTTCACAGCGGCAGCCTACCTGCTCACAAGCTTCATAAAAACGGTCTGTTCAGGGTGTGAATAGCCAGCAGGCTTGCTCGTGCCGTCGGATGCATATAGCTCGGGCGACAGCAGAAGGGCCAGACGTTCGTTCGTCGTCTGCCGCGACTTCCGCTTAATGCGTGTCCAACAAGGAAGAAATTATGAGGCGGCAGACCCGACCGTTCACCGTGGAGATAAGACAGAAGCGCAGTTCTCAAAAACGGGGTCGTTCCATCTGGAGCGATGTCGATCTCTCCGCAGCAATGGCCGAGACAACAAGGGAACTAGAGGAGATGGAGTTCCCAAATCGTCGCCTTGTTGACTCTAGTGCCGTAGCGCTTGATGCTGAACCCATGCCGAAACCGCGAGCGGAGCATCTCATGGCAAATCCCTTGGACGCTGAATCAGTAATAACTGCAACGGAACCGGCAGCCAAAGGGGAGACGCCTGGAAAGAAGGTAGCCGCACGGTTGCGGAAGGCGAAGGCTGAGTCTAGGCAGCCTGCTGGGAAGAATGCTGCCAATACGGCGCCTCAGGCGGAGGAAGCACCAGCAGTGGCCGTGCGGACTCGGAAGATTTACTCTGCAAAGGAGCGTCCCCAGATGCTCGCCCAGATAGAGAAGTCTATCAGTGGCGGCGCCACTCACAAAGCTGCCGTAAAGCAGGCCGGCATCTCGGAACAGACCTACTATCAATGGAAGAAGGCTGCGCAGCCTGCATCGGATGGTGACAATCTGAAGGACCTCGTGGCGCTTGAGGAAGAAAACAAGCGACTGAAGAGCCTGCTCGCGGAACGCTTGCGCAAGGAGAACGCGGAACTCAAGAGGAAACTGGGGTTGTAATAACGTTGAATCGCAGACCGGAGCGATGCGTATTCGGTCGCCGACGCTGTCCGAGCGCTCATCGTTTGGTCCAACGCCCGAGGTCGCGAGCCGCTTTGCGATTGAGCGGGGCTTTTGCATTTTCGCTTTTGCTGCTCCTGAAATCTCGGATATGAAGCGGAATGGCTTATGGCCTGCTCACATCGACATGGTTACAAAGGAATACGATTATGGCGACCGGAACGGTAAAGTGGTTCAACAGCACCAAGGGATTTGGATTTATCCAGCCCGACAATGGCGGTCAGGATGTTTTCGTCCACATTTCGGCTGTCGAGCGAGCGGGCCTTTCGACCCTTAATGAAGGCCAGAAGATCAACTACGAGATCGAACAGGACCGTCGTACCGGCAAGTCCTCCGCTGGCAGTCTCAGCAAAGCTGGCTGAACTTTCTGCGTCTGCCCGTCAAGAGCCGGGCAGACGTGCCACCGACCGCTCGCAAAGAGCGGCAAGAACATGGATCCCGTAGCGGGGGCAGCAGATTGTGGGAAGCTGCTAGTTCCTACTGAAACAAGATGTTGTGCGGGGGCAGGTTCCCGGTTTCTCATGTTGTGCTGTGAACCTCGCCATTGTGCTTGTTCCTGGGATGTGGGTCTGACGCTCTCTCGATCGAGTGTGGCCGGAGAATGAACGAGCAATTCAAGCGGCCTCCAGCGATTGACACCTCGGGGATCAAGAGGGCCGGGTACATTGGCCCCGACGGTACTTGGACCATCAAGCAGAGCAAAACCTCAGTTATGTACTGAAGATGTTCTCAAAGGAAAATTTATTCGTTCTCAACATCTATGAGCGTCCGACATGCGAGCGACTGGACACCCATCAGTATGTCATCGATGTCGCTGGACATGTTTCGACGAACCCGGCGCTGGCTGCGTTGGCGGCGATCGATGGCATTAGGATTCTGGGATCGTACCCACGTCTTTACTAGCTATTAGACGTCATGTTCCCAGGCGGAGAACGATGGCCCGCCCTTCGTGCGATCAAAAGCGAGGATTGCTTTTCGGCGTGTTGAAGTCAGCGCTTCTTGAGCTTTTCCGCTTCGCGGGCATCTGAGGTCTTTCGCTGGTCTTGCTTCTCTGCGGGATCGGCGCGCGACCGTCGCCTTGACGGGAATCAGAAGGAATCAGCGGAAACAATCTCGGAAGTGTCCTGATCGTGTGATGCGATCGTACTGCAACCCTCGCGAACTCACCTCATTGATCTTCCCGCGACGCTCTTTCCACCGGCTGGTGGAACCCTACGGGGTCATCCTTGTCACGCTCGCTCTGCGACCATGTTTCATCTCCCGTGTTCGACCGTCGCTACCTGGTTTCGGCTCGGCCGTCACGCGCAAGTGGCCGGTCAAGGGTGGCCGAAGGTCAGAGTGCGCCGCGACTTGCCCTTGACAGGCCCACTGCACGCGCCGGCAGGCTGCAATGGTCGGGCGCACGACCAGGCAGCTTTCGGCATGATGTCTTGTCGCTTCCAAAGAAACTCTGTGCCGTCGCGTGACATGCGATGCATGATCACCGCCAGCCGGCGAGCCAATGCGAGCATGGCCTTCTGTCGGCCGCGCCGCCTGCACATTCATCGCCCACGCCCTCAGCCAGGATCATTTCGTCATGCGCGTTAGCAGTGCCTGCGCGGCTTCGTAAAGCAGCGTTCGCGTCATGCCGTCGCCGCAGCGGGAGTTCCGGCCAATGCGGTGGTTTTCGCCCGACTCATCGAGCACTGGCGTCAGCCCAAAGATCGCTGGGATCGCCTTGCAGTAGCGAGAGCGGGCCGGAATTTCATGGTCGCCGTTCAGGCTGCGGCTCGATGCCGAAGAGCCCGGTCGGCAGGCCAGATTCGCTCGATCCGCTGATCTAGCGCAAGGCGTCAGCGAACCGCATGTGGAGAATGGTTGCCTGCTCACCGCAAGGAAACCATTTATGAAAATGCTATTCACTGCGACGGCCCTTGCCTTTCTGGTGGCCACTGCAGTTGCTGCGCAACTGATCCCAGTAGATCTCAGACAAATGGCACTGGCCACATTCAAGCCTTTGCCATCCAGGCCGGCGGTCGCCGACAACCCGATCACACCGGAGAAGATTGCCCTCGGCAAGGCACTGTTCTTCGATCCGCGCCTCTCCTCGTCAGGCGTCTTCTCGTGCAACTCGTGCCATAACTTGGCGACCGGAGGCGACGACAATCGCGAAACGTCGATAGGCCACGGTTGGCAGATGGGATCGCGCAATGCGCCGACGGTATTTAATGCTGTCTTCAACAAAGGGCAGTTTTGGGATGGTCGCGCCGCGGACCTGAAGGCTCAGGCCAAAGGACCCATACAGGCCGGTGCCGAAATGGCCAACACACCGGATCAAGTCATCGACACGGTTAAGTCGATGCCGCAGTACGTCGAGTGGTTCAATTCTGCTTTCCCGGATGAAGTGGATCGCATTTCCTTCGATAACGTTGCTAAAGCAATCGAAGCCTATGAGGCGACACTGATCACGCCGGCCCCCTTCGACGCCTTTCTCAATGGCAATGATGCCGCCATCAGTTCCGAACAGAAACAGGGCCTGGCGCTTTTCATCGAAAAGGGCTGCTCGTCTTGCCATTCCGGTATTAACGTTGGAGGCGAAGGGTATTACCCATTCGGCCTCGTTGAGAAGCCCAGCGCGGATGTTCTGCCCGAGTACGACAAGGGCAGATTTGCCGTCACCAATGCAGCTGACGATTCCTATGTTTTCCGCGTGGCACCGCTGCGGAACGTAGCAATCACGGCGCCGTACTTTCATTCGGGCAAGGTTTGGGACCTGAGACAGGCCGTCGCCACCATGGGGACCACCCAGCTCGGCGAAGACTTAACGGGATACGAAGTCGACCGGATCGTTGCCTTCCTTAGTTCACTGACCGGAAAGCTACCCGAGATATCTTATCCCGTCTTACCCGCTGAAACGGCGACAACACCTCGACCTCAATCGCAGATCTTGAGAAAATAGCGAACGCGTCGGGCGCGTGAGCATTTGATTTCCGTCATTGACTGGGCCAATTGCCACCAGCGCGACGTCATCGGATCGGGCCGCGATGCGTCGGGCGAAGATGGGAGAGCGCAGGTGGCTGGGGCAATAACTTTGCACCCAGCCGCGTTGGGTGAAGGCAGACCGGACACCAGCTGCTCGCCGAAATGCTGCACCATGTCGTTTCGTTCGAAGTCGCCGTGCACCAGCACGTCCGGCTCGATGTCCTCCTGCCAGAGGATCTCCGCCTCAGTCTCCTTCTTCAACGTCTGGTCACATTTGACAGGCGCGTGTTGGAAACGGTGATTCCCTGACACACATCGCCACCGTTTAGCCGCGCAGTGAACCTAATTTTCCACGAGGTAGCCGGCGTTGCCTGAGACGGTTCGGTCCGGCACCGGCTCAAACCCAGCCCCCTGCGCAAGGGTCGGTGCCGGATCGATCCACCCTGCAGCTCTTGCTTCGAGGAAGCAGGTGCTATGCCCGAACTGCAAATGGCGTGCTTCAAAAGCAAGCTGATCCGCTCTATTGATCGATACTGGTTCCCGATTTCGCAGCCCGCCAAAGACCTACACAGCCAGGGATTTGGGGCGGTCTCGGCCGGCAGGGGAGACGCATCTCGGGCCGGATCAGGCCAGAGGGGGAATCAAAGCGACCCAAGCTCGCATTGGGCGAGCCGCTCACGCTGGTGCCCGCTCGGGATACGGCCCCGTCGTTCCGATCAGCGGCTCAAGCCGGCAAGGAGGCTGCCCGCAAATGCGGAGCGCAGAACGGCTTCGAATGCTTCAGCTACAGCTTTTGCGCGCCATCCCGCTCCCGCCAACAGGCCTGTTAGAACCAGCATGGCCGGTGGATGGGTGACGGTCGAAGCGGGAAACTGACCCTGACGGCGCGAGGAACTGACCCTCTCTTTGTGAGTCCTGCCGTCGAGGGGCGATGCAGGGTAACCGGCGCCCCCGGCAAAGGGATATGCGTTTCCGTTGGCGCGCGCCGGATAGCGCGATCTGCCTTCGGCAGAGTGCTTGGTGCATCGGGTGGCGAGGTAAGCGCTGAAATCGCGATCAGCCAGGGCGGCAAGACTTGCCTCCCTATAGTGACCGAATCGACTGAGCTTGCGTTGGTTTGCCGCAGAGATTGTCCTTCATACCCTCCAGAAACGGGACGAGTTTGCCTGTAAGGGCGGCGACCCTTTGCCGAAAATGAGAACCGCCTAGATCCGGCAACCTATTTCCAGCAACTACCATATTCGGCGAGGCGCGGCGGCCACGCCACATATCTAAACCGATCGCGAGATCGTCGCACTGCTGGGGCGCTGCGACAATCGCAACCGATCAACCTCCATAACACGGGCCAACAATGCCTCGTTATGAGGTATCCACAGGCGCAGCGGCCTGTTCTCATCCGGTTGCAAGCAGCGCCGCGACAAATCATGTTGCTCCGGAGCTGGCACTTCTCGTTGAGAGAACCCGGCGGCCCAAGGCATTGAAATTGAAGATGTCGCGATTGCGTCTAGAGCTGCGATCGGCTCGCTCGGTCTAGCCCGCGGGCAGGACGGACGGACCGGCCCCGGTCGCCAGCGCTGGCCCCGACTGCCGCTGCACGACAGGCGGCGTCGAGGAGGGGCGGCGTTGCGCGCGGGGCTGTGCAAATAGCCGAGCGGGTCGCGACTGATTTGCTTGCAAGGGGAGGAGGACAGCCCGGGTGATTGGCTGGAAAAGGCGATGGTCGTCATCGAAACGCTCGAGCATATAGGAGAAGCTGCTGCGGACGACATCATGCCGGGGTTTTCCAACGGCGGTAGGAGCAGGCGAAAGAGGCCGCATCTGCCGTGCCATTCGTGCCGTCAGGCTGCGAAACATGCATGCCTTTGAGGCCAACTTCATCATATTTCTTTGGCTTAGACCGGCTCTCGGCGTGACGCAGAGAGCGGGGAGAAGCCTCTGCGAGACTACAAGTGTAACACCATATTGGTTTAGCAGATCAAGCTTGGGTGGTAACCTCATGGGGTAGAGAAACGCCTTTGGAGGCCGATCAATGGATCGCGATAGCAGACCAAAACGTGCAGCCGGAAGTTCATCCCGCGACGGGAGGAGGGCCGAGGAACAGCGCAACCACGATGGCCTTCCAGGGGGGCCACTGACCAATGTTGCCGAACGGTTAGTAACCGCTAACCCGCGCGATACAGCACGCGATCTTGGGAGCTTCAAATCCGCCGAGAGGCAAATGCGACGTGCCGTTCAGGACGTGGCACCCGGGCAAGAATCTGACCTCGGCAGATTTGATAGGCGCAACAACCAGCTCGGACGAGCAGCCAACGATCTGGTCGACAGATTGACGGCCGGGCTGGGGTTCAACTCGGATGATGTAGCATTGTTCCAAGTCCAAGCGGCTAGTAATGTAGGCCATTTTCTAGGGCCCCAGAAGCAGACTGCTCTTGTTAATCGCATTGGCAACATGGACCCAATGGAGCAAGCTCTAGGGGTTATGTTTGTGGCGCAAAACTTCAGTAAGTTTAATGACCAAAATAAATCGCGCATTTTTGAGCAGGCCATTGAATTGGCTGCTGATCCTCATCAGCACCACATGGTCAAGGTGACCGCCCAAAATGCCATTGTGACCGCGTATCACCAGCTGGACGCAAATCAGCAAGCGCAAGCTAACTCACTTCCCGACCTGCATGGCCTGTTGCAGAACATGCCTCCGCCGCGGCATGCAGCAGAGGAACGGAGTGTGAATTTGGACGACCGCATAGCAGGTATTGCGGCTTCAGTCCGTGATACAGTAGGACCGCAAACCTCCCATGAACAGCTGCGGCGAGGTGGCCAAGTCGGGCAGTCCATAAGCCAAGCCTACAATCACGCCCGAGAGGATCTAATGGCTGCTTCCAGAAGCAGAGATCGCTCCGGCCGTTGAGGTCTTGGCCGTGGTAAGTGACGCTTACTGCCCGATCCGTGCACGGCCTTGCCCTTTCCACTTCGCTGGCCGTTGACGCACCTGCTTTAGGGTAACTTTCAAAAACAACGTCTGCTGGGTGGTGCGATGCAAGCATCCCCCCGCTCCGGCATTGATCTGTCGAGCGGCGACATCGGGACGTCGGTTCAGTGTCTGAAAGCAAGCGCAGCATTAGCTACCGAACGATGGCTTCAACAAAAACGACCCCCAACATAGCTCTTAGCATCGCGTGCTCGCTCGCCTTGGGCTTCTGCGCGGCAAGTTTGTACGCGACGTTCCGCCACTGGCGTAGCGGCGCGGCTTTGATGACGTTTGACGTCCGGGCCTTTTGGTTTGAGACGCCCTTCTATCTGGGTTTCGCGACCCCCGTCTTCTATCGGGGCGTAGCTATCGTGCTTTCAACGTCCGCGGTGGTGTTGCTGATTCAGCAGATCGTAACACGGCGCAACCTCGAACATCACGGGACGGCGCGCTGGGCGCGAGTGGATGAGATGAGACGCCCGGGTTTTCTACGACGATACCGTGGCGTAACAGGCCCGGTATTTGGCAAGACGAGTGGCCCTTTCTGGCCTGGCTACTACCTAACCAATGGCGAGCAGCCTCACAGCCTTATCGTCGCACCGACCCGTGCTGGTAAGGGCGTCGGCATAGTCATTCCAACGCTACTTACATTCAAGGGCTCGGTTATAGCTCTCGACGTCAAAGGGGAGCTCTTTGAGCTTACCTCGAGGGCGCGCCAGGCTGCCGGCGCCGAGGTGTTCAAATTTGCGCCGCTGGATTCTGAGCGGCGCACGAATTGCTTTAATCCGTTATTGGACCTTATTGCGCTGCCTCCGCAGCAGCAATTCACCGAGGCCCGCCGCTTGGCGGCAAACCTAATTACGGCGAAGGGGGAGGGCGCCGAAGGTTTCGTCAACGGCGCGCGAGATCTCTTTGTGGCGGGGATCCTTGCCTGCATCGAGCGGGGCACGCCAACAATCGGCGCCGTCTATGACCTCTTCGCCCAGCCGGGGGAGAAGTTTAAGCTCTTCGCGCGACTCGCCATGGAAACCCGGAACAAAGAAGCGCAACGCATCTTCGACGACATGGCTGGGAACGATACAAAAATCCTAACTTCCTACACGTCCGTCCTTGGCGATGGCGGGCTCAATTTGTGGGCGGATCCCGCTGTAAAGGCAGCGACAAGTCGCTCAGATTTTTCGGTCTATGATCTTCGCCGTCGCAGAACGTGCATCTATCTTTGCGTTAGTCCGAACGATCTTGAGGTGGTCGCGCCTTTGGTCCGCCTGTTCTTTCAGCAAGTCGTTTCAATTCTACAGCGGTCGATGCCTCGCCAGGATGAAAAATACGAAGTCCTGTTTCTGCTCGATGAATTCAAACACTTGGGTAAGCTGGAGGCGATCGAGACCGCAATTACGACCATCGCCGGCTACAAGGGTCGCTTTATGCTCATCATCCAAAGCCTCTCGGCACTGACGGGGGCCTATGGTGAGGCTGGCAAGCAGAATTTTCTCAGCAATACGGGCCTGCAAGTGTTCATGGCGACTGCCGATGACGAGACTCCGAACTACATTTCGAAGGCCATCGGTGAATACACGTTTGAAGCCAAATCGATTTCCTACAGCCAAGCGCGAACGTTCGACTGGAACATTCAGAAGTCAAATCAAGGTGCACCGCTGTTGCGTCCGGAACAGGTTCGGCTGCTCGATGACGACTACGAGATTGTGCTCATCAAAGGTCTGCCACCATTGAAATTGAGGAAGGTGCGATATTTTTCGGATCGCATTCTGAAACGCATCTTCGAAAGCCAGGCGGGCGTCCTCCCGGAGCCGGCACCCTTGACGATAGCAGACGAGGGGCTCTCGGCAGAATCTCAACTCGATGACCCGCTGCCTGAATTGACGCAGCGACTTTGACGATACAGTTTGATGTGAGGCTAGTATGGACCCGCTAAATCGCAATCCATCCCGTGTGACAGCTTCCGTGCAGGACGCCGGCGTGGAAGAGGGGGGCAAGCGGTCCAGGCGCGGCAAATGGGCGTTGAGCAGCACCTTGCCGAGGCCCGGAGGCTGTTCGATCAAGCTGACGAATCGCCAACCAATCCAGAGGAGCTTCTGCGGCTGGAACAGGGGTTCCGCGAAGTGCTTCAGCAAGCGCAGGATGGTCAAGCCGCCTCGTCTTTTTTCAGTGGCCCAAGGATGCCCGCTGGACCGGGTGACCTCAACAGCATCGTGGCGGACGCTTTCGCAGCGACCGCCTCTGGGCACGCCGGGGTTGAGGCCGCCGCCCCGCCAGAATTAACTGCCAGCCGACAGCAGATCCGGCCCTCACCGGATCCGGGCCAGGGCGACCACCTGCCAACCGGGTGGGTCATCAACAATGAACATTCCGCGGCACAGTTGCGGCCAGCGGAGATGCAGAGGGCCCTCAATACGCCGCAAGCCGCCGTCACTCAGCAGCCGCTCAGCGAAGTCGGCGTTTCAGGCGGCCGCGTGCCGATGCATCTCCCCATGCAGCAGTTGGGTGGATGGCCATTGGAAGGGGTACCCGTTCAAGGGACAGGGTCCGAACACATCGGAAGGCTGCATGCGGAGGCCGCGCGCTCCGCATGGCCTGAGCTCCCGGCTGCGCACTCCATAAACGTTTCATTCGCCGTCCCCAAAGGCTTCTTCCATGGGGCCCAACGCGTGCCTGACGCGATGCTCTCTTTCTCGGGCCGCTATAACCTCTTGCCGGATGCGGGCAAGGCCCGGCAAGTGAGCTTTGAGCAGCACGGGGCCGACCCGCTCCAAGGTGAACCTGTCGCGAGTGGCACCCGTGATCCCTTCTATCCCCATCTCTCCGACGAACACCTGGACTTTATTGATAATGTGATCCTCCACGGGGAGGGCAACTTGGTTTTCGACACGGCGAAGCCAGACGGTACTCCGCGCAAGTTACTGGACGTAACGCGCATGCGCAATCTTGGCTGGAAAGCCAAAACCTCCCTTGGTGTCGGGTTGCGAGCGATGTATGAGGATTTTCTGCGCGTTCATGCGGCTTGACGTTGATGCACGCATCCTGGTTGGACTGCGCGGCCGACCGGGTGCAAGCTTGTTCAGTCAGGCCAAACAGAAGAGAGGGACGCATACACGCCTAGGCGGCCACAATATTGGCCTGCGCTAACGGTGCAAACCGGACCTATCCGCGACCGGCGATGCAGAGGATCAGTCGGAACCTTGCCCAAATGGGCCGCATTACCGGCCGCACCTGGAGGCTGTGCGTGAGCGCCGTCGACTCAAGCCGCCAGTTAGAACTGCTGCCGCAGCTTAGGAACCTGGCATCGCTACGAACGCCAACCGGGGCCCGCCATGCTCGGGGCATGCCTTATGGCAAGGCGGTACATGCGGTAATGGCGGACGTGGATGTATGCTGCTCGCAGCCGCAGGTGGGATCGTGTCCCCTAGGTGGTGTAGCTGACGGCCGTGCTCTCCGTCTGGGAATGGATCAAGCGATTGCACTTTTGCTTTCATGCAATGTCTTGCCCAGTCCGACCAGACGGGCCGCCGCTTGACCCGTAGGCATGTCAATGACCGTGATTGCCCTTTCTGCAAGGAAGCGCCGCTCGTTCCTGGTCAGCGTTGCTGTATCGATTGCCGCAAAATGTGGGCCATGAGAGCGCTTCATAATCTGTCGGGCATAGGTGCGTAGCATCTGATCGTTGAAGCGGCAGCCGAGGAAGAAAAGACCACGGCTGGCTCGCCGTTCCTTCACCAGGTCAGGGATCGGCGTTTGGATGTCGATTTCGCTCAGCACTTCAACGTAGTCGGAATCTGCCACGAGGAAGTTTGCGGCCGGCCTGGCACCGCCGTGAGGGGCGTAGAGAACCGTCTTCGCCGCTGGTGCGGATTCGAGTAATATCCCGGACAAATCGTAGGCTTTCGTCCAAATGTCACCGATCTCGTGCGCCCGTGTCACGCCCTGTATTTCGACGACGTCCGTTCGGCGGGCCTGTATTAGAGCCGCGCGCATGGCACCGTCGTACCAGCTGTCGACGATCACGGAGAGCGGCAGCGTTGCAAGCCAGGCATGCAAGATGGTCGGCACCACTGGGGCCGCGAATATTTCGGCCATCCAAACTTGAAGGGTCCGGCGGTGCCGGCGCTGTTCGATATACTGCGCTACCGACCACATGTTGGTGCGAATCTTCGAAGGGGCCGGCGTGCGCTTGTTGAGCGCTGCGGCAACGGCTTCGGGGGTATGCGGTACGGGCGGTCCCGCGGAGCGGATCTCAAGCAGACCTGGGCCGAGATAGGGGATGACCTCGTCGGCCGCGAGCGCTTTCTTCAAAAGGTCAAGCTGCCTTTCGGCAAAACTGTCCCGAACGACCACGAGGTGGCCTGAGGTCATTGTGTTCATGCTCGTATCCCTTTGCCGCTCTCTTGTGTCAACCCGACGGTCAGTCCTCGTCGGAAATCTTCCTTGCCTCCACGGTAATCGGCAAAGGCGTATCCCGCGGAAGGTCGGGCAGGACTAACCGCCAGCCGTTCTTCAGCGTCACAGCTCCACCCCATAAGTGTTCGTTGTCGACCTTGATGATCGGCTCTTCGATATCCTTTTTGGGAATATATGCCGACAAGCCAGCACCGGTCCTGCGGATCATTACCTTCATCCGGCCGTTCCTTCGTCAAACCCAGCGCCGATTTCGGCAGTGCAAGCAATCCCAGCCGTATCAAGGCTCATGAGTTCACGTGCACGCATGCCGACGACGGTGCCGCGATCGACCCATTCCACCGCATAGATGTAGAACTGCTGGAGAAAGGTGCCGATGTCGCGCACATAGCCTTGATCGCCCTTGCGCACCAGGTTTTCGCCGATCTCCTTGCCAGGATAGGTGCCGTCATTTTTTACGTGGCGAATGGCGCGGACACGCTCACCCGGCATGAATCGCGGGGGTGAACGGATTTCGACGTCCTGATCGCGTCCGAGGCTCATGGCCGTTCCTTTCTCGCGGCTGCAGCTTTTCAACAGCGGATCAATGGTCCGGCGCAGGCGCCTCGACCGTGTCGGTGGCCGAAATGGAGGTTCAGGCGGGGACGCAAGTCTTCGACACCGGACATACCGAGGCGCATTGCTGCGTTTCGAAGGCCCCCTCGCATTCGGTGCACTTTTTCGGATCGATCACGTAGGCCTCGCCCTTGAACTTGATCGCTCCGGAAGGGCATTCAAACTCGCAAGCGCCGCACTGGGTACATTGGGAAGCGATGATCTTAAAGGCCATTTTCAACTCCGGTTCGGTTGGAATGAGACGGCTCAGGCCGTCGCCGCCAGTGGCTCGCCCCCAAATTCGGCGGCGTAAAGCGCGCCGATGGCGGTCTCGATGTAGTCATACCCGTAAGCATCCGTTGCTCGGATGCCGCCTTCCTTGAGTCGATCCTCTGGGCAATTTCCAATTCTCGCGCACAGCAAGATGTCTACGCCTTCGAGCGTAGAGATGAGGCCGTCGAGACTCTTGTCCTCGGCCCAGCCGCCGAGGCAATACTGCTCGACCTTGCGATGACCGACGAAGCTGATCCCTTTCGGCGAGGCCTCATAAACCTGGAATTCCTTCGCATGGCCGAAATGCACGTTGATGCGGCCGCCACCCTTGGTCGCTACCGCGACAAGAAGCGACTTGCCGGAGCTCGCGGTCTTCACCATCCCGAGCGCCTCGCTCTTGGCCGCCATGCGATCGCCCCGCTCGCGCGCGACCACCGCCCGATAGGTCTCGCGCTTGCTGGCGTTGTAGGTGACCTTGTCGGGAAGCCGGTCGAGCGTGAATTCCTGGCCGCGATCCTCGCCGAGCAGGCCGACAGCATCGGCCCGGCACTGCCGGCAGTGGCGCATCAGCTTGGCGCCGCCCTCGAGACGATCCTGAAGGGCCTTCAGCTCCATTGCCTTGGGCCAGCGCTGCCCGCTCAGGCCGTAATGCGTACCGTGTGCCGGGTCGGAAATCAGCGGCATGACATTGTGCAGGAACGCGCCGCGCTCCTTGACCCATTTATTCACCTCGATCAGGTGCTCGTCGTTCACCCCGGGGATCATTACCGAATTGATCTTGGTCAGGATGCCGCGCGCCGTCAGCATCTCCAGCCCCGACATCTGTCGTTCGTGCAGGATCGTGGCTGCCTCGACGCCGGTATAACGGCGGTGATCATAGAAGATCCACGGGTAGATCTTGGTACCGATCTGCGGGTCGACCATGTTGATGGTGATCGTCACGTGATCGACATTCATTTCGGCAAGCTCGGCGACGTGGTCTGGCAGCGCGAGCCCGTTGGTGGAGATGCACAGCTTGATATCGGGGATTTCCTTGGCGACCCGTTCAAATGTCGCCCTTGTGTTCTTCCAGTCGTAACAGGCATCGCCCGGTCCGGCGATGCCAAGTACGGAAAGCTGCGGCACTTCGTTGGCGACCTCGATCACCTTGCGCAGCGCCTGGTCGGGCGTCAGTCTTTCCGAGACGACCCCGGGCCGGCTCTCGTTGGCGCAGTCATATTTGCGATTGCAGTAGTTGCACTGGATATTGCACGCCGGGGCGACCGCCACATGCATTCGCGCGAAATAGTGGTGCGCTTCCTCTGAAAAGCAGGGATGATCCTTGATCTTCTCCCAGACAGCTGTGTCCATCTCGTGCGGTTTTGCGGAGGAGCCGCAGGATGAAGATGCGCAACCAGTGGATTTCGCTCTCGCCGGCGACTGATCGAAAAATGTCGTGCCGGAAAGGTCCTGTGGCGAAATCATCGGTGCGGACATCGACCGGCTCCGTGCGTGGTGTGAACATCGCACTTCAGAGCGCAAGAGATATGCCAACTCGAAAAGCGGTCTTTATCCATTATGTTGGCTCTTACGTCGGCCTTTTGTGCCCAATTGTGTCAGTTTCCTGCGACACGGGTTTGTCAGGTCCCCGACAACAACAAAACGTGGTCGCGAAACGTACCGTGTTGTCTCAGTTACGTCCGTTGCGGGGAGCAACCGTACCCCAAATGTGATGTCATCAATGACGTTTAGAACTTCTTCACGCCGATACGATGCCGGCGCAAAGCATAGCCGACCTGGCGCGGCGTGAGACCGAGGACACGAGCCGCCCTGGCCTGAACCCAGCCGGCCTTCTCCATCGCATCGATCAGCCGGTCGCGTTCCGTCAGACGCGGGTTCATTGCAGGGCAGGCGGGATGGTTGGGGTCGCAGGTCTTGCCGGGCGATGCCTCATCCTGTGAGGCGCCGACTCGCGGGGCAGGCATCGGCGATGCAACCGGCATCATATTGCCACGTGCGGACTCGTCGACGGCATAGCCGCCATGTGAACGGGCGACTCCTTTCCACAGAAGCGAAGAAAGGCACTGGCTGTTCTGGCAGGCGAAATCCGACGGAGTTATTGTCGTTGAACGCGCAAGTGTAGCCGTCCGTCGCACACAATTCTCCAACTCACGCACGTTGCCAGGGAAATAGCATTGCGAGATCAGGTCAAGCGCCGACGGCGTGAAGGCAAGATCGCGATGGTTCTCCTTGTTGAATCGGTCGAGGAGAGCTTTCGCAAGGCGTGGAATATCGCCCGGCCGTTCTCTGAGGGGAGGCAGGACTATTGGCACCACATTGATGCGGTAATAAAGGTCGGCCCTGAACTCTCCATTCCGGACAGCCGCCTCGAGGTCCTTATTGGTGGCGCATATGAGCCGCACATCAACCTTTAGGGTCCTAGTGCCGCCCACTCGCTCCAGTTCTCCTTCCTGCAAGACGCGCAACAGCTTGGCTTGAAAGGCAGGCGAAATCTCGCCGATTTCATCAAGCAGCAGGGTTCCGCCATTCGCCAATTCGAACCGGCCGGCGCGCTGCAGGATAGCCCCGGTGAAGGCGCCCTTCTCGTGCCCGAAGAGCTCCGATTCCAAAACACTTTCGGGCAGTGCGGCGCAGTTCAATTTGACGAAGGATTTCTCACTTCGATGTGAAAGCTTATGGATGGCCTGCGCAAAGAACTCCTTGCCGGTACCGCTTTCGCCTCGCAGAAGCACGGTGGAATTGGTCCTGGCCACGACCGAGACGATCTCGAGCACCTGCTTGAGTGCGGGACTTTCTCCAATGATTCCGTCGATCTTGACATGCGGACGCGGGGCCGAACGGGTCCTATCCTCGTCGAGCGACTCCTCTGGTCTCGGTTGCTCGATAAGTGGCTGACGAGCTGTGCTTAAAGTGCGATGGAGGCGGATGGTCCGGCCGACCAGATTGGCGACCATGGCCAGGAAGCGTAAGTCCTCCTCGTAGCAGAACCTGGTGGTACCGTTCCTGACGCGGTCAATCGACAGTGCCCCGAAGATCTTTTCCTCTGCCTTTAGCGGGACACCGATAAAGGCAGTTGCGGTCGTATCGCTGCTCGATTGAGGATCAGCCTGAAATAGCTCAGACGTGCGTGTGTCTTGTATGACGATCGGCACTCCGGTAGCGGCGATCTTGTCTATTACGGCCTGGGGTACGACGCTGCCGGCGCCTGATTGAGGCACAGTGCCGCCGCTAGTTGCGCTAATCTGCGGCTGACCTTCAGCGTCCAGGACGACGATTGCACCACGACGCATTTGCACAAACGAGGAGAGGACATTCGCGACATTGGCAAGCGTAATCTCCAGCCGGGCCGGGGCAGTCAGAAGCTTGGATATCTCGTAGATTCCCCTGAGCAAGCTGTCCGCATTGCGCACGGCTTCGACCGCAGGTTCAGGCGGGGTGTTCCGAGATGCAATTTCACCGACCTGATCTCGAAGCATGTGAGCCATGCAAACACCTCAAGGGTTGTCCAAGGTGCTCCTCCCGAGCCCTTTCTTGTATTTTGAGTAAAGAAACATAGTATTTTCAGCTTTTCGCTAATTGCGAACGATGTTGACGGATGTTGACCGCAATTGCGAACCTCTCATTCTCGCTCTTTGTGCCAGTCATCCGAACTTGAAGAGGACCCCGAAGCCGCCGCGCGGGTAATTCCACACGATCTCACCGCTGGCCTCGCACAGCACGCGACAGGTGCCGCATTCCATGCAGCCGTCGGGAGTGGTTTCCACCTGGCCCTTGTCGTTCAGCTCATAGCACTTAGCGGGGCAGATGTGTGTCAGCGCGAGCAGGTTCGCGCTCGGCCTCTCGTGGGGTTGCACTTTGATATGCGGGCGGCCCGGATCGACCAGATAGCGATTCTGGTAAAGCTTCTCCTCGACGCGTAGCTTCGTCACGGCGATGGTCATCCTGTTTCTCCTTCAGCGCCATGCGAGTGCCAGGCGGACCACATCGTTGATCAGCCCCAGCGCGAACGCGCCTTGATGAAGGCAGCAGTGGTCGCCTTTTCCTTCTCGATTTTAGGGGTGCCGTCGACCCGCATGAAGTT
The DNA here is from genome assembly GCF_003952425.1 of Mesorhizobium sp. M2A.F.Ca.ET.046.03.2.1. Classification (NCBI taxonomy): domain Bacteria; kingdom Pseudomonadati; phylum Pseudomonadota; class Alphaproteobacteria; order Hyphomicrobiales; family Phyllobacteriaceae; genus Mesorhizobium; species Mesorhizobium sp. M2A.F.Ca.ET.046.03.2.1. Next base: position 1,408,556 of record NZ_CP034449.1, on the reverse strand, counting down.
CTGCGCGGCCTTCGACATCAACTGCGGGTAAGTCATGAAGAAATTTCGGGAGTTGGTGTGTATCAGGGCCGGCATGTCCTTATATTTCCGCAGGTCTTTGACTACGAAGGACTTGTCCAGCATGGTCTTGTAGAGGGCGAGGTTCTTCCTGATCATCGGCTGGTTGCGGCCCTTGATCTCAATGATCGCCTCGCCGGCGATGCGACCGGAAGTCATGGCAAGGTTCGAACCCTCGCGGTGAATAGCGTTGTTCAGTTGGGCGGCATCGCCGACCGCGACCCAACCGTCACCGAAGAGCTGCGGAATTGCCTTGTAGCCACCTTCGGGAATGAGATGCGCGGAATACTCCTTGACTTCCGAGCCCGCGATCAGCGGCCGGATCGAAGGATGGTTTTTAAATACATCGAGGAGAACGTATGGGCTCTCCATTGTCTTGGCGAAATCGGAGACGAGGCAGCCGATGCCCAGAGAGATCGACTCCTTGTTGGTGTAGAGGAAGGCAAGTCCGGCCATGCTGCGGGAGATCGTGCCCGCCGCTTCGATCACGCAGCCTTCGTCGCCCTGGAGGCCGAAGCGCTGCTCAATGACCTCATCGGGTAGGAAGTGCATTTCCTTGACAGCGAGCGCCACGCTTTCTGGCTTCGGCATCTTGCGCAGGCCGGCCCGTGTACCGAGCAGTCCGTTGACACCTTCCGCGAGCACGACGACGTCCGCGTAGATCGGCCCGCCAGCCCGGTCGGTGCGCACGCCGATCACCTTACCTTGGCCATTGCGGACGAGTTCGGTCACCGTCGTCTCGCACAGAACCGTCGCGCCGGCCGCGCGCACCTTGCGCGAAAACCACTTGTCGAATTGGGCGCGGATGATCGTGTAGCGATTGGGCCTCGCCTCGTTGAAATCATCCGACCGATACTGCATCCCGGTGTGGGAGGTGTCGTCCATCACCCAGAATCGCTGCTCGACCAAATGCCGCTCGAGAGGCGCATCATTCCGGAAATCCGGGATGATTTGCTCCAACATGTCGGCGTACATGATGGCGCCCTGGACATTCTTGGAGCCCGGATACTCGCCGCGCTCCAACTGCAGCACCGTCAGGCCCTGGCTTGCCATAGTGTAGGCGGCCGCGTTTCCGGACATACCGGCCCCGACGACGATGGCGTCGAATTCTTCCTCGATCATGGCCGTCTCCCTTAGCTCGCAAGCTTGTCGTGGCTGTGCGGCGACAGCCGCCGGGTGAAGGCTTCCGTCAATGCCGGCAGGAAACGGATCGCATCGGTTACGATGCCGAGGTGGGCAAAGTCGAAGATCGGGGCGTTCGGGTCGGTGTTGATGGCTACGATCAGATCAGCCCCCTCCACGCCAACCCGATGCTGAATGGCGCCGGAAATCCCGGCCGCTATGTAAAGCTTTGGCCGAATGGTCTTGCCGGTTTGGCCAACCTGCCGATCGGCCGGCATCCAGCCCTTCTGGACCAGCGGGCGCGAACAGCCATATTCGGCGCCGATTGCCCGCGCTAGATTCTTCACAAGCTGCAAATTCTCCGCTGAGCCGAGGCCGAGGCCTCCTGCAATCACGACGTCGGCGTAAGCGAGATTTGCCTTTGCCGATTGGCGATCGAGGTTGAAGCCAAGGACTTTGGTGATGATCTCTTCCTCGGTCATCGACAGCTTGTGCCGGATGACACGCCCGACTGGCTTATCCGTCCGCGGTGGCATGGCCATAACCCGCGGTCGTACGGTAGCCATCTGCGGCCGGTAGTTGAGCGTATAGATCGTGCATAGCAAGGAACCGCCGAAAGTCGGACGGGTCGCGGCGAGCGAACCGTCAACATCCACATCGAGTTCGGTACAGTCGGCAGTGAGCCCTGTCAGCAAGGTCGTCGCTACTGAGCCAGCGAGATCCCTCCCGAGCGTGGTCGCACCGAGAAGCAGGATCTCCGGTTTGTGGGTATTGACCAGATCCGACATCGCCTTGGTGAAAGGCTCGTTGCGATAGTCGGCAAGCAGCGGCGCCTCGACGAGGTAGACAAGGTCGGCGCCGTAAGCGAAGGCCTCGGCAACGGCATGCTGGGTGGCCTCACCCGGCGGTCCGAGCACGATTCCCGCAAGCTGGATGCCAAGCTTGTCGGCGAGCTTGCGGCCTTCGCCAATCAGTTCGAAGGAGACGGGATGGACCTCGCCGCGTTCCAGTTCGATGAAAACCCAGACATGCCGATAGTCCCTAAAGTGCTCAGGCAATTCCTTCTTGATGCCGGCACGGCCGGCGGAAGGAGGGGCTTCGCGGTTCGCGTTCAACATCTCTCTCCTTGCCGCCACTGGCCGCCGTCGAAGGCGAGTTCGTGTTCCAGCGCTGGCTGGCGGGTGAAGATTGCGGCGATCAGTTCGTCGGCGAGGTCATGCTGCGTCTTGTCGGTCATGTCGATCTGCGTCGCCTTTTCCGCCCGCGTGGTAGGGGCGAAAACGCGCTTGACGACCGTCGGCGAGCCGCGCAGGCCGCATTTGTTGAGGTCCTCAATGCCAGCTTCGGCCGCGCTCCACTTCTCGATGTGGCTGCGCGCGGCGCGCATGGCATCGTCGAGCGAGCCCCTGCGGATTTCGTTGGTGCCTTCCAGCATTGTGATGAGGCAAGGCAGCCTGCTTCTCAGCATCTGTGTACCGCCTTCCGAACGGCGCTTGACAGTGATCTCGCGTGCATCAAGATCGATAGAGGCGATCTTCGCCACATAGGTGAACTGCACGAGGCCGAGGCGCTTGGCGATGCCGGGCCCGACTTGGGCGGTATCGCCGTCAATCGTCTGCTTGCCGGCGAATACGATGTCCGGCGCGCCGAAGGTCTCGCCAATTCTCACGATTGCCCGAGAAAGCGCGAAGGAGGTCGCCAGCGTGTCGGAGCCGGCAAAACAGCGGTCCGTCAAGAGTACCGCGCGGTCGGCGCCGTAGGTGAGCGCCTTGCGCAGCGAATCTTCTGCCATCGGCGGACCCATCGTAAGCACGGTGATCTCGCCGCCATGGGCGCCGCGCAATCTAAGTGCCTCTTCGAGGGCGAACAGGTCGTAAGGGTTGATGATGGTCGGCACGCCCTGGCGCATGATCGTGTTCGTCACCGGGTGGACACGGATCTGCGCGGAGTCCGGCACCTGCTTGATACAGATTACAATGTGCATTGCGTCCTTCTCGGCTCCAACCCGCAAGCGGCCCTGGCGTTCATCTCCTTCGCAGCATCATTCGTGCCAACCGTTTTGCGTTGCTCTGTCCCCTTTGAGATGGGTTGTTTTCTTCCGAAAGGTGCCGTCGTGATGACCGGATTTGTCGGCTTTTCGACATTGTCGCGTCGCAACCGTGTCGCGCTCATTCTGTCCCGAACCGCCTCAAGATCGAATCGAACGGGACAAAGGTGTGGTCCCGAGTGGCCGGTTTGTCCGGATCGTGCTCTTCGAGAACCTTGAAGACCCGGTGCGTGAGTGGCGAGGATGTCGCGAAATCCTCATAGGCGCGTTCCAACGTCGCACGCGCCCGCGCGGCGATCACCCCGTCAGGAAGACCGGCGAAATCCTCTTCAGCGAGGTATTGGCCCATGCGCTTCATGATATGGAGCCGCGAGACATTGAGCACCTTCGGATCATAAGAGATGCCAAGGACTGCGAAGAACTCCTCCGCAGCCGACAGGCTCTTCAGCCGGGCGAGGATGTCGGTGACATCGATGGCACAGCTTTCAGCGAAACAACTGCGCATTGCATTTTCCTTGACCGGAAACGGCGGCCGGGGTTGCGTCGTCGCCCAGACCTGGAACCGATTGAAGTCCTCTGACCTGGCTGGCGAAGACGGGGAAAGGTCTCGCAGCTTCTTAACGATCCCGGGCATGACCTCGAGCACCCGGTCGACGTCCTCCTCGCCATTGTTGCGCGAAAAGGAGAAACGGATTGCGCCGTGTGCCGCGCTATTGGGGATATTCATCGCCACCAAGACGTGGCTCGGCTCCAGCGAGCCGGACGCGCAAGCAGAGCCGGAGGAGCAGGCGATGCCCTCGCGATTGAGGAAATGCAGTATGCCCTCACCTTCGATATGTTCAAAGGCGATGTTTGCGGTGTTCGGTAACCGCTTCAGTAAATCGCCGGCGACGAAGGTGTGTGGGATGCGCTGGAGAAGTTCTTTCTCCAGGCGGTCGCGCAACGCCTTTACCCGTGTGTTCGCGTCGTCCATGAATTTCAAGGCAAGATCGGCTGCCACGCCGAGGCCGACGATGCCTGGCGTATTCTCCGTGCCCGCGCGGCGGTTGCCCTCCTGGCGCCCCCCTTGATCAGCGGAGAGAAGCGCACGCCGCGCTTTACATAAAGTGCGCCGACCCCTTTCGGTCCGTGTAATTTGTGACCGGAGAGAGACAGCATATCGATTGCCGCCGATTTCAAGTCGATCGCAAGCTTGCCGACCGCTTGCACCGCGTCGGTATGGAAAAGGGCGCCGACTTCCTTGGCCAACTCAGCAAGCTCGACCACCGGGAAGATCGTTCCGGTCTCGTTGTTCGCCGACATGATCGAGACGATCGCCACGCGCGAGGTGACGGCGGCCTTATAGCTGTCGAGGTCGAGCCGGCCGTGGCGATCCACCGGGATCCTATGCACCTTGATGCCGCGCGTCTTCTCAAGGTGGGCGCAAAGCGTCAGCACGGCCGAATGCTCGACGGCGGAAGTCACGATCTCAATACGCTCAGGCATCACCTCGAGCGCCGAAAGTATCGACGCGTTGTCGCTTTCCGTCCCGCCCGAGGTGAACGTGATCTCGTCGTCGAACTCCGCGCCGATCAGCGTTTGCACCTGCAGGCGCGTCTTTCTCACCGCCGCCCCGGCGGAAGCACCAAAATCGTGGCTCGACGAAGGGTTGCCGAATTGGTCCGTAAAAAACGGCAGCATTGCTTGAACGACTTCAGGATCGACCCGTGTCGTTGCGTTGTTGTCCAGATAAACAGGCCTCATGGATGTGATCCTTCTCCTGAGCGCAATCACGCAAAGCGCACGCGCGGTCTGTCATGATGATGGCTAGCCGAAGGAGTTGCCGCCGCCACACTCGGCCCGCTCGCTTCTTGGAGCCGGCGCGGCCGCCCGCCCCGACTTGATGCGCCAGCCTTGCGCCGGCCCGAGAAAGCGCGGTCTTTTGGCCACGGCGTTTTCGGTGTGCTGGATCATGGACTGTTTCTCCTTCAGGCCGGGACGCGTTCGCGAACAGCTACGCATGGACTGTGCCAAAGAAGGAAATCATTTCAAAACAGCATGGTGGTCCAACACTGCTATGTCGCATGTCCGACATCCGCGGGAATTGTTCAACGCGCAACGCCATTGAATCGGGCGTGAATTCCGCTTCGCGTGAGGAGCAATTCTGTCGGCCGTTCGCCACGGATGCCCGCGCGACCAATGCGTCCTGTCGGGTTTGTCGGGTGCGCGACACGGCGCTGTTCCGCCCCGCTCCCTGCTGAGATCTCGTTTGTCATTGAAGAATATGCAGAAAATTCTTCTGAGCTTCTTTCCGAGCCTTTGGCACGGCTATTGCGGTTCTCTCCTCGTAAGGCAGCGCGTGCCCGATATTCATCTCGCGGATGACGTCGCGATCGATGGAACGAAGGAAAGAAAGCAGCATGTCAGGTCCAGATCAGCTACCCTCGTTCCGAGCGAAGTTTTCGTCCTCACACAAACCTTCCATTCCAGGTTTCTTGAGACCGAGCGTCCTGGTGCGCTCGTATAAAGCCAGGCGTCGTTTTCACATCGATCTGCGCGGCGCCGCCTTTCGCGACGTTTTCGCCTTCACCATACGCCACTGGAGCAGGCAGCCGGTCCGGCTCGCGATCATTATGATCGCGGTGCTTGTCGCAACGCTCCTCGACGTCCTGACGCCGCTCTATTCCGGACGGCTCGTAGACGCGGTCGCCCAAGGAGCGGCAGCCGACGCCGTCGTGTGGGATGCGGCTCTTGCGGCCTTTTCAATGTTGATTGCGCTCACACTCGGCGCCGTCGTCATGCGCAACGTCGCATTCATTGCCATCAATGACTTCATTCTGAACATGATGTCCGACATCGCCAGCGACGCGTTCCATCGCGTCCAGCGCTTTTCGACCGATTGGCATGCGAAAACCTTCGCCGGCTCGACGGTGCGCAAGATCACGCGCGGCATGTGGGCGCTCTGCCTCTTCAATGACACGATCCTTCTCGCGTTGTTACCCTCGCTCATCATGCTCGTGGGCTCGAGCGTTCTGCTCGGCTGGTACTGGCCGATGATGGGGCTGATCATCGCCTGCGGCTCGGTTGGCTATGTGGCGCTGATTATTATCCTGTCGCTCGGCTATGTGGCGCCAGCGGCAAGCCTTGCCAACAACTGGGATACGAGGTTTGGCGGCTCCCTCGCGGACGCGATAAGCTGTAACGCGGTGGTCAAAGGCTTCGGCGCCGAGGTGCGGGAAGATTATCGGCTCGAGAAAGTCATCTCCAAGTGGCGGCACCGCACCCGCCGGACCTGGGTGCGCGGGACGGTCAGTGGTGCATTCCAGGGAATCATGCTTCTTGCGATGAGAGCGGCTTTGATCGGCTATGCCTTATTTGTGTGGTCACGCGGCCAGGCTACTCCAGGTGACATCGCCTTGGTGCTCGCGTCTTTCACGGTCCTGTATGGCTACTTGCGTGATGTTTCCAAACACGTGCGCAACATCCAGCACTCTGTAAATGAGATGGAGGAATTGGTCCAAACCTACAGCCAGCCGCCCGACGTGGCGGATGTTCCGGGCGCCAAGCCGATCCGGATCACGAAGGGTCACATCGATTTTGAGAGCGTCCATTTCCACTACGGCAATCATTGGTCGCCATTCTACAGCGACTTGTCGATTTCGATTGAGGCCGGCGCACGGGTCGGTCTGGTCGGCCCCTCTGGCTCCGGCAAGACCACCTTCGTCAAGCTCATCCAGCGGCTTTACGACCTGGATGCTGGACGAATCTTGATCGATGGGCAGGACATCTCGCGGGTGACGCAGGCCTCGCTGCGCTCGCAGATCGCGATCGTACAGCAGGAGCCCCTTCTGTTCCACCGCTCGCTGGCCGAGAACATAGCCTATGGGCGGCCGGGTGCTTCTCGGTCCGACATTGAGCAGGCGGCGCGGCTCGCCAGCGCGCATGACTTCATTGCGCGCCTGCCGAACGGCTACGCTACGCTGGTCGGCGAACGCGGCGTGAAGCTTTCAGGCGGCGAGCGCCAGCGTGTGGCGATAGCGCGCGCCTTCCTCGCCGATGCCCCGATCCTGATTCTGGACGAGGCGACATCGAGCCTCGACTCGGAATCGGAGGTGCTGATCCAGAAGGCGATGGAGCGGCTCATGGTCGGGCGCACCACGCTCGTCATTGCGCACCGGCTCTCGACGGTGCGGGAACTCGACCGGCTGCTTGTCTTCGACCGCGGTTGCATCACCGAGCAGGGCGACCATGCCATGCTGATCCGTCACGACGGCATCTACCGCCGCCTGTTCGAACGGCAGGCCTTGGAGCTGACAAAGGGGTGGGATGAGACCACTGTGCAACGCGGTTGAACGCGGCGTGAATTCAGCTTGCCTCTCCAGCAATCCTGTCGGGCCGTTGCTGAAAAAGCGGCCGCAACCTGTCGCCGGATCTTTCGAATCCACGACACGCCTGGTGCCGACCAGTCTTCATGCCGCGCTCTCGAGTAAGCCGATGAACGGGAGGCAGGCAATTCTTTATGAGCTTCGTCCTGCGTTCCCGGCACGGCGCTTGAGGCTTCCTCCTGAGGCGGCAGCCGCGCGATCATTTAGATCCTGCTTGATGCGATCATTGGAGCGAAGGAAAGCAACGCGCCGGGTCCGCGGCAGATACGCGTTCTCCGGCATAAAGGTGTCGCCAAAATCGACTCCCGCCCAGCATGCGCTAACCCCCCGGGTCGACGTCGGGCACAAGATCTTGATTGTCGCTGCGACCCACCGCTCTTATGCCGAACTCGAAGCTGCAACATACGGACCTGCGTCCCGCCGCGCGGGATTGCATAAGCTGGCTGTAGCGTCTCCCATGCACCATCGGCATCAACGGTTCGGCTCGAGATGTTTCGAAAACTCGCCGAGGTCAGTACGAAACCGGCGATGCGGTCGCGGCCTTCGAAGCGCGTCCCGACATGGTGCGGGCGTAAGAAAACCGGCTTGCGAGGAGGAGATCATGTTAGACCGTGAAATGTTGCAGAAGAAGGTCCGCAAGCTGCAGTCGCGCGCGGGAGCCGCCAAGATGGAATTGCACGGCCTTGCCGAGGACCTGCCGCTCAACTGGACCGAGATCAAGGCGGTCGCCAGGAAAGCCTCCGGGATTTTTGCCGAATTAAATGCGGCAGAGGAAGAGCTCGCGGCGTTGGAGAATTCACAATGACGGGCGCTTTTGTCACCCGCGACGGCTCTCCATGGACGCCGCACTATCTGACGGCGATCGATCGCGCGACCTGCATCGGCTGCGGCCGCTGCTTCAAGGTCTGCTCGCGCGAGGTCATGCACCTTCATGGCGTCGATGACGCAGGCGAAATCCTGGGCATCTGCGCGGGCGAGGACGACGACTTCGACGGCGAACTCAACCGCATGGTCATGATCGTCGACCATGCCGGCCGCTGCATCGGCTGCGGTGCCTGCGGCCGCGTCTGCCCGAAGAACTGCCAGACCCACCTTGCGGCCGACACGCTAGCTGCATGAGCTGGGGACAAGACCAGGAGAACGGCGCCACGTTCGCACATCACTATGGCTGTTTAAGCACCAGCCAATGGCCGCCGACCGACCAGGCGACGGCGTTCGACCAGCATGTGCTTGCATGTGTTATCTACCTCGCGCTGGAGGAGGTTGAGGCCGGCAAGGCGACCGCGACCGAAGCAACCGGCCTTTCGCGCGCCGATCTGCGAGATCTCGTTACACGCTGTTTCCCCGCTATGCCCGTCAACGCCTTCGCGCTGGAAAAGCTCACTGATCCCGAGCCGGATATGGAGGAAGGGCTTCTGCGCTGCCTGCTCATTGGGCATGCCAGGCCAGGCGATCCGGCGAGCACCCTCTTCGCCAAGATCATCGCCAGGCGTAGTTTGCGCAATGACCATCTGTGGCAGGACCTTGGCCTTTTGAATCGCGCCGAGCTCAGCCGCTTGATCGCCAGGCATTTCCCGGCGCTGGCGGCCGGCAACACCAACAACATGAAATGGAAGAAGTACTTCTATCGTAAGCTCTGCGAGGCTGAAGGCTTTTCGCTATGCACCGCGCCCAGTTGTCAGGAGTGTCGAGATTTCGAAAGCTGTTTTGGCCCGGAGGAAGGCCAAAGCCACTTGGCACGGGTCAAGGACGGGTTCGCATTGGATTAAGAGCCACTTTCGTGGGCGCCGCCGCCCGGGCTTGATTGGCATCGAAGCCACACGCGCTTTTCCCGGCGACGTCGCGAGGAGGACGGGATGTTTAGCGCCTCACGATATTTCGCAACCGTACGGCGAGCAATGTCAATCCCCGTTTCCTTGAGCCGGGTGGCGATGTCGTCGTCGGAAAGCACTTCGTCGGGCGATTCCAAGGTAACCATCGCCTTGATACGATGGCGGACAGCTTCGGCGGAGTGCGCGTCGCCGCCTTCGAAGGAGGCGATCGCGACGGTGAAAAAATACTTCAGCTCGAACACGCCACGCGGGGTCAGCATGTATTTGTTCGACGTCACCCGGCTTACCGTCGACTGGTGCACGTTGACCGCATCCGCGACAGTCCTGAGACTGAGAGGCCGCAGGTGGTCGACGCCGTGTTCCAAAAAAGCGTCCTGCTGGCGGATGATTTCAGCCGCGACCTTGAGGATTGTCTTGGCGCGCTGATCAAGGCTGCGGATTAGCCAGTTCGCGTTTTGGAGGCATTCGTTGAGAAATGCCTGATCTTTCGAATTGTGCGTGCTTAGGCGCGAGACCTCGGCAAAATAGGTTTGGTTCATCAGCACTTTGGGCAGCGTGTCTGGATTGAGTTCGATTTGCCATCCGCCTGCGGGCGAGGGCAGGACCAAGACGTCGGGTATGATCGCTTCAGGCCCTCCGGATTGGAATCGGTTTCCAGGCTTGGGATCGAGCGCGCGGATTTCGTGCAACATATCGAGAAGGTCGTCTTCGTCGACACCGCAGTGGCGCTTCAATGCCTGAAAATCGCGTCGCGCTAGCGCTTCAAGATTGGCGACCAGCGCTGCCATCGCCGGGTCGAACCTGTCTAGCTGCCGCAATTGTATCTCAAGGCATTCGCTGAGAGTTCGCGCAAAAATCCCCGGTGGATCGAACTGCTGCAAGGTTCCGAGAACCCGTTCCACGTCAGCCTCCCGGACATTCAGGCTGCTGGCTAGTTCCGAAAGGTTCACCTGAACGTACCCGTTGTCTTCCAGATAACCGGCAAGCTCGCCAGCTATTCGCCGCTCCAGCGGCGCGAATGCGCTGAGAGCGATCTGACGAGCGACATGGTCGTGCAGTGTTTCGGTGGACGTGCAGGTATCTTCGAGAGCATTGTTTCCCCCCGTTGCGACATTGTTTTTGCCGCGGATTGATTTCCACTCCGAGGCCCGATCCGATATTCCGCCCGTCGTCGGTCCGATGTGGGGGTTTTCGGCCGAGATCGACGGAGTATCCTTCGGCGCCCGGCCATCGTTTGATGCATGTTCCAGAAAGGGGTTCTTCTCGATTTCCTGCTCGACGAACTGATGCAGTTCGGGATGCGCCAGTTGCAGCAGGCGAATTGACTCCATCATTTGCGGTGTCAAAACGAACGATTGCTTCTGACGCTGAAGCAGGCTTGCTGAGGACTGCATGGTTAGCGTGAAACTCCTACCGAGCGACTCTTGGCCTTGTGCAGTGGGATCTTTCGAGACGTTGGCTCTTCTGGATCATGCGGCCGTCACGGATTTGCTGCTTTCAGCGTTTCAAGGACGTTCTGTGGCGACGATGTGCCATAGGGGTCGGTCTCGCAGTTGTCGCAGAAACCGTCCTCCTCGAACCACCGCTCCACCACGCCATTGTTGATGACGGCAGCGTAGCGCCAGGAGCGCATGCCGAAGCCGAGATTGTCCTTGGCAACCAGCATGCCCATCTTGCGGGTGAACTCGCCCGAGCCGTCTGGGATGAGCTGGACTTTCTCCAGCCCCAGGGCCTTGCCCCAGGCATTCATGACGAAGGCATCGTTGACGGACATGCAGTAGATCGCGTCAACTCCCTCCTTCTCGAACTCGTCGTAGAGCTCTTCGAAGTTGGGCAGTTGATAGGTCGAGCAGGTCGGGGTGAAGGCGCCTGGCAGCGAGAACAGTATGACGCGCTTGCCGACAAAGTAGTCGTCGGATGTCTTTTCTTCCCAACGGTATGGATTTGGCCCTTGGACTGAATCATCGCGAACACGCGTTAGAAAGGTGACGAAAGGAACCTTTTTTTTGACGGTCATCAATGTTGCTCCTGGAGTAAAAACTGATGCGCTGCTTTTTCGGTTGAAACTGACACGGCATCGATCTCGGCCGAAAATTCCGCCGAGCGCCCCGCGCTCGCGTGCCGGCCTTGGATCAGCCGTGGCAACACCGCTCGCGAGCACGCGCGTTTGAAGAAAACGAGGTCTCGAATTGTGGCAACGAGAACTGTTTCACTACGCACTTGTATGGGGCGTCGCGATGTCAGCAATGGTCTTGCTCCTGTCCACCTTGTGATGGGTTCTGCCACGTATGACGCAAGCGCTATGCCATTCGATTCTAGGCAGGGGTTCACAGTGATTTTTGCAGCGACACTCTTTGCCTTGAGCGGCCAGAAACCATGCCTTCGCCGAGACAGAGCGCGCCCATAATCACCTGATCGTGAGCTCTGGGCAGAGGGGATCCTCTTTAGCCGTATCAAGGCCCGAGCCTCTTTTGTCCGAAGCTGGACAACAATGTCGGAAGTCGGACCAGAGGGTCGCCCGGTCGCCGGCGCAGAGAATATGTGGCTCGTATTCGGAGCGAAAATCTGGGGCTCATACTCGGAACGAGGGACAGGAGTCGATCGGGTTAACTTGACGAGGGTCCCTATTGGCCTCCGTTCTCAGGATTGAGCCGGCTGACGGGCCTACGCGCTTCGCCCTATCGAGGCTCGCAGACAGCTTCGAAATCGGCAATGGGTACAAAAAAGCCAGCACGTCCTTTAGCAAGCTGGCCATTTGCATCTTCCTGAACTGCGCTTGCGTGAGGCGGGCACTGTCCCGAGGTGACGGGAAAACCGCCTTGCACTCGCGGAGCATTTTGAAGCTGCCGCGACCTTGCTGTCAGGTCTGTCAGGTCCGCGACACGGCTGTGCTCCGCCACGCTTGCGGCTGCGAAGTCACTCAAACTGTTGAACGGTATATAGAAAATCTCCTGCAGGGCTCTTCCGCGCCGCTGGCACGATTTTTGAAGCTCTCTCGTGAGGCGGCAGGTACCGCCTAGCGTTCATGTTGTGGGTGACACCGTGATCAATGCAACCAAGGAAGACAACATGTCGGGTACGCGTCGAGCCGATCTGTCCAAAGGCATCGCCTGTGAAAGCCCGACCGGCGTGACTGGCGTGGACACCCGCAGTTCGCCTGGCACCGGCCAAAGGCCATCGATCGAGGAGCAGATGAGATTCGACCAGCATGTTTGCTCATGCCCTCATCGCCTGCGCTCGCGGAAATCGGCGAAGCGATGTCGACGGGTACCGCCTCTCGCGTGCCGCGCTACCGATGTCCTGGAAGAGATGACCGGCCTGAACCCGTTGTGGGAAAGAGCTTCATTTCCGACTCCCCATTCGAAGCTGGAAAACGCTGCTTCTCCGACGATTTCGCTCGTAGGCTCTTTGGCGGGCAGGCAGCGGTCTGGCCAAGACGGCAACAAGCTTCCGGATGGCCAAGATGCCATGCCGCGCGGCCTGGTTAATGGTTAGACGGCAGGAGAAATCCAATGGCGATCAACCCGGTTCCGGATCATGTCCCGCCCGAAATGGTGAGAGACTTCAGCCTGTTCACATCGCCAGGCATGCCACCAACGCCCAACGGGGATCCACACGCAGCCGTCGCTTGCGCCCATGACGGGCCTCCAATCTTCTATTCCCCCTACAACACGCAAGATGGCCGGGGCACCTGGGTCATCACCCGCGCCGCAGACCAGCGTAAGGTGTTGCAGGACGCTGAAACTTTTTCCAGCCATCGCAGCATCTTCTCCTCTATACTGGGCGAAACCTGGCCGACGATCCCGCTTGAGCTCGATCCACCGGCCCATGGCGTCTTTCGCTCGCTACTCAGTCCGCTGCTTTCGCCCAAGCGGGTGACGGCACTGGAACCGGCTATCCGTGAGCGAGCGATAGCCCTGATCGACGGGATCACCGCATCGGGCACGAGCTGCGACGTCATGAAGGATTTTGCCTTTCCGTTCACTGTCAGCATCTTCCTTCGCTTTCTGGGGTTGCCGGATCAGGGACTCGATACATTTGTCGGCTGGGCGAAAGATCTGCTCCACGGCAACGATGTGGAACGACCTGTGGCTGCCCGCAAGATTGTGGCTTTCATCGACGAACTTGCAACCAATCGCCGCAAGGATCCGGTCGACGATCTCATGACCTTCATCGTGCAGGCACAGGTCGAGGGCCGCCGGCTAACCGACGAGGAGATCCGTGGCATCGGCGTGCTTGTCTTCGTCGCGGGACTTGACACCGTCGCAGCAGCTATAGGCTTTGACCTGGCTTATCTAGCGCGCAACCTCAAGGATCAGGAACTGCTGCGCAGCGAACCGGACCGCATCCTGCTCGCAACCGAAGAATTGCTGCGGGCCTATCCGCCCATTCAGTTGATCCGCGTGGCTACGAAAAATATCGACTTCGAAGGCGCGCCGATCCGAAAGGGGGACTATGTGTCCTGCGCCACGATGATTGCAAATCGCGACCCGGAGGAATTCGACTCCCCCAACACGGTCGATCTGGCGCGAGAGCACAACCGCCACGCCGCCTTTGGCTATGGTCCCCACCGTTGCCTTGGCTCACACCTTGCCCGGCGCGAGATTGTCATTGGCCTGGAGGAGTGGCTGGCGCGCATACCGACCTTCCAGATCAAGGAGGGTACAGCGCCCATCACCTCTGGCGGCCATGTGTTCGGGATCGAAAATCTGATCCTGGACTGGTCATGACCATGCTGTCCCGAGCCATGCCAAGACAATGGAGGCAGCGCTATGCGCATTATCGCCCACAATGCCAAATGCCAGGGTCACGCGCGATGCTCGGCGCAAGCGCCCGAGATCTTCAAGCTTGATGACGAGGGCTACATCCTGCCGGGTGACATTGAGGTTGCGGAGGGGGAGCAACTGCGTGCGTCACAAGGCGCGCGATCCTGCCCCGAACGTGCGCTGGAAGTCGATCGCACATCGGCCGCGCGGTTCGAACCAGCCGCCATTCAACCAAGAGCTGGGGAAGATTAGGTGGAATCGACGAGACGTAGCCCCACACCGCAAAGCAAGGCGTCCGGCCGCTTCCCTGCCTACCTCCTCTCCCGCATCGAGACCTCCATGACACGCACACGACACGTGAAGTTCGCCTCCGTTCTGGCTTCTTCAATTGCCGATGGGTTCGTCCTTGCACGCACCTAGAGGCGCGAAACGCCTTCCAATCTCAGAATTTGCGACAGAGCGATGGGCCAGGAAAAAATCACCGAATTACTCGACCGCGAGGCGATCCGCGACTGCCTTTATCGGTACTGCCGCGGTATAGACCGCGCGGATGAGGCTGCGCTGCGCAGTGCGTATTGGCCCGATGCGCATGACAATCACGGCGCCTATTGTGGCTCAGCCGAGGGCTTCATTGAGTTTGCGCTTGGTGTCTTCAAGACCGGACCGCGCTTAATCCACCAGATCACGAACGTATTGATTGAATTCATCGATCCGGCGGAGGCCGTGGTCGAGAGCTATTTCACCGCGCTGCAACGCGGACCAGACAACGACGGAGAAGCACGCCAGGTGCTCCTCTGCGGCCGTTACTGCGATCAGCTTCAGAAGAGGGAAGGGGCGTGGCGCATTGCCGAACGGACCGTGGTTTACGATTGGTTCGAAGAGCAGACCCCACCAGCGGTCCCCGAGGAAGAGCGGTTCGGCTTGCGGCAACCTATCGGAGCAGCGCATCCCAATGACCCGGTTTACGCGCTCAGGAAGCGCCGCAGCTCGTCATCAAAATGAAAATGCGATGCTTGCCACCCCAATGCTTTCCAACGTCCCAACTGGAGAGCCGCATCGCGGGAGCGGTCCCGGAACGCTACGCGATTATCGCGAGCACATCGATGTGCTGTGGCCCGGCGATGTCGTCTCCTACAAGGCGCATGTTCGCGGCAAGGGCTTGGGCAGCGCACGAATTGTCTATTTTCACGGCGTTCCGAAGCCGCCGGCAGTCGATGAATCTTGGGTGACGGAGTATTGGAATTGACCTGCATTGTAGGCTTGGTTTCCGGCAAGGAAGTATTGATTGGCGGCGACAGTGCCGGAGTTTCGCGGCTTGACCTTATAGTAAGGTCTGACTCCAAGGTGTTCCGAAATGGCCCGTTTGTAATCGGCTTTACAACATCATTTCGGATGGGACAACTACTCGCCCACTCTTTCACTCCGCCAGTTCGCCGGACAGATCAGGATGTATATGCATTCATGGTAACTGACTTTGTAAATGAAGTCAGAGCCTGCCTAAAAAACGGCGGATATGCTGTGCGTGTAAACGAAGCAGAAAAGGGTGGGGATTTTCTGGTAGCTTACGAGGGACGTCTTTTTGTAATTAGTAGCGACTATCAGGTAGGAGAAAATATGGATGGAATCGCGGCTTGCGGTTGCGGCGCACAAATAGCCCTTGGCGCGATGTTCGCCACGCCGAAAGTAAACCCCAAAGAGAGAGTTATTTTGGCGCTTCAGGCGGCAGAAAACTTTAGCGCGGGCGTCAGGGGTCCATTTCTGATCGTCTCCAGCAAAGAATGATCGATCCGGGGAAGGTCTGCCTGTTCATTCCGGGCCACCTGAAAAAGTTCAAGCTCGATCTGTTCAATCGCATAGGCGACAGGATCAAAGCCGCCGGCGGGCAAATCGTCAGGGCGGAATTCGCGGCGCTCGATCGCTTGCCTGACGCGATCATTCCGATCGTCGGATGCACGCCCGAGCTCAAGCGGTTCATCGACAAATGGCGCAGGACGGGGCGCCGATGGATACTGGGATCGCGGCTATGCCCGACGCGTCTTCGCCACCGATCTGCCGACCGGCGACAATGGCGGCTACTATCGCTGGCATGTCGGCTCGTTCCAGATGCAGTCCATCCGGGATGTTCCCGGCGACCGCTGGAAGGCGCTGAAAACCGAAGTCTGGCCATGGGCAAGGACCGGCCGCCACATTGTCGTAGCCGAGCCGTCCGAGACCTATGAGCACTTTCACGGCATCGAAGGCTGGACGCGGCAGACGGTGGCGAGGCTGAACAAGCTGACCGACCGGCCGCTGCTGATCCGCAACAAGGAAATGCAGCGCTTCGGCCGCAAACTGCATGAGGATCTCAAGGGCGCGCACTGCCTGGTCACGCAAGGCTCGAACGCCGCGGTCGAGGCGGTCATCATGGGCTGCCCGGTGTTCGTGCACCAGGACAGCGCCGCTGCGCTGGTCGGCCGCTGCGGCCTCAGCCGAATCGAAGAACCTTACTATCCCGACCGCCAGCCCTGGCTCAATTCGCTGGCCTGCTGCCAGTTTTCGGAACGGGAACTGGTCGATGGAACCCTGTGGAAGATGATCGAATGAGCTATCTGACACAGTCCGAGGCTTCACTGCTGGCCGACATCATCGCCGGCCTTGAAGATCGTGGCTTCGACTACAATCCGCTGACGACATCGTTGCCTCAATATCTGGCGACGTGCCTGGGTGACGCAACCGCCTATAAGCGAAAATCCGTCGCGCAGATGCTGGCCGAGCTGAACAGCATTTCGGCGGCAGCGTCCTTTCGCACCTCACGTCTTCAGTGGCGCAGCTGCGGGAGCGCTTGACGCATTGGTGGGGAGCGAGGGAGGGGCGCAGTCCTCGTTCAGCGCCATCGCCAATCTCGTTGCGGCCGACAACCGCGACGTCAATATTTTGGTTATTGGGGATAGCACCAGTAACGAAACGTCTGAGTGGGTTTATCTCTTCTTTTCTGGTGCGATCGCGCCGACACATTCGATTGTCTATCATCTGTGGGACGATGTTGCTGTAGCCTATGCCTCACCCGTCACACTGTCGACCGGATCCGGCGCTCATACGATCCATGTTTGGAATGCCTCCGTTTCTGGCGCGCGCGCCATGTTTCTTTTTGGGGTAAATTTCAGCTTGCCATCGTAGATACCGACCCCGACCTGGTGATCTGGAACGTTGGGATCAACAATAGGACGGCCGGCAGCGATCCTTGTCCCTAGCGAAATCGTCTCGCCGCTCGAAGATGTTCGCCGCGCGTTTCCGACGATCCCCCACATTGCCATTTGCCAGCAGCCGAATCGCGACGACAACTCCATGGAGGTCGTTAACGACGCTTGGCACTGGATAAAAGACAGATGGGAACGGCCTCGAATTGATCGAGCTCTACGCGGAGATGGTCGCGATAGGGAAGCCGGCAGATTACTACGCAGACGCCACGCACCTCAACAGCACTGGGCAAAACTTCGAAGTCGCGCTTATTCAGGCCGCTTGGAACGCCAGGCTTCCCACAACTGTAGCAGTCGATGTGCCATGGACTGCCACTGTCGCCGAAAGCATCGTGTCTAAACGCAGATTTTGCCGCATTTTCGGGCGCGCTCCCCGATAATTGGGCATCGGTGGGCACCATATCGGCAGCCAAGGAACTCACCATCGTCGACGCTGGTGACCCATACTCAGTCAGGATCACCGGCGTTGGCTCCCAGCCCCGTTTGCGGCAGGCTATGGCCGGCACAGAGCGAAACAAGGCGCGGGGCAACTCCGTCACCTTGTGGGTTCGGCAGGACCTGCCGGCCGCCGTCGCATCGACCGGGGTCGCATTTCTTTTCCTACAGCAGCGTGCTGGGAGGTGACCTTACCTGACCTCAAGAGCGGCTGTTGATGCGCGGGATGGTTGGCATTCCTTGATGCTGGTTGGGATACCGGTCCCGGCCGATGCTCTTAGCCCGACCATACAACTGTATCACGATAGCGCGGCTTCGCCCGACACTGACCCTGCATATTTCGCTCACGCGGGCATGGCGGTCAGCGAAGTACCGCGCGGCATCTAGGGCAAACACCTGATGAACATACTCGGCTTCAACATTTCGCGCACCAAGGCCGCGCCGCCCGTTCCGGTGTCTGAGAATCGCGGGGGTGGTACAGGATACTGGAAAGTTTCACGGGTGCTTGGCAGACCAACACCGTCGTGGAGTTCAACAGCGTGCTGGCCAATCACGCCGTCTTCGCCTGCATGACGCTGATCGCCTCGGATATTCCAAGCTCCGCGTCAAGCTGGTCGAGCAAGACGCCAACGGCATCTGGACGGAGACCAAGAGCCCCGCGTTTTCGCCTGTGCTGAAAAAGCCGAACGGCTTCCAGAACCGCATCCAGTACTGGGAGAATTACTTTCTCTCCAAGCTGATGCGCGGCAACGTCTACGTCCTGAAAATCCGCGACGGCAGCAGGGTGGTTCGCTCGCAGATCGTGCTGGCGCCGGATCGCGTGACGTCGCTGGTCGCCGATGACGGCTCAGTGTTCTACCAGCTGCGCACCGACAATGTCAGCGGGATCAAAGAGGACATCATGGTCCCCGCCAGCGAGATCATCCACGACCGCTTCAACTGCCTGTTTCATCCGCTGGTCGGGCTGTCGCCGATCTACGCCGCCGGCGTGGCGGCAACGCAAGGTTTGAACATCCTCGACAGCTCGACGCAGTTTTTTGGCAACAGGAGCCGGCCCGGCGGCGTTCTGACCGCACCCGGGTCGATCAGCCAGGAAACCGCCGATCGTCTCAAGGCCGCGTTCGATACCAACTACAGCGGCGAGAACGCCGGCAAAATTGCCGTGCTTGGCGACGATTTGAAATTCGAGCCGATCGCGATGAACGCCACCGATTCGCAGCTGATCGAGCAACTGAAATGGACGGCCGAAGTGGTCTGCTCGACCTTCCACGTTCCGCCAAGGAACCCTCTTTAGCCCCCATGAGACCCGACTTTATGTGGCGGATACCGGATGAATGCGTGGATCCGACCCAAAACATTCTCTGTGTCTTTGACGTCGGCAAATTGTCTGAAGGAGAGGTATTTCACGCCGTCAGCCGGTATGACAGATTAAGACATGCCGGCCTATTGGCCAAAAATCTTACCAAAAGTTCGGTTGGGGCTTGGCCGACACAACAGCGCTGGACTTTACAACTGGTGCGTCGCCTAAGAAAAGGCCCGCCTGGTCGCTCGGCGATGGGGTGGTTGCCGTCTTCCCCTAACGATCAATAGCGGTCGCAAGTAACGCAATCCGACATCTCCTGTCGCCTATGTCGGGTTCGCCACACAAGTTTATTTAGCCAGTTTAATATTTTTCCCAAATGTTAAATAGCTGAAAAGCAAACATAAAATTTCTTCTTCGATCCAACTGGCCAAATTGGCACGAGTTTTGAGACGATCGGTGCGAGGCGCCGGGATCTGCCGACCGGACTTCAAGTCGCGGGTAGCCGCTATGGATGGAAAGAAGGAAGGAAAGCAACATGTCAGGTCTGCGTCAGATCGCATTCTACGGAAAGGGAGGCATCGGCAAATCCACCACCTCTCAAAATACGCTCGCTGCCCTGGTCGACCTCGGACAGAGAATCCTCATCGTCGGCTGCGACCCGAAAGCCGATTCCACCCGCCTGATCCTGAACGCAAAGGCGCAGGATACGGTTCTGCATCTCGCCGCCCAGGAAGGTTCTGTGGAAGACCTTGAACTCCAGGACGTGCTCAAGATCGGCTACAAAGACATCAAGTGCGTGGAGTCCGGCGGCCCCGAGCCGGGTGTCGGCTGCGCCGGCCGCGGCGTCATCACCTCGATCAACTTCCTCGAGGAGAACGGCGCCTATGACAATGTCGACTACGTCTCCTACGACGTGCTGGGCGACGTGGTGTGCGGCGGCTTCGCGATGCCGATTCGCGAAAACAAGGCCCAGGAAATCTACATCGTCATGTCCGGCGAGATGATGGCGCTCTATGCCGCCAACAACATCGCCAAGGGTATCCTGAAATACGCCCATTCGGGCGGCGTGCGGCTTGGCGGGCTGATCTGCAACGAGCGCCAGACCGACCGCGAGCTCGACCTCTCCGAGGCGCTGGCCGCAAGGCTCAATTCCAAGCTCATCCACTTCGTGCCGCGCGACAACATCGTCCAGCACGCCGAACTGAGGAAACAGGCAGGGGAGTACCGCGCATTGGCCGAGAAGATCCATGTCAATTCGGGCCAGGGCACCATCCCGACCCCAATCACTATGGAGGAGCTCGAGGACATGCTGCTCGACTTCGGCATCATGAAGACAGACGAGCAAATGCTTGCCGAGCTTCAAGCCAAGGAAGCGAAATTGGCCGTCGCTCAGTAACCGCCGCTACCGACAGGGGGCGCCGACCGTGACCTGGCGCCCCTTTCTACGAAACAAGGCCTCGTTGGCGAGGCGTTACCCGAACCTTGAAAGGGGCAGGTCCCATGGGCCTCGACTATGAGAATGACGGCGCTTTGCATGCGAAGCTTATCGAGGACGTGCTGTCCCAATATCCAGACAAGGCGGCCAAGCGCCGCAAGAAGCACCTCAGTGTCGCAACGAGCAAGGACGAGGCCGGAGGGGAGGACAAGGGCCCTTCCGAATGCGACGTCAAATCGAACATCAAATCCATTCCGGGCGTGATGACAATCCGCGGCTGCGCCTATGCCGGCTCCAAGGGCGTGGTGTGGGGTCCGGTCAAGGATATGGTCCACATCTCGCACGGGCCGGTCGGCTGTGGGCAATATTCCTGGTCGCAACGCCGCAACTATTACGTCGGCACGACGGGCATCGACACGTTCGTGACAATGCAGTTCACCTCCGACTTCCAGGAGAAGGACATCGTTTTCGGCGGCGACAAGAAGCTGGAAAAGATCATCGACGAGATCGAGGACCTGTTTCCGCTCAGTGGAGGCATCTCGGTGCAGTCCGAATGCCCGATCGGCCTGATCGGGGACGATATCGAGGCAGTGTCGCGCAAGAAAGCCAAGGAGCACGAAAAGACGATTGTACCGGTGCGCTGCGAAGGTTTCCGCGGCGTTTCACAATCGCTCGGCCACCACATTGCAAATGATGCGATCCGCGATTGGGTGTTCGACAAGGAGGATGTCGAGTTCGAGTCCGGCCCATACGACGTCAACGTCGTCGGCGACTACAACATTGGCGGCGATGCCTGGGCTTCGCGAATCCTGCTCGAGGAGATTGGGCTTCGTGTGGTCGGCAACTGGTCGGGCGACGCCACGCTCGCCGAGATAGAACGCGCGCCCAAGGCCAAGCTCAACCTGATCCACTGCTACCGGTCGATGAACTACATTTGCCGGCACATGGAGGAAAAGTACGGCATCGCCTGGATGGAATACAATTTCTTCGGCCCCTCCCAGATCGAGGCCTCCCTGCGCAACATCGCCAAGCATTTCGGCCCGGAAATCGAGGAGAACACCGAAAAGGTCATCGCCAAGTACCGGCCCTTGGTCGATGCCGTCATCGCCAAGTACCGACCGCGCCTCGAAGGCTGCACGGTGATGCTCTATGTCGGCGGCCTGCGCCCCCGTCACGTCATCACTGCCTACGAGGACCTCGGTATGGTGATCGTTGGCACCGGCTACGAGTTCGCCCACAACGACGACTATCAGCGCACCGGCCATTACGTGAAGAATGGCACGCTCGTCTATGACGACGTCACGAGTTTTGAACTGGAGAAGTTCATCGAAGGCATCCGCCCTGATCTCGTTGGCTCCGGTATCAAGGAGAAGTACCCGGTGCAGAAGATGGGCATCCCGTTCCGCCAGATGCACTCCTGGGACTATTCCGGCCCGTATCACGGCTATGACGGCTTCGCCATTTTCGCCCGCGACATGGATCTGGCCATCAACAACCCTGTCTGGGGTCTCTACCGCGCGCCGTGGAAGAAGATGAAGGACGAGCCGCTGAGGGCAGTCGCCGCCGAATGAGGACTGGCCTCCCGCCAGGCAGGGAGGCCGATAAATGCTCGGGGCACTCGATCCGCGGGAGGCCCTTTAACGTCTTGATGTCCCTGTGCTGCCGCTTGGCGCGGCCAGATGGAAAAGGTGACCACCATGCCGCAATCGGCCGAAAAAGTTCTCGACCATGCTCCCCTGTTCCGCGAGCCTGAATACAGACAAATGCTTGCCGAGAAGAAACTGAATTTCGAGTGTCCGCACCCTGATCAGATCGTCACCGACCAACGCGAATTCACCAAGACTTGGGAATACCGCGAAAAGAACCTCGCTCGCGAGGCGCTTGTCATAAACCCCGCCAAGGCCTGCCAGCCGCTCGGCGCGGTGTTCGCGGCCGCGGGCTTCGAGCGGACCATGTCTTTCGTCCACGGTAGCCAGGGCTGCGTTGCCTACTACCGCTCGCATCTGTCGCGACATTTCAAGGAGCCTTCGTCAGCGGTTTCCTCCTCGATGACCGAGGACGCGGCAGTGTTTGGCGGCCTGAAGAACATGGTCGACGGGCTCGCCAATACCTACAAGCTCTACGACCCCAAGATGATCGCCGTCTCGACCACCTGCATGGCCGAAGTCATCGGCGACGACCTGCGTAGCTTCATCGAGAACGCCAAGAACGAAGGCTCGGTCCCGAGCGACTTCGACGTGCCTTTCGCTCATACGCCTGCCTTCGTCGGCAGCCATGTCGATGGCTATGACGGCATGGTGAAGGGCGTGCTGGAGCATTTCTGGAAGGGCAGCGAGCGCGCGCAAGCCGCTGGGGCCATCAACATCATTCCAGGATTCGACGGATTCTGCGTCGGCAACAACCGGGAACTCAAGCGCCTCCTCGACCTGATGGCTGTCACCTATACCTTCATTCAGGACGCCTCAGACCAGTTCGACACGCCGTCGGACGGCGAATACCGCATGTATGACGGAGGCACAAAGATCGAAGACGTGAAAGGGGCACTCAATGCGGAGGCGACACTGTCGCTGCAGCACTACAACACCCGCAAGACGCTGGAATATTGCAATGAGGTCGGGCAAGCGACGGCATCCTTCCACTATCCGCTAGGTGTCCAGGCGACCGACGAGTTCCTGATGAAGGTCTCAGCCATTTCCGGCAAGGAGATCCCCGAGACAATCCGGATGGAGCGCGGCCGACTGGTTGACGCCATGGCGGACAGCCAATCATGGCTGCACGGCAAGAAATACGCAATCTACGGCGATCCGGACTTCGTCTACGCCATGGCCCGCTTTGTCATGGAAACTGGTGGCGAGCCGACCCACTGCCTCGCGACCAACGGCACCAGTGCCTGGCAAGCCGAGATCAAGGAGCTGCTCGCCTCCTCGTCCTTCGGCCAGGATGCCCAGGTCTGGGCGGGCAAAGATCTCTGGGCAATGCGCTCGCTGCTCTTTACAGAGCCGGTCGACCTGCTGATAGGCAATTCCTATGGCAAGTATCTGGAGCGCGATACCGGCACGCCGTTGATCCGGCTGACGTTTCCAATCTTCGACCGACACCATCACCATCGCTTTGCGCTGATGGGCTACCAGGGCGGTTTACGCGTGCTGACGACGATCCTCGACAAGATATTCGACAAGCTCGATCGCGAGTCGAGCGAGACTGGCGTGACGGATTATTCCTATGACCTCACCCGCTAAGAGCCGGTGCCGGCTTTTGCCGTGGCCGCCCATCGCCCAATTGGACTTCGGAGACTGACGCAATGACCTCGCTCAGTGCCAAGATCCAGGATGTTTTCGACGAGCCCGCCTGCGATAAAAACCGCGGCAAGGATGCCAAGGCGCGCAAGGAGGGCTGCTCGAAGCCGCTGACCCCCGGGGCGGCCGCCGGCGGCTGCGCCTTTGACGGCGCCAAGATCGTCCTGCAGCCGATCACCGACGTTGCGCACCTGGTCCATGCACCCCTCGCCTGTGAGGGCAATTCCTGGGACAACAGAGGCGCAGCTTCGTCTGGGCCAACCCTGTGGCGGACAAGCTTCACGACCGACCTTACCGAACTCGACGTCGTGATGGGGCAGGGCGAGCGGAAGCTGTTCAAAGCGATCCGCCAGATCAAGGAAACATATGCGCCGCCGGCAGTCTTCGTCTATTCGACTTGCGTGACGGCGCTGATCGGCGAAGACATTGATGCCGTGTGCAAACGCGCGGCCGAAAAATTCGGCTTGGCCGTGGTGCCGATCAATGCGCCTGGCTTGGCCGGCTCCAAGAACCTCGGCAACAAACTCGCCGCCGAAGCGCTGCTCGATCATGTCATCGGCACGGTGGAACCAGACGACGACGGGCCCTACGACATAAACATCCTCGGCGAATTCAACCTCTCCGGCGAATTTTGGCTGGTGAAGCCGCTGCTTGATCGGCTCGGCATCCGAGTGCGCGCCTGCATTCCGGGCGATGCGCGTTACATCGACGTTGCATCCGCTCACCGCGCCCGGGCGGCTATGATGGTGTGCTCGAGCGCACTCATCAATCTGGCCCGCAAGATGGAGGAGCGCTGGGACATCCCGTTCTTCGAGGGCTCCTTCTACGGCATAACCGATACGTCGGAAGCACTTCGCAACCTTGCTGAGCTGCTGGTGAGGAGGGGCGCCGATGCGGAGATTATCGATCGCACAGACACGCTGATTGCTGAGCAGGAGGCGATTGCGTGGAAGAAGCTCAAGGCCTACCGCCGGCGGCTGCAAGGCAAGCGCGTGCTGCTCAACACAGGAGGTGTGAAGTCCTGGTCAGTCGTCCACGCCCTGATGGAGATCGGCATGGAGATCGTCGGCACCTCGGTCAAGAAATCCACCGTCGAAGACAAGGAACGGATCAAACGCATCCTCAAGGACGAAAACCACGTATTCGAGCAGATGGCGGCGCGCGATCTTTACGCCATGCTCTCAGAAGGCAAGGCCGACATCATGTTGTCGGGCGGGCGCACGCAATTCATCGCCCTGAAGGCCAAGACACCCTGGCTCGATATCAACCAGGAGCGACAACATCCTTATGCCGGCTATGACGGCATGGTGGAACTTGTACGGCAGATCGACCTCGCCATTCACAACCCGATCTGGGGCCAGGTGCGGGAGCCGGCGCCGTGGGATTGCCAGCCTGCCGTGAAGGACGATCTGGCGAGCACGAAGAACGGAACTGGGACTGTGAACGCTCTCGATGAATTCGCCGGCGCGACGGCTCAGCGCTCAGGCGAGCGTTGAGGAAGATCCGATGGCCCGCATCCTTCGCAATACCAAATCAGCGGCGGTCAACCCGCTGAAGTCGTCACAGCCGCTGGGTGCCGCCTTCGCTTTTCTTGGAGTCGACGGTGCGATGCCCCTGTTCCACGGCAGCCAAGGCTGCACCAGCTTCGCGCTCGTGCTCTTCGTGCGGCATTTCAAGGAAGCGATCCCCTTGCAGACAACGGCGATGGACGAGGTGGCAACCATACTCGGCGGAGCGGACCATCTGGACGAGGCGATCCTCAACCTCAAAATTCGCACTAAGCCAAAGCTGATAGGAGTTTGCACGACCGCGCTGGTCGAGACCCGTGGCGAAGATTGCGCGAGTGATATCGCCAACGTCAAGCTGAAGCACGTGGAAGAGCTCGCGGGGACGGAGGTCGTGCTGGCCAACACGCCTGATTTTGACGGCGCGATCGAAGAAGGCTGGGCCAAGGCTGTCGCGGCGATGATCGAAGGGATTACACGGTCGGGCGCACGGACCAGGCAACCGAAGAAGATCGCAATCCTGCCCGGATGCAACCTCACTGTCGCTGACGTCGAGCATTTGCGTGACATGGTTGAAAGTTTTGGCCTCAAGCCGATCATCCTGCCGGTCGTCTCCGGCTCGCTCGACGGTACGGTCCCTGACCGCTGGGTAACGACTACCTATGGCGGCACCAGCGTTGAAGAAATCCGCGAGCTTGGCACAGCCGCGCAATGCATCGTCATCGGCGAGCACATGCGCCACCCGGCGAAAATGCTGCACGGGTTGACCGGCGTGCCTTACGTGGTGTTGCAGTCGCTGACCGGATTGAAGGCTGTCGACCGGTTCGTCTCGGTGCTGTCGGCGGTTTCGGGCGCGGCGGTGCCGACCCGGGTGCGCCGTCGCCGGGCGCAATTGCAGGATGCTTTGCTCGACGGACATTTTCATTTCGGAGGCAAGAAAATTGCGATCGCTGCCGAACCAGACCAACTCTATCAGCTCGCAACCTTCTTCGCTGGCATGGGCTCCAAAATCGCTGCGGCGGTCACGACGACCGATATGTCGAAGATTCTGGAAAAGGTACCGGCGGAGTGGGTTCAGATCGGCGATCTCGGCGATTTGGAAGCTCTTGCCGAGGGCGCGGATCTTCTCGTTACTCACTCCCACGGTCGCCAGGCTTCGCAACGCCTTGGCATTCCGCTCATGCGCGTCGGCTTCCCGATCTTCGACCGGCTCGGCAGCCAGCACAAGCTCACAATCCTCTATGAGGGGACCCGCGACCTGATCTTCGAGGTTGCCAACATCTTCCAGGCCAATCAGCACGCGCCGACGCCTGAGGCGCTTGATCCATTCCGGAAACGAGAAATGCCAGATGAGCTCCGTCCGTCGCCTCTCACTCGTCACTGACGAGATTCGCGTACCGATGCCTGAACGACGAGCAGGTGCATTGCGCGTAGCAATCGCCACGCATGACATGAAGGATCTCAATGCCCATTTCGGGTCGGCCAGGCGCTTTGCTGTCTACGACGTGACGCGCGAGGAGTGGCATCTCGTGGAAGCCGTGGCCTTCGATGACGTTTCCGATGAGAGCGGGAAGCGTCGGACCGAGGGCGATGACCGCATCACGCCGAAGGTGGAGGCGCTGAAGGGCTGCCATCTGCTGTTTTGTCTGGCCATCGGCGGGCCTTCGGCAGCCAAGGTTGTTTCTGCCAAAATCCATCCGATCAAGGTGCCGCAGCCACAAACGATCCAAGAAGTGCTGTTGCGCACGCAGATGATGCTGAGGACATGTCCTCCGCCCTGGCTGCGCAAGGTGCTGGCCGACGCTGGTGTCGCCGAAAAGAAACCCTCCTTCGAGGACGAGGACTGAAACGAGGAAAGAGCAAAATGTTTGAAGTCGCGATCAGCCCTGCTGTCAACGACGACGAGGCGGCCCTTGCCAGCCCGTTCGTCAAATGCCTCGTGCGACTGATCCGTGCTCAGGATTCCCACGGATCCTGGGACGGTAAAGTGGACGCCGAGCTGCTGGCCGACTTCATAGTCAGCAAGGAACAGCGCCGTGCGATTCCAATCATTGGCGATCCCGATCCGGACGTGCTGTGGAGACTCGACAAGTTTTACACTGCCGTCGCCCTTGCGATCGAGGAGCGCTCCAGCCTGATGGCATCGCCGATGATCGAAATGAGCCATGAGGGCTTCGGGCGCGTGCTTTTCACCGCCGGGCGGCTGGTCGTTCTGTCCAAGACGCTGCGCGACGTCCATCGGTTCGGCTTCGAGACGTTCTGCAAACTCGCCGCGGCCGGTACGAAACTGGTCGACGATGCGATCGCAGCCATCGACGCCTATCCCGAGGTGGCACGGGCATGAAGCAGATTTTCGAGCAAGAGGATCATGTCAGGCCTTGAGGAGCCGCGACGGCCAGCCGAAGCCGAGGCGTTCGAGGCCAATTTGGTTCTCGGGGTAGCGCTGATGAAGCCACGCGTCCTGATCTGTTCGCTAGATGCAGAGTTCTACCTGTTCCTCAGCCACATACTGGAGGTGGACGGCTTCGTCAGTGAGCCGGCCGGCGGCGCCAAGGAGGCACTTGCAAAGGCCGACGAACGGGAGGTCCAGGCGGTCGTGCTGGACTGCGGTCCAACGAGCCTTACCGGGTCCGCAATCTGCGCCCGGCTCAAACGGGAGCCCCGGACCGTCGGCCTGCCCGTTATTGCCTTGATCGCGCCCGGTGCCGAGAACCAGCACCTCGATCTGTTGAAAGCCGGCATTGACGAGAGCTTTGTGCGACCAATGGCCCCGGCCAAGTTGCTCGACTGTTTGCGGTCGAAGCTGGGGTTGGCGAAGCCGGGTTCAAACGAGGTTGAAAACGGCAGCTGGCTCTCTTTTGGCAACGTTACGATGAATCTCGATGCCCGCCGGGTTTGCGGCAATGGCCATGACATTCATCTCGGACCGATCGAGTTCAACTTGCTGCGGCATTTGCTCGAGACTCCCGGCAAGGTCTTCAGCCGGGACGAGATGATCGGCGCGGCCTGGCCGGCCAATATCCATGTCGGTGAACGCACAGTCGATGTCCACATCAGTCGGCTCAGAAGGGCGCTGGAGACGGCCTCGACCGATATCGTCATCCGTACCGTGAGGTCGTCCGGCTACTCGCTCGAGAAGCTGGACGGCTGAATCAAGTGTCCGGTGTGGTGCCACTCCCTTTTCCTCACGCTGTGAGCCGGTCTTGCGGCCTGAAACGCCCTCAACGAATACTCAGGAAGAAGAAGGAAAATGGCCTACAGAACCGTACTCTGTCTGACCGGCGCTGACCATTCCGATCAGGACGTCAGAACTGCTGCCGGCTTGTGTGCGGAAATCGGCGCTCACCTTTCCGTACTCGTTATACCCGCTCCGACGCTCCTTATGTGGCATCGGATCGGAGAGGGTGTCCTCGAGTGGCCGGTAGGACGTGGACGGGCAATTGCCATATTGAACAAACGGTTGCGGCAAATCGATCGATTTGCACAGGACGCGGTCAGGCTGGAAAATCGCTCCAGAGATATCAAGAAACTGCTGGAATCTATGTCGCTCGCCTACGACGTTGACACCGACTATTACGACCCGGCGAGCCTCGGTGAAGTGGTACGACAGCGGGCGATCTGCGCCGACCTCACGATCACCGGACCGGGGCTCCTCAACGACGAGAATCTCGGACCTCCTGTGGTCAACGGCTGTTTGTTCGACACGGGAAAGCCGATGCTCGTTGTGCCGAACGGGGCCAAGGCGACGCTGTGGCCACGGCGCGTCCTGGTCGGTTGGGATTCGCGAGTCGAGGCGTCCCGTGCGGTTCGCGAAGCGCTGGGGCTGCTATGCGTTGCTGAGGAAGTTCGTGTCGCCCTGGTCGATCCGAAGGCCAACTACAACGGGAACGGGGCGGAGCCCGGAGCCGACATCGCTGGCTATCTCACTCGGCACGGTGCTCGGGTGTCGGTTGACCTACTGCCAAGCGCCGGCAAATCGGCGGCCACGGTGCTTGCACAGCACGCAACCGACATTTCTGCCGACATGATAGTCATGGGCGCCTATGGCAGCCGTGGGCTGCGTGAGCGGCTCTTTGGCGGTGTGACCAGATGGATCTTTGATAAGCCGACATTGCCGCTGTTTTTGGCTCGATGACGGTTTCCGAAGCCGTGCCGATGCTGTTCGGGGCTTCGCTGTGCCTGTGACATTCGCAATGCCCAATGCGGATCGCTGCGACCATCCCGCTGAGTTGAAAACACTCCCTAGAGGAGCAAGATAAGTGGCGTTCTTTTGCGTTGGTCTCGGCGCTGGCACACCCAATTGAGCCTTGCTGTGGAAGATACTCGAAGAGATTGCGCAAGGGGACTGTTCCTGGATTGGCAGGTCGATACGCTGGCACCCAGGCAGCGCAATGGATGAGGCCAGCTGGCGGCCGTTTTCGAACAATATCGTCACCGACGCGGGGCGGCTTAATGTGCTGTGCGCCGCCTGCTCGACCTGGCGCGCCGAAAATCTCGCGCCAGTGGCGAAAGCACGTCGATTGGTGCCGGGCTGGCACCGCTGCCGGTCCAGGACGGCCGGCACTTCCGAGGCCAGCCGGAGAGACCAGCCTGTCGGCCAAGAACGCGGCGATCGTGCTCGCCAATCTCATCGACAATTCCGCGAGGCATGGCGCCACGCTGGTTTCAATCACAGCGGCGATGGGGACGGCAGGCCATTGAGAGAGCGAGGGGGGCGGGGCATTTCGCCAGCAACCGGACCGGCATTTTCCGAGCCATCTTCCCTACACGACGCGATTTCGGCGGCACCGGCATGCCTGCCTCGGCATCGTGCTGGCCCTCCTGAGAGCGCATGATGACATGATCCGCCTGGCTGAGCGCGCTACCCACTTCGAGATCATCCTGCCGGTTGTTTGAATGGAGCACGAACTTTTCCGAAAACCGGCTTTCCGGATCATGCTCTAGAACTGGAGAAGCGAAAAAATGCTCTACGACATGACATCGTCATCATCGGCGGAGCCATCGTCGGCTCCTCGATCGCTTACTATCTGCGCGAGGAAGGGTTTTCCGGCTCGATCGCGCTGGTCGAGCGCGACCCGCAATTTGCCCATGCGGCAACGACTTGTCCTGCGCTTCGATCCGCCAGCAGTTTTCGATTCTCGAAAACATCCGCCTGTCGCAGTTCACGCTGAAACTGTTCCGGCGGCTGAGGGAAACTTTTGGCGCCGACGCCGATATCGGCTTTCGCGAAGGCGGCTATTTGATCCTTGCCGGCGACGACGGATTGCCGATTCTCAAGGCCAACCACCAAACCCAGATGGCCGCGGGCGCCGACATCGTCCTTGCGGATGCGGAGGCGCTCGTCCGCCGCTTTCCATGGCTGTCGGCCGAGGGCATCACTGCCGGCGCCTATGGCCGCAGCGGCGAGGGCTGGTTCGACGCGCATGCTATGCTGATGCTGTTTCGCAGGGCCCTGCGGGAGAAGAAGATCGATTTCATCACGGCCGATGTGACCGGCCTCGAACGGCAAGGCGACAGTGTTACCGGAGTAAGCCTCGACAATGGCGAGCGGCTCGACGCGGGTATAGTCGTCAACGCCGCTGGGCCGAATGCCGGCAAAGTTTCAGCAATGGCCGGACTGGCGCTGCCAGTGGAACCGCGCAAGCGCAATGTCTTTCTCTTCGAGGCGCGCGAGAAATATGAAGACATGCCGATGCTGGTCGATCCGACCGGCATCTACGTCAGACCGGAAGGCTCAGTCTACATTACCGGCGGCGCCGAACCTGAAAAGGGCGACGGCCCCGCCGACCCTAACGATTTCGAGCCCGACTGGCCGCTGTTCGAAGAGATGATCTGGCCGGCGCTGGCGACCCGCATTCCCGCCTTCGAAGCCATTAAGCCGACGCGCGCGTGGGCCGGCCATTACGACTACAACACGCTCGACCAGAACGCGGTGGTCGGGCCGCATCCGGAGGTCGACAACTTCCTCTTCGCCAATGGCTTTTCCGGCCACGGCCTGCAGCAGGCGCCGGCGGTCGGCAAGGCGCTGGCGGAGCTCATCGTGCATGGCGGCTATCGCACGATCGATTGCACGGCGTTCGGATATGAGCGCGTCGCGGAGGGCGGGCGTTCAGGGAATTGAATGTGATCTAACACTGGCGGGACAGCACCCCCTCTGCCCTGCAGCATTATGCTGCGAAATGGGAACGCACCATGCTTGCGTAAAAGCGCCGAGCGGCCGGTGCTGAATCTCGAACGTGGCGACGTAAGGACGGCGACGCGGCAAATTGGCCATCGGCGCAAGGTTTCCCCCTCATTGTCGGATACCCGACAGAATCACAAACCCCCTAACCGTTGCTTCCATGAAAGTTTCCTTCTGGCACGTTTGATGCGGGGGATCTTCCGAAAAACATCAGCGGATGCCCTCCTATGCCAGGCTCAATGTCGCCGCATTCGAGACCAGGCCCTCGCCGATCCCCAAGTCGGTCGAAGGTCGGCGTAGCATTGTGGAGGCGGGCGACTTTGCCGATTGAAACAAGGAACAAGACTCGAGAGCATTTCGCTGACCGAGACGCGATCATCGAAGCGGGCGGAGATATGTCGATTGTGTCCACGCCCACGAGTCGTGGACAGGAGGGTCGATCGCATCACTTGGCCCGGATCCATGGGCCCTCATACACGACGAAACGAAAGCGGGGACAAAATTCAGCAAATCCAGCGGCACCGAAGTCGAGATGGTCCGCGTGGAGACTCTGAAGCCGATGGCCCGAGCCGATTTTCCTCGCGAGTATCACTCAATTGGGAAGCACCTAAAGGAGCAAGACAAGTGGAGCTCTCTTGCATTGGAGTGGGAGCTGGGCCGTCGAATTTGAGCCTGGCGTGCCAGATGCACGAGCAAATTGGGCAACGGGCACTGTTCCTGGATCGGCAAGTCGACTTCCGCTGGCACCCAGGCAGCGCATTCGATTGCTCGGAGCTCCAGGTCAGCCACTTCAAGGATTTGGTCACGCTGGTGAACCCGCGATCAGCCTACACTTTCGTGAACTACCTGCATGAGAACGGGCGTCTGTACCACTTCCTGAATGCACAGTTCGAAGCGGTGCTCAGAGCTGAGTTCGAGCAATACCTGAACTGGGCCTTCCACAGGAACCCGCTTGTCCGCGGCGGCGAGACGGTGCGCGAAATCCGCTTTGACGGTGAGTTTCGGGTGCGCACCGACAAGGCGGTTCTCGGCGCCAGAAACCTGGTGGTTGGTATTGGCAAGCAGGCGCATATTCCGCCTCAGTTTCAAGGCTGGGCTGGCCGCAACCTTTTTCACTCATCTCAATTGCTGCACATTCATCCTGAGGTGCACAATAGCCATGTCTGCGTGGTCGGCGGCGGACAGTCCGGAGCCGAGGTGCTGTTGCACCTTGTTGGCCTGCCAAAAGGACGGCGGCCTGTCTCGATAACCTGGGTATCACAGCGGGAAAACTACCTTCCTATCGACAACAGCCCGTTCACAAACGAGTTGTTCATGCCCTGCTTTTCGGATCGTTTCGCGGCAATGAGCGAGTCGCAGCGCAAGCTGTTCTTGCGGCGCTTCGTGCTTGCTTCGGACGGCGTTTCGGAAAGCACGTTGCGCGCGATCTACCAGGCGCTATATCGCCACGCATTTCTAGAGCCAAACCGATGCGAAATCACACTGCGGCCGGGCTGCACTGTCTCGCACTGCATCAACGCCGGCAAGGGCCACAGACTCACCCTGCAGCATGGCATGGAGGAGGTTGAAGAAGTCACGGCCGACATCGTCATCCTGGCCACCGGTTACGAGAACGCGGTGCCAGGCTTCTTGGAACCGATCGCGAACCGGCTTGAAAAGATCGACAACGAATTGGCTATTCGCGAAGATTTTTCAGTGTGCTGGGACGGACCGCGTGACAGCCGCATCTTCGTACAGAATGCGAGCCTAGGACAGCGTGGGCTGGCTGACCCGAATCTAAGCCTGCTGGCCTGGCGAGCGCGTCGCATCCTCGACAGCCTTCTGGGGCGCGCGCCGCGTGCCAACCCTGAGCATCCCGGCTTCATTCGCCCTACCTCAGTCGAGTGCTGGTCCGACACCGTCGCAGAAGAAATGGGCAGCGGGATATGACCGGGCGACTGAGGAAGTTGGCGGTGGCATCCAAGGAACGCCTTCACTGCGGCGAAGGCCGGCGAGCGCGACCCCCTTAGCGTCGCCCATATGCCGTGGAGTACTGATTCCGTGACCCACAACCTGACCAGCGCCCGATTGCGCTAACCGAAATTTTCGACCAACCAGTCTTTCCAACAGGAGGCTTTTCGCATGTTGACTGATGCACAAAGAGAAAAGTGGGAGAAAGACGGATATGTCAGGATCGAAAGCTTCTTCGATCCCGCGGCTGTGGAGCGTATCTCCAGCTTTGTTGATAATATTTCAGGCTGGGACGTCAGCGATGACAAATGGATGCTGTGGTTCGAGAAGACGACGGATAATCGAAAGATCACATCTAAGGCCGAGAATTTTCTCGACTTCCATGATCCATTGCGTGATCTGCTCCTCGCCGATCAGCGCATTAACGCTGCGGTCGAGGAGCTGCTTGACGAAGGCTCGCGCCGGCTCAAGGAGTTGCTGATTTTCCACTACCCCGACAGCGGCGGCTATCGCCCGCATCAGGACATTTATCACATTCCACACAGGCTCCCCGACCGGATGGTCCATGCGGTCGTCGCCATAGGCATTGACGACTCCGACCCGGACAATGGCGGCCTTTTCTTTAGCCCGGGAACCACAACAGGGGAGTATTTTCCATGGATGCCGACGGGGTGATTGATCCTGAGGTCGCCGAGAAACTCTCCTGGGAACCCATAGAATGGAAGGCTGGGGACATCTTCATCTTCGACGATTACGCACCGCATTACTCGCAGCCGAATAAAAGCAATCGATCGCGGCGAACGCTCTACTTGGTGTTCCAGCGTGCTTCGACCGGTGGACCGACCCGCGCTGAATACAACGTGCTTAAGCGCGCTCTTAATCCGCCCGAGGGCAAAGTGGCTGATCTAGACAATCTCAAGCCGCCAAACGGCATTTTCTATCGCGACTGAGCGAGGCATGCATATGAAACTGGTCGACGCTAAAAATGCGGGCAGCATGGCGTTCTGATTTGTGGGCTACTGGAGCATCGCCGCAGTCGCGTTACGACGCTTCGGCACGTCGTATGGAGGTAGTCACCGGGCGATCTTCGCTGACGGCAAATTCCTACTGGCGCGCAGTCTTCGCCCGCCTGTGGGCTGGAGCCGGATTGTTCTCGCGGGGGCCGCCAACCGGTACCGGGCTGCCGCCTCTCTTCGCAACTTGCAGCAGAGGCTGTCGCGTTCGCAGCCGAAGATACCACTGTTTCAACGGCTGAGCTTCGTCATGCGCAAATACAGGTTTTCTCGAACGGAGCTGTCGCGTGCGTTCGGTATCGACATGGCCACGCTTGGAACGGGAAGCGCGGGCACCGGGTTTTCATTCGGCAAGGTGGCACCGGGGGTCACATCCGAGCCTCATCGGCACGACGAAATCGAGGCCTTCGTAGTCCTGTCCGGGGTGGGCAAGGTCCGGACCGACCTTCGGCAAATCCCAGTCAAAGCCGGCGACGTCGTTCTGTTCCACCCCTTTGAAGCGCATGTGCTGTGCAATGATGGGGACGAAGACCTAGATTTCGTCGATGTCTACTGGCGCGACGGCAAGGCCGCCCTCGAAGCTGCTGCACAGGTCGCGGCTCCCCGCACGCCGATCTTCGTCTTCTCCACGCCGCCGACGCCCAATGGCGATCTGCATCTGGGGCATCTTTCAGGCCCGTATTTTGGCGCCGACGTCTACACGCGTTTCCTGCGCATGAATGGGGCCGAAGCCTACCACCTGACTGGGAGCGACGATCACCAGAGCTATGTCGCCACGCGTGCCGATGATCAATCGACGCCCGCAAAGGTGGCGCGCCACTACGCCGACGAGATCATAGCCACGCTCGCGCTTCTCGACTGTGAGGTCCACAGCTTCCTGTCCACGTTGGGGGATGACGCTTACGCCGAGTTTCAAGCCACATGTTTCCGCACTCTTCTGAGCAGCCCGGCGGTAGATCTGCGCCAGAGCCGTGCGCTATTTGATGCAGTGACAGGCGATTACCTTTACGAACCGGATGTAAGCGGCCTCTGCCCCGATTGCGGCAGCTCCACTAGTGGCAACATCTGCGAGAAATGCGGCGCGCCGAACTTATGCCACGACCTAGGTGCAGTCCGGGCGCGGCACTCGGCCGAGGCGCCGGTGGTCGGCTCCGTGCGCCGTCCCGAACTTGCGCTGGATCGATGCTACGACGACATCGACCGGCATTTAAGGGCGTCGGGCGCTCCCGCTCGGATTTTGGACCTCTTCGCGCGTGTACGCCAACGCGGCGACTTTTCCGTGCCCATCACCCACCCCTCGGACTGGGGCCTGCCGGCCGAAGGGCTTCCGGGGCAGCGGATCTGGGTTTGGCCGGAGATGGCTTTCGGATTCCTTTACAACATCCAGGCGCTAGCTGGCTTGCTGGGGCGCGACTGGAATGCGGCGATGCCCAGCAATGACTGGCAGATTGTCCATTTCTTCGGCTTCGACAATTCCTTCTACCACGCGCTACTTTACCCCGCGCTTTACGCTGAGGTGTTCTCCCACTGGACGCCGCGTATCCGGTATCACGTGAACGAGTTCTATCTGCTCGACGGCCAGAAGTTCTCGACCAGCCGCGCCCATGCGGTCTGGGGCAAGGAGGTTTTGGGCTTAAAGACAGTCGACGCCGTGCGTCTTCATTTGGGCCTGACACGCCCGGAAGGTGAGCGGACGAACTTTACGCTAAACGCGTTACGCCGCACCGAGAACGAGGTGTTCAAAGGAACTTGGCTGAAATGGCTTGATGCGCTTCACCGGCAAATCAAGCAGGATTTTGGCGGCTGCGTGCCCGACGCAGGCGACTGGGGTCCCGCCGATCGCGCTTTCTTTGCTCGGATAGAGATCCATCGCGCGGCGATGGAACGCGCCTATTCGGATGATGGCTTCTCGGTCCGGCGCGCGGCCGCGCAGGCCTGCGATTTCGTGCGCGATTGCCTGATCTACCGTCAGGCGCAAGACTACGAAGCGGCGCGACGTCTCTATCCCGCCCGCACCCGGACCTCGCTCGCGCTTCAGGCTACAGCCGCTGCGATCCTGGCGCAGACACTCGCACCGCTGATGCCCCGATTTGCCAGCATGCTTGCGAGAGGCATCGGCGTCTCAACCGAAAAATGGCCTGCGTCCGTCCGGCGCCTTCCGCCAGGGACGATCTTTGATATCGGGCCCGTACTGGGGTTCTACGCGAAATCCGACAATCCGAAGGCCTTTGCGCCATCCGAATCTTGATCGGCGCGGCATATCCGACATCTCTACGGGCTGCCACCAGACAATCGAGACCAGACTGGCCCACCTGGACCCTCCTATTCAGCGAAGGGGTCGCGAATGCCCGCAGCAGCGGGTGGTCTACGCAGGAACCTGCAATGCTTCCAAAGCTCTTTCACGAAATATCGGCTCGTGAATGCGGGATCGGCCGTCTGGCCAAACATCATATGCGGTAACGGCGGCGGCTCGCAGTCGACGCGCTGGGCCTCACCGCCCCACCGACCCGGCCCAAGAAGGAAGGCTCAGCCATCAGCAGGCCAGGACGCAGTGGCTGCAGGCGGGAGCCGGTCGTGGAGATCGCCCGCGCACTTTCGACCGGCCCCGAAATGATGCTGTTAGACGGGCCGACGCCGAACATTGCCCCAGGCGAGACAGCCAAGCTGTCTTCGGTTCTCAAGCGTGAAGCATCAGTGATGCGTGTCGAAAACCAGACAGCGGCAGGAACCATGTCGGGTTCAAAACAATCGACCGCGTTCTACGCCCAAAGGTTTTCCGAGCTAACCACACACTTACGCTCACTAAGCGGGCTGGCACGACCATTGCTGGTTGAGATGCGGCAACAATGGGTGAGGACTAGCCGCATGCGAACGCACAAGACGAGTGCTGGTCACCGAACCGGTTTCTTCCATTTCTCAGAGGAGAACCGGCTCGTCAGAAACGCCCGAAAGGTGTGAGAATAGAGCTTTGGAGAACAATATGGTGTTGCATAAGGAGTCCCCGGCTCCTCCGATCAAAGTGGACGACTGGCTGCGTGGCGAGCCCCTCGCCAACTTTCACCCCGGCAAGGTGTACCTCCTGGAATTTTGGGCGACTTGGTGCGCACCCTGTGTGGCGGTGATGCCCCATCTGACGCAGTTGCAGGAGAAGTATCAAGACAGCGGATTTGAGGTCATCGGAGTCGCAGCTGGGGAAAAGGGCCCGACCGCCGAGGAGACGCGGACTAGCTTGGATGCTTGGCTGACAGAGAGATTCCCGAATCTGAATTATCGTATCGCGTTCGATTACACAGGCGAAATGAATAGACTATGGATGGAACCCAGTTCATCTCTGGGGATTCCCGCCTCGTTCTTAGTCGACCGCGACGGCCTCATCGCTTTCATAGGACATCCGGCGGAACTCGATGACGTTTTGCCAAAGGTTCTCAACGGCAGTTGGCGCAACAGCGATGAAGCTCAACGCGCCGATGCAAGGCGGATCGCTACTAACCAATCCAAGGCACGCGAGCTAGCACTGACCCGACCGATTTACGCCAAGCTTCACCCGGCGATGCAGGCCGAGGATTGGACGGCGGCGGTCTCGGCCATCGAAGAAGGCCTCGCCTTAGTGCCCGATTATAGCGGGTTCCGGGAAACGCACGCGAATCTACTGCTTCACAAGCTGCGCGACATGCAGACCGGCTTGCCCGTCATGCGCCAGTTGGTCGAGGACGCCATCGACAAAAAATTCGATGCCGTCTCTTGGATGGTCATGGCCCTGAACCAACTCTTCGATCCCGCGATTGACAACTCACATATCCCCCGTGCTGAACGCTTCGCGATGGGCCACGAGCTCGCGGAACAGATACTGACACTGAATCCCCCACACGGCGAGGGGCCTCTTAAATTCCGGTGGTACGTCCCGGTCGCTCAGTATTATTACGAGAGCGGCAACAAGGGTCGCGCAATCGAGTTGATCGAGGTGGCGCTGAAATCTCTGGGGAATCCAGGGATGATGCCGGACCATATCAAACAATACTGCCTTACCGCATTGCTCCAAGCCCTGGCCAACTACACGGGTGAGAACGCATGCTCCGGGGATCTTTGCGTGGTTCCGCAAAACACGGCCGCTGAAAATCAAAGCACAGTCGCCTGATGAGCGAAGAGACGACAAGTGAAAAAGAACCCTGGTCAATCCGCCAGTTTCCGCGGGGCGCCCGCGGCAAGTATGCCCAGGCAGCACAGGGATGGATCGTTTAGGCTCGAACCTGAGTACCTCTCACCGGATCGGCGCGGAAGAGATGCTCGAGCCGACTTGGGCCTATCGGAAGACGTCACGACCCAGGAGTGGTCAGCCCGAAGGGAAGGCATCGACGTGGGATCGGCCCGGCCAGGTCGGACGTCGGCTGCGCAACCAGGCCCGGAGTTGGCGTACCCGAAAGCAGAAATCGAGCACTGAAATCGAGCAAACCAAACGTCGCACGCGGCGCATGGCCCTGCCGTCACACGGACGGGGCGACGCCCGTACCCGCCGTACGCCTCCCGCGGTTGATCCGTGCTCGCCTTCAATGGCTCACGCCAAGGGAAATCGGACACCGGGTTGCTGGCCAATTTCATCATCACCAAGGAACTGCAGCGGAATATCCGATCATTGGCGATCCGGATCCGGACGCGCTGGGCGGCTCGGCATGTTTTAGACCGTAGTGGAGCTTGGGATCGAGGAGCGCTCAGACGAAATGAAACCGACCGGTGCTCCGGGCGCGTACTTTCACGGTCGGGCAGTTCGTCGGTCTGTCGAGGCGTCTATCGGTTCGGCTTCGAGACTCTCCGGAAACTCGCAGATACCGGGGCGAAACTGGTCGGCGATGCGACCGCAGCTATTGCCTATCGGGACGTGGCGCGGGCGTGAAGAAACCGATTTTCGAGGAAGGATCATGTCAAATCTGGATGAGAGGACGAAAAAAGTCCGAAAGCTTCAACTGCGCGCGGCAATAGCCAAGACGAATTTGCGCGACCTTGCCGAGGGTCTCCCGGTCAAATGGATTGAGATAGAGGAAGTCGCCGAGAAGACGCACGCCGTTTACGCCGAGCTGGATGGTGCCAGGGGAGAGCTCGCCAAAATGAAGACTTTGCGATGAGGAGCACATTCTTCAGCCGCAACGGCTCCTTATGGGTGCCGCAATACCTGATAGCTATAGATGGCATGGTCTGTATTGGCTGCGGCCGCTGTTTCAAAGTCTGCTCGCGCGAGGTCATGCATCTTTACGGTGTCGATGACGCGGGTGAAATCCTCGGCGCCTGCGAAACGACGATTTCGATGGTGAGCTCAATCGCATGGTCATGGTTGTCGACCATGCCGGCCGCTGCATTGGCTGCGGTGCCTGCGGCCGCGTCTGCCCAAAGAACTGCCAGACCCATGTCGCGGCCGACCAGATCGCAGCATGAGGTGCATGATTTGACGAGACAAAACCAGGAGAACGGCATTGCGCTTCATCACATTTTTGTCGGCTCCTCGGGCTGGTCCTGTGCGGCAACGCTGTGACGGTTTACTTCGCCTCGCATTATTCGTTCCGTCTAGCAGTCGTCACGACGCTGGGCTGTTCGCTACTTCTTCAGCTGGGTTATTTCGCAAGTGTGCTCTTTCTGATTTCGCGATCCAGCTGCGCTGTCAAAGCGGAGCAAAGCTCTGTTTTCGATAGATCCCAGGAAGTTCGGTACCAGTCGCCCGACGATGACGAGCGAAAGAATGAAACTCAAGACGGGCCCAGCGCAATCAAACGCTCGGCATATTGCTGCTCCTCCCTTGAGGCGCTGTGACAAGATCAGAGCCCAGATTTACTTTGTTCAAGTTCGATTAGTGAGGTCATGGCGCCTAGTATGGTCGAAGGAGGCGGCATTCTCATCGTTCTAACGCAGGGAATGTAGTTTCGGTCCCATAGACATTAGTGGTCGATCGCTGGGCAGGGCACGCACGTTGCTTCGTCGCGCTTTCGAACGAAGGGCCGGAAAACATGACAGTGGTCCCCTTTTGGAAGATCCGAATGCAGCCGACATCACAGTCAAACAAGCGTTTGGAACAGCTCGTGCATCGTGCATTGCTAGGTTAGCTCAATCTCACGTGCTATCGAACAAAACATGCCGGAAAATTCGAACCCTATCCGCTCACTTTTGACCCAACCCCATTGGGAAGCTCGACCGGCTCGGCAAGCCTCTGGGCGGCAAGGTAGAAATCTTCGCCAAACGAGAGGACTGCACCTCCGGTATGGCGTTGGGCGGCAACAAGCTGCGCAAGCTCGAAAACATAATCCCCGACGCGATCGCGTCGGGTGCCGATACGCTCGTCACCATCGGCGGCTTGCAGCCCGACCACACGCGGATGGTCGCCGCCGTTGCCGCCAAGATCGGCATGAAATGTCTCCTGTTTCAGGAGAGCTGGGTTCCCATGAGTGCCGTCTGCGACCGGGTCGGCAATATTCTCTTGAGCCCATCATGGGAGCAGAGGTGCGCCTGGTTGACGAGGGCTTTAACATCGGCATCCGCCGCAACTGGGAAAAAAGCGCTTTAGGATGTCTTATGCGGTACCAGCCGGCGGCGCCTCTGTCCACAAATACGGTGGCCTTGGCTATGTGGGGTTTTGCCGCGCAGTGCGTGCTCAGGAGAAGCAGCTTTGCACTGTACCGGTTCAACGCATTGCGGCATGATCATCGGATTCGCCGACGATGGTCGACAGCACACGGTTCGGTATCGATGCCTCTGCCAGTCCCGCAAAAGACCAGGGCGCAGGTCCGTCGTATTGCCCAACACACGGCGGGGCTCGTCGAGATAGGAGTAGCCACCGTAATTGAAGCTCGCGACTGATGCCAATTGCCAATCACGCGAGTTCGCGGGGGGCAATCCAGCTGGCGAGCGGTTCAGCTACATTAATCTCGAAGCGCGGGGGCCAGCGCGATCACCCGTGCGGGTTGGGGGCGTCGCTCCAGCGAAATACTCCCCGGCTCCCTTGCCAACTCCACACGAATAGTAGGGTGGTACTTCGCCTCCCTGCTGGCGCCAGTGCGGGCACCCGATGTTCGCGCCCCGTGAGCAACGTGATCTGAGTCACCACCCCTAAGTGCTCTCATAAGAGCACGCATGAGACCAGTCAGGTCGACCAAGGCGCGTCATGCCCGACGTTACGAACAAATACGAAACCTTCCGACATCTTCTGTCGGGTTTGTCGGGTCCGCCAAGCAGTCTTGTTTAGTCGATCTCCTGTTGCGCTAGGTTAAATAGCTGAAAAGTAGCTCAAAAATTCTTCTTCGACTCAATCTTTCAGATTGGCACAAATTTTGAAGTCTTCGGTGAAAGGCGGCGAGAGCGCCGGAGGGGCGTTCATGTCGCAGTAACCTAGATGGATGGAAACGGAGGAAAGGAATGTCAGAGGCGGCGTCACGTCGTTTTCGGAAAGGGTCGGCAACTCCAGCACGTCCCAAAATAGGCTTGGCTCTATGTGGGATTGAGCGGAAGCTGAAGAAATGTGCGTCTAATAGAGACGCGGTCCTTGGGCATTGAGACAAAGTTGCCAAAGCATACCAGACCATGATTTTTGCAGGCGGCAATGAAGAAGCAACTTATATCGCACGCAACACAGTTAAGGCTCTCTCTGGGCCTCCATAATATATAGGGAATTTGCAATGCCGGCGCCACACGTAACGAAAAGAGCGTCTATCTTGACAGACGATATCGGGTGCGTAAGACTACTGAATGCCCGCAACGTAAGTGTCCTCTCTACAGGTGACGATAAAGGCCGCGGCGTATTCTCTGCTCGCGATTTCTCACCTGGAGAGGTTGTTATCATCGGGCTGCTGGACCGGATGGAAAGAATTCGGACGACAAACTCGATCCAACTGGACTGGGATGTCCATGCTCTGTTTGAGGAGCCCGCCGTCGTTGTGAATCATTCTTGTAATCCCAACTTAGCGATCGTGCCGAACCGATTTGGAGCCTACGATTTTATTGCTAATCAGGAAATCATTTCTGGTCTGGAAGTAACGTGGGACTACGCCTCCTCGGAGTTCGAGTGCATCGGGGTCTCAGTCTGTCTTTGTTCAGCGGCAAATTGCCGACGTGCAGCCGGAGGCTTCTCAACGTTGCCTCCTGATCATCCGATACTCGTCTCAGGATTCCACGCACCATACCTGAGGAAGCCTTGGCCCAGTAGCCGAGGAAGATAAAGACCACTCCGAAATTTTTCGGAACTTGGACCCGCCGGCCCACAATGTGACCCACTGTCACGCACTGGTGTAGTGGTGCGTCGAGCAACTCGCCTAGGGAGCGCGAAATGGAACCGCAGATGCGAGACTTTTTTGCCGAGTGCGATAAGGCACCGCGATTGAATGAAATGGCCGATTTTTTTTCGGCAACCGCTGCGGCACAATCAGGAGTTCCCATCAAAATGCCGAGCGTTGATGCGCGCCTTTTCCAGGGGGATGTGTCACTGGAAAGCTTCACTGGCGTACATCGCCAGCTCTGGGGCCGTTTCGACCCTCATTATTTGGCAGTATCCCTTATCGCCTCGAGGAGGCGGTTCGCGTTGGTGATGCCCTCTTACGGTATGGATTTGCCATTGGGCATGATGAAAACCCCGCTCGCTTCTATGTGCTGGGGGACGCCGAAGGAACACTTGCCCGTACGCTAGGGCGCTTGGGCAACGGCAAGATTCAAACCCTTTCGTGCAGCCCCAATAAGGAAAACGAAGAGAGCTTCTTTCTCCACGGACAACCCGCCCATGCAACTTTCTTCCTCGGCCCATTCCACCACCTCACGAGGAGCAGAGTAGCGTCGACCCCAAGTTTAAAGCACTTTTCCGACGGATTCGACATCATCTTAGAAGACACTACTTTCCAAATGTATTCGCCCAATCGACGGGAGCAGGTTGGGTTTGTGAAACGACAACTGAAAGAAGACGGGATATTCCTCTTTTTGGAAAAATTCAGGCAAATTGAAGGCGACGAATATCTGCGCCGTGAGCTTCAAAAAGACCACGGATATAAGGCGCGTTTCTTCAAACCTGAGGAAATCAAAAATAAAAATAAGGTCATTCTCAAACGGATGAATCTCAACGAGACGACGCTAAACGATATGTCAGCAGCATTGGCCGAGTATTTCAAATACGGATGCGTGACATGGAATTGCGGCAATTTCTACACCCTTGCTGCCAGCAACAATGCGGACAATCTGCGGCGCCTGATTTCGTCGATGGCCCCGCCCTGCATTCCAAACGAATATGTCTACATAGAAGCTCCCGGTCAGCTACCGGGATTAGCCGTGGAACTACCACCATTCCGACGCTTGGGGCGTTCACCAGATGAGTGAAGCTGCGCCAGGACCGAAGCTCCTGCCGTGTGATCGATTTACTGCCGGTACGCTTGCGCGTCCAACATTGGCGCGCATTTGTATCTCAGGTGCTGCTTTTAGGGCAATTTGGGGCCGCCTGGTCGTCTTGGGTCGGTCATTGCGTGCCTGTTCCTTACCACTTGTTATTTTGAGTACGCGGGCCGAGTGGTATTTTACCTGTCATCGGGGCTTCGGCCTTGGGGTGCTGACGTTCGCGAACGTCCAAAGTTTCACGTTCGCCCTGTGCCCAAGTCGTCATTGAGTGAACTCTACAAGGCCGAGTTTTGATCGATGTTGACACAGTAGACGTCGGTTCAAATCACGGGATGAATGCGATGAAGTCGTTGTCTCCAAAGCCCGTCGCCGAAGCGTTGATTTGGCTTATGCCGTATATTTCGCGGTACTCGACTCTTCCAACGTGTGCGTATGCGCATGCCGTTTATAACGCGAAACCATCCGCTGCTCATCCTGTCCGCATGCACGCGCTGGAACAGATGGAACTGCTACTTGCAGATCGCGCCTTACGTCTGGGTTATGGGCATCAGCAGATTGCCGAACTCGGTAAACAGCTTCGCAGCCGACCGGTCATTCAGACCGGTCCACATTGTCATCTGATTGTTGAACCTGATGCATTCTATACGCATGTCTTTAGCGGCATGGGACTTCGCTCCCATAAAGACAGCTGGTATGTGTCCTATTCGGCTTCGACCGTAAAATTCACTGAAAGCGCGAAGAAGGGGCCCGGTTGGCTGAGATTGGG
The DNA here is from genome assembly GCF_003952425.1 of Mesorhizobium sp. M2A.F.Ca.ET.046.03.2.1. Classification (NCBI taxonomy): domain Bacteria; kingdom Pseudomonadati; phylum Pseudomonadota; class Alphaproteobacteria; order Hyphomicrobiales; family Phyllobacteriaceae; genus Mesorhizobium; species Mesorhizobium sp. M2A.F.Ca.ET.046.03.2.1. Next base: position 1,363,900 of record NZ_CP034449.1, on the reverse strand, counting down.
TGATAGAACCCTCAATGTGTTCGGATTATCGCGCAGCAAAATGGATCCATTCAGTATTTGCGGCCGCCATTCGCCACAGCGCTTCGCTCTGACGAGTTCCGAAAAGATGACAGGTGCGAGCCTACTAATCGAGGAGTTGCAAAAGAACCTCCCGGATGGTGAGTTTCCCTCGGCCGCCGATGCTATCAAAACAGCCAATCAGAGCCTCTGGCACCGCTTCTTCGCATCAGACCTACAGTTGCTGCAAATCGACGATCTGGACGTGGCGGACCTTGTTGCCCAGCATCTTCGCGATCCGTCATCGTGGCTTTCGTCAACGCTGTTTGGACCGGGCTCTTTTGCGAAGAGGCTGCTTACTCATTTGAAGTCGTTTAATAGGGACCAATGGAGCGGTTGGGCGAAGACGACAACCGACTTCTTTTGGCATTTGTCAGGAGGACGCATCTTTCCCCTGCGATTGGACGAAGGCCTCTTTTTGACCGAAGACAGGACCTTCTCACAAAGATGTGTGCCTGACGCGCTCGTGCCATCCTTGAATAAGGGTGAGATCATACCAAGTCTGTTCCTGTCATTCTTGGTGACGTCGATACTTCCTGGACTGCGGGCGCTCGGCGGCAGTCGCCAGATCGTCTACTATCCCATTATGCGCCAAGCCTTGCTGTCTACCCTCGCCGAGTTTCCGTCACCTGCAAATCGCAGCTTACCCGCCTCGATAGCGTCCGACGAAGAGCCGGGTATGTGGGGGCATCGGACGATCTTGCCTGGGCCTATCGATCCCTTCAGTCTGATTGCCCAGCCTGGCTCCCGTTTTGAGCAGTTGATCGACTTCTACGCCGCGATGCCTTTGAATAAGGCGTGGGGCAGCTTACCGGCGTTTACCGGCGATCCGCTGTGGCAAACGCTTTGCGAGCGGCTTGCAGAGGGCACAGCATTACAGGATCGCCCTATTTGGCTCGTTGGCACTTAGAGTCCTTTTTGAAAATCAGGGAGGGGCATTTCGTCGGACAAGCTCTCCACCATGGCTACGAGAATGGCGAGGCGGGATGGGCGATTTGTCCATGAGTTTCAGCCTGTGTAGCCGCTGTCGCCCGAACAGATGCTTCACCTAGGGTGCGCATTTCGCAAAAGCCGGACAGGGGTTCCGCTAATTCTCGGACAGTGGTTTCGCTAATGTCGGACAGTCTGCCGGCGTCGGTCCTTGGGTGCCTTGTTGCGTTCATGGATGATTGATTTCGCCGTTCTCGGTGCCGGTCAAGAGGGGCGCTGCCTTTGCTTTCGCATGTAATCGCGCTTGAGCACGATGCGGTGGGCGTTGTGAACGATCCTGTCGAGAATGGCGTCGGCGTCGGTAGGGTCTGCGATCAGGTCATGCCATTTGACCACGGGCCCGCGTGGCGGGGCAAAGTCGATGTCCTCGATGCAGGCTTCGCGAAAGCGCAGCCTGGCCGAGGCGAGCCGGTTCCGGACGCGCTTGTCGGCCCGTATAGCGACCTCGCGGTCGAGCATCAGGCCGAGCCACTCGTCACGGCTGAGCTCGTTGGGTGACGACGAGATGAATGATCCGGCCGTCGGGGCGCTCTTCGCTGTTCTCGCAGCGAAGCCGACGTCCGAAATACGGGTGCCACCGATACTGGACTTCGACCTCCTGCTCGACATGGGCAGAATGACCCCGAGATGGCCTCCGGCAGGAAGGCTTGGCTGTTCGAACGCTCCGAGCGGTGCCGATCGGGCCGCTTGATGGCGACGCTGATCAAGACATGCTTATGCCGCGCCCGGCATAAGCATGTTTATGACGACCGCCGAACTATGCCAAGCGCCTCTTCCGATCAAGGTGGTATGAAGCGCTTTGCCCGCCATTTTGACCAAGAACCCCTGGGAATAGCGAATATCCAAGCAAATTCAAAATACCCGAAATCGAGGCTTCTTTCGCTTTTCGAGATCACCGATCAAAGATCTGCCATCGCTAAGCCTCAGACTAGAGGCCGGTTACGCCGGTAAACCGAGATATGACGTTTGGATTCTTTGGTAAATGCACCTCTCGTCCAATCTCCCCAGCGCTCCGCTAATTCCAGTCCTACGCACTCGGCCATGGTATCGAGCTCCTGATGATAAACGTAACGAACGCGATGTGGTAAACGTCTGACCTCTGTACCGGAAAACCAGAGGAGGGTTGAAACGAACGTCTGAGTTAGTGGGTCGTGGATGGCAGAATTGAGGATCGTATTCTCATGATCCACGAATAGAGTACTGGTTTTCTGGCCGCTGACGAGCCCATCCAAGGGCGGCACGCCCACGTCTATCACTATAATCCCCCCATCATCTAGCGCTTCCACGGCAGATCGCAGGCAAGCTATTTGCGTTTCGCGCGTGACGAGCAGCGGGAACGTGTTCCAAACGCAATACACCAGGTTGTAGCGTCGCTCTGATCTGAAATTAGCAATATCCCCCTTCCAAGCTTTGACCAGATCGGTGCGCCTGGCGAGAAGTTCCAACATGCTGTCCGAATTGTCGATACCTTCGACCCTGACGCCGCGCTCGCTTAACGGCGCCGCAACGCGTCCGTCCCCGACACCAAGTTCGAGGGCACTCCCTCCACTCGCACATGGCTCAAGAAAGGCGACAGTCTCCGCTGCCTCATCCCTTTTACCTCGTAGGATGCTAAATTTTTCATAGATGGAAGCCCAATCCTCGTTGTAGATGAATTTGTCAGTCATATGAAACTCCTAGATTATCCGATTGCCAGGATGAATTGTCACATGCGAAAGTATACATTTTCTATACAATATGATGCAGTGGCTGTGAGGGTCACAATCCCAATTATCTGTGTGAATATCGAATGGCTTTGTTCCTTCGTGAACGTCACGACTTGAGCACGCAAAGGCTATGCCAACGCAAAAAACGTTTTGGTTCAACAAAGTTGGCTTTCGCTCTCGATTCTGTCTGTTCGCTACGGGACATTTGTCAGGCAACGGACAAGAATTGCGTCGCGAAGGGCACTTTGATTTGGCGTAAGAGTCGGGGAATGAAGTTAATCCAGCCGAACGCCGCGCCTGCGCCCGCATCGAGGCAACCACAAGGGCCTTGGCATCAGCGCCATCACGAAGCTCGACAAAGGCTCCGCCGATCACATCTATCGCGTGATCCACTGCGCCGGCCGCCCGCCCGAAATCTGATCAGATGCACAAGTTCCAGCTCGCCTCCGACCGGACCCGCTAGCTCTCACGGACCGGGCGCGCACTGCTGTCGAGGCGGCCATGGCCGGTCAAAGTTTCTCTAGAACTGTGATTGTTCACAACCCAATCCGGACAGACCGACCATGACCACTTCAGATTCTACACCCGCCGCCGCGGTCCTGGTAGCGATTGACATTGCCAAGGTGCGCAATGAAGTTCTGATCGAAGCACCGGGCCACAAGCGCCGGCGTCGCCTTTTGGTCCTCAACACCCGTGCTGAGCACGACCATCTGATCGGTGCTGCAGGCGGACGGCCGCCCTGTGGTCTGCGTCTTGGAGGCGACCGGGGAACTATTCACCGGCCGATAGGCCAAGAACGTTGCAAAGATGCTTAGGTGATGCTGCACCTGCTCAGGATCCAAGCGACGCAGGTCTACCATGATCCGCTGCGCGCCGGCGTCAACGGCGTGCAGGAACTGTCGAAGAACTACGAAGCGATCGCCAGGGCCAAGACCGAGATCCAGCACCGTATCCTGACGCACTCCCTGCCGCTGTATTTTCCCGGGATCGATCGCTTCCAGGGGAGCCGCAGCGATTGGTTCTTCGCCTTCCTTCATGCCTTTCCGATGCCGGCAGGCATCACGGCGCTGACGAAGGAGGAATTTGTGACAGCAGCGGGGGATGTCGTCGGCCGCAAGGTCAGCAAGACATCTGGTGGATATTTACGAGACGGCTCGCTCACCGATTGGACTGCCGCTGCCGCTTGATGGCCTGCCATTCGCATGGATGGTCATTGACGAGGCACGCAGCCTGATCCGGCAACGCAATTAGATCCAAGCGCAGGCCGATGAGCTGTTGCGGCACAGCCAGGATTATCAGCTCCTTCGCCAGATCCCCGGCATCGGGCCGATCAATGCGCTGACAATCATTGCCGAGCCGGCGATCTTCGCCGTTTCGCTCATCATCGCCAGTTTCTAAAGTTCTGCGGGCTGGACCTCTCGACACAACAGTGAGGCCAATATTGCGGCCAGACCCCTTTCCAAATTCGGCAATGCTCGGCTGCGCCGCACCCTGTGGATCGCCGGACCAGTCGCTATCCGCGAGCGCGAGAATGGCTTCCGTCATAAGTTCGACGCTACATTGCGAGGGATCGCGACAATCCCGATCTACGCCGCAACGCAATGACCCCCACTATCGCCAAGATGGCCTGCGTCGCGCACGCTGTCGTCAAAGGTGGTTCCGACTACCGGCCCTTCTTGAAGGCGGGTGCTAGGTGGAAGAACCTCTGTCACCGCTAGGGCCGTGAGGCAATCGCTTCGAGGACCCTGTAGATAATGCTCGGGTCTTCCGCCTGGATCAGAAGCTCGTGTTGAGGACGGTGAGGGCCGTCTTCATGCGGACCCAGTGTTTGCTGTGGACGAGACCTTTTCCTTGCCGGTGGAAGCCGCCTGGTTCGTCGACTTGACCAACGTCACGCAGCAAGGGCATGCTGATGATCAGAGAGACCTTGACTGCAGGCTCCATTTCGTTCCGCGCTTAGGAGGTTGTCCGACACGATCATGTTTAGTCGCGATGCTCGGCGACGATGTCGAGTTCCCGAGCAAGGGCCGCCGGCCGAAGCAGTGCGCTCCTCACGCAGCACCGCCAACTGAGTTATCAGGAGCTGCCCTTCCATATGGAGGACTCCGCATCGTTTCGGGCTTTGCGCGGCTGCCGTCGTCCATGCGAGCCCGCAGAAGTCGGTGCTGCAAAAGACGATCAGCGCGATCCGGCCTGAGACCTGGGGACGACATTTTGCCGACCACCAGCGCGCTCCCGCCCGCCCATACCAGACGATGCCTTCTGGACAAGCTAAATGCCTGTAATGCGTTAGAAAAGAAGCGTTTATGAACGAAGACCAACCTAGCGTGCGCCCGCCTCGAGCATCTCTGTCTTGTAACCGGGGCGTCGTTCTCTCGATGATTGGTCCCGCCTTATTACCTCTATAAATGCCTCCACAATTGCCGAGTGGCGCGAAAACTTTTCACTGCCGCGGCGCCAAAATACCACATAATGGTATGTGGCTGCCGGCTCAAAAGGAATGATCCTCAAATCGAACATTTGGTAATGCTTCGAAATAAATTCATTATCGACCGTGATACCGATTCCATAGGCGATAAAGGACGCATCCAAGCCTATTGTGTCCGAATAGATCTTAGGTTTTGCTGGAAATTCTCCCCTACCGAACGTCAAGTTTCCCATCTTGTTCGATGCGTATTCCGCCTCCAGAAGGATAAGCGGCTCATGTGCAATGTCGTCTACAGTTATGATGTCTTTATCAGCAAGACGATGGTCAGGATGCAATACGCAGACGCTTTTGCTTTCGGCCACTATGTGCCATTCAAAGAAGCGCTCGTCTAACGGCAGCCGAGAGATTCCGATGTCGGCCTCCCCCGTCACCACACTTTGTGCTATTTGATCGTATCGTTGTGCCTTGAAGTGAAACTCCAGTGACGGATCCAGATTGTCGACCGCGAGAACGATTTTCGGGACGAGTCCGAACGAGAGTATATGCGGTGCGGCAATGGTCAGACGGTTTTCCTTTTTGCGCAAAGAGTTGGTAATTTCCTTCTCGATGCGCCCTAGTGTCTCGAAGTATCTGTCGAGCCGATTATAAATTTCGATCGCTTGTGTGGTGGGGATTAGGCCACGGCGATCTCGCGTGAACAGCTTTTCGCCAACAGCGTCTTCGAACAGTTTGAGATACTGGCTTACGGCCGACTGGGTGATGCCGAGTTCTCTGCCAGCCCGCCTTGTGGAGCCGGTCCTAATGATCTCCCGGAAAATCTGAGCGGACCTGAACGCGGGCTTGCTGTTTCGGCCTGAAAGCTCTTCCATTGCGTTTGCCCGAATTTGCAGCTGCCGATAGCCCAAGGATCCATTTGTGACTATATCAGGAAAATTAATAGGGCGTCACAAAAATTTAATAAATTGACGATTTTTGCGGCTCCTCTCATCTTTCGGCATGCAAACTAGATGATCGAGCACGTCAGGGAAAAGCATCAGATCTGATGTAGTAGATTATCGGCCACCCGGCAGGCGCTGAGAGTTCATAATAAGAGAACACCCTAAAAGGATGACACAGATTTAATCGGCGCGTTCAACCAAACGTCCAAGGCAAAGCACAAGTGACCTTTCGCGTCAAAGTTGTTTGACAATCGTTCGGCGGCAATATCTCCTTAGATCCAAAAGTACCTATCAGGTTCACTGCAGTCTCTCTTGCTCTAAGGGAAGCCGCCGCTAACTTTGATATACAGAGGTCCGACTCAAATCATGCGCTCGTCGTTTACTATTGCGTTAACTGGACAGTCTCTCATTTACCATGACCTCCGGCACGTATCGGGTGGGGAATTTGCCGCAATTAAAGAACTGATCCAGAACGCAGACGTCTCGTTCACGAATTTAGAGACCACCATTCTCGGCCGGCATGGTGGTTGGCCAATGAAGGGCGCTTATTTCCAGTGCTCTCCATCGGTCGTCTTAGATAGTTTGAAGGATATTGGCTTTAGCGCACTTGCTCTTTCTAATAATCATGCGTTCGATCTTGGGCCTGCAGGAGTGCTGTCCACGCTTGAGGAAGTGGACCAGCGTGAGTTTCTGCATGCTGGAATTGGCGTGGATGCCACCGACGCGAGTAAGGCTGGTATAAAGCAATTCGGAAAGAGGAAGGTCGCTCTCGTCTCGATGGATGCCGGCCCCGGGCCAGCTATAATGTATGCTGACAATGCGACTGACACCCGTCCTGCTCGACCAGGGGTGAACAAACTCGACGTCTCGCGGGTATTCGAGGTGGATGATAAAAAATTCGCGAACCTGCGTGCCATTCAAGAAATGTTCCTAAGCAACGCTATGGAGCGCGGAAACTACGCGCAGCCGAACGATCCTCGCGAACCGACATCGTCCGATGAGATTGACTTTTACGGAACCATTTTTCGCCGATCGCCCGAGAACTGCCGCAGGATCATCCTCGATGAGGAAAGCCTACAAGCTCAGCTTGCAGCGATCCGGAAGGCCTCCTCCGCAGGTGCCTTCGTCATCTCCTACCTTCACCATCATCATTGGGAACCGGATTGGCGCGAGGTTCCGGGGTGGGTTCAGTCTTTTGCGCGATCTTGTGTTGATGCCGGAGCGAACGCGTTCGCCAGCCACGGCGCACCGGTGTTGCAACCGATTGAAGTTTACCGGGGAGCTCCGATCTTCTATGGATTGGGAAATTTCCTTTTTCATCTACCTGAAGGGGAGGACGAATGGAGTTCGCCGGACATCTGGAAAAGCATCGTCGCGACATGCAGCTTCGATGGCAAAAACCATTTGCAGTCAATCGACCTCACTCCAATCGTGATTGGGGGAGAGCAATGGCTTAGCAGCAAAAATTATCATGAGCGTATTGTGCCCGTACCCGCTTCAAAAGAGCTAGCTTATTCCATGCTGGAAGATCTGTCTCGACGCTCGCAGAAGTATGGAACAAGAATCGTAGTGGAGGATGCTCGGGTTATTTTGCCCTACGGAAATCGACGCAGCGTCGAGGTCACCGCGAGGACGTAGCCCCATCCACGCGCCTCGAACAGGCGCAGCACCCCGATGATTGGCGCCGGACGTGTTTTGAAAGCGCGCGATCCTAAGTGCGCAAATCCGACAATGAGAAAAAATAGGAAGTGCACAACGACCGCCTGTGCCTTCATGAAATCGCCCGGCGTGTGGACACCAAGAGCGCCGATTATTGTGCACTAAGTGATCGCATCTGGACCATGCCGGAACTCGCCTTCGAGGAGCATCGCTCGGTCGCTGAGCAGATCGCCTTACTGGAGCAAGAGGGCTTTCGCATCGGGAAAAAAGTCGGCGGCATGCCCACGGCCTTTCTTGGCGGAACATGGAAGCGGCGGGTCTATCCTCGGTTTTTCTGGGGGAGTTGGATGCGCTGCCGGGACTCGCGCAAGTTTCGGGCGTGACCGGGCACAGGCCTACTAGGAAGGGCGCGTCCGGGCATGGCCGTTGCGTTGAAGGATGCACTTGCAGGGAAGGCATCGCGGGCACGGTGCGCTATTACGGCTGCACCGGCGGAGGAGAGCGGCTCAGGCAAGACTTTCATGGCGCGGGCTGGTTTCTTCGATGATCTCGATGCCGCCTTCTGCTGGCACCCCAACGTTGTCGACGAGGTGCAAACCGCTTCGTCGCTTGCCTGCATCCAAGCTCGCTTCTGCTTCACGGGCCGCGGCGCGTCGCATGCGGCGGTTTCCCTCACGTGGGCCGTAGCGCGCTCGACGCGGTGGAGCTGATGAACGTGGGCGTGAATTACATCCGTGAGCACATGCCTTCCGATGCGCGCGTGTATTACGCTAGAGCGCGGGCGGCGATGCGCCGAACGTCGTGCCGGCCTATGCGGAATCACTCTATCTTGTGCGCTCGCCGCATTTGCTGGAGGCGGAACACCTATTCGAGCGGGTGAAGAAGATCGCTGAAGGCGCGGCGCTGATGACGGAAACCGCCCTTAAGGTGTAGGTCACGGACGCGAACTCGAACATTCTGCCCAACAAGGTGCCTAGCCGAAGTCCACGAGATCAGAGCTGGATTTGCTCGATCCCTTTTCAAGAGTTTAGGCGAGCTTGGTCTCTTACCGGGTGCGTATCGCGTACCGCGTGCGTATCGCGGAATGTAGGTACTACCGGCAGCACTTCCTCCTCGAACAACTTGGTCATGCGTGCGTTTTCTCGCCGAGGAGGAAATCAAAAAACTGGCACCAAAGGTTCTGGAGTCCCCCGTAGGGAAGATGCGACGATTTCAAGACCGGCGCGCAGTTCACCCTCCGTTGTTGACCCGAGTGAGATGCGCACGGCGGGCGTTCCGTCTCGGTCGGTCGTTCGAAATGAGGAGCCAGGCGCAACCATAACACCTCCAAGCCGAACCTGGGAGACAAAGGAATACTCGGTATGTCCGCGAGACAGCGGCAGCCAAAGATGGAGGCTTTGCGGATGGGCGTTATAGGAGAGTCCGGACAACATCTTAGCAGCAAGTGAATGACGGTTATTCAAGGCTTCGCGTTGCCATTTAACGAGTTCCAAAGCAGTTCCGTCGCGGACCCAAAGGGTCGCGATGTCGGCAATTGCTGGCGTTGCCGTCCAATTGGCAACTAGATGGCGGTTGGCAGCGGCAGCGACATAGCGGTCGGGTGTCACGAGGTAACCTAAACGAAGACCAGGCAACGTAATTTTTGTGAAACTTGTAATATAGATGGTACGGTCAGGTGCAAACGCTGCAATAGGTGGCGCGCGATCCTCGACCAGGGGGCCGAGAACATCGCTCTCGATAATAGCAACGTCATGGCGCGCCGCGACGTCGGCCAATTGTCTGCGCCTAGTCTCGCTCATCAACGCCGCCAGGGGGTTAATCACCGATGGCTCGAGGAACACGGCGCGGACCGGCCCCTTCCGACAAGCTTCGTCCAGCGCCTCTGGAATCATTCCCTCCTCATCAGTCACAAGTCCCTGCAGACGCAGTCCAAGATAGCTCGACAGTGGCACGAGCGTGTGAAGACTGAGCACCTCGGTGGCAATGCTTGATCCAGGTGGGGCAGCGCTCATCAGAGCAACCATCAAACCTGGCGTCGCGCCATTCGTTAGGCTGATGTTCAAGGGTGAGACATTTAGCCCGCAACAGGCAAGCCATTCGGCGCCGACCAAGCGATGATGCGGGAGAACTGTAATCGGGCGGAGCGACATAGCCGAGTCCGATGCGAGGTTGACGGAAAGCCATCTCAAGGCCTGACGCATCTTTTCGAAATGGATCTGCTCGCAAATTGGCTCCAAAATTGAAAGATCTATTAGATTGGGAAAACGCTCGGGTAGGTAAGGGGAGGCGGACACCTTCGGGAGCATCTGCACGAAGCTGCCGCGGCCTATCTGGGCCGAAATCAACCCGCGCTGGATCAGTTCATTATAGGCGCGGCTGATCGTCTGAACAGAAAGGTTTAGGGAATGTGCAAGCTTCCGATGCGGCCAAAGCCTTGTGCCGGCAGTCAGTCTACCGTCGCGAATCGCAGTAGCAATCTGCTCGGCAAGTGAGAGATAAGCCGGGCGTCGCAGGTGCGCCGGGTCAGGTCGCCAGTATGCCACTTTGTGCCCTTGGAGCGCCCTACCATATTGTATTCGGGGGTAAGGCGAATATAGTTAACCTACAGAAAAGCAAATATTACGCGATAGAGATAACTGCGGAGCCAGCAAATCTATCTAGTGTGGTCGAGAAATACACTGCACTCTAGGAAAATGCCTCACGGCTGCCATCCGAAAAATGCGTCCCTGAGAACAAGGGGTCGAACAAGCCTGTGGCGGTCCTTTGGAGACACTGCATTCGTCACTCGCCAGCGGAGGCTCGTAAGTCAGACGCTCGGTGCCCCGTGGTCGCCACATCAGGACATCTAAATTTTGCCATATGTAGCAGACCTGACAAATTTACTTTTCCTCAACTCGTCCAGCGATCCCGGTTCAGTTGGCGGCTCCGCCACCATGTGATGAGAAAGCAACAAGAATCGTGCCAACTGCCGCGGAAAGAGCTTTGAAAGGGATTCACGTTGTCAACGCAATGACTTAGATGAGAGTGAAGGAGGAGAGGGACCCCAAACACCAACGCTCCGCGCTGTCGACAAACCAACAGTGGTTATTGGGCACCGAATTTTTTCATAAACTTGGTCGAATTCACGAGTAGCCATCACGAAAAGCGCGTCCTCCAAGGGGGAAAGGCCAATGCGGCATTGGCCTTATTCGACAGTCATGGACCTACCGTGCTTGACCAGATACGAACGAACGCTGGCAGTGTGGAGCATGCAATTGGCCCGACCACCTTGCGGTGGGCTGATGCAACTTCGGGCCGGATCGCTTTGGTGGCCGTTTAGCAGCTCAAGCAGGCCAGGCAATACGCAAAGCGGTCGCTCGGCCTCTATTCAGAGCTTTGCAGCACTTCGAACATTGTTTGCAAGAGATCCCGAGTAACTGCCCATCCAAGCCCAACAAAGCTGAGATATCCCGCAGGAGTGCTTCTCAAAGTTCCAGCGGTGAGCATGTGCAAAGACGATTTTACAAAAATTTTACCCACAAGCGTGTTCGCGAGTGCTATCCCACAGTCGCTGCAGATTTCAGAAAAAACGGACTGCTGCAATGAGAAGCGACTCTTCACTAACGTGGCGTGTAACGCAGCTGGCTCTAGCAGCATCTCTGTGCCAACTGACGTAACACTGAAAAATGGCATTCGCCCGGAGGAGTTCCGATGGTCAGTGATCCCCAGAAGATCTCTTTACGATCCGGCGGCCGGTTGGCGGGAGTGACATTCCGACAGCCAACGGACAATCATGCAGTCGATGTCTGGGATCTCATCGCGCTCTGCCCGCAGCTGGACCGGAACTCGCTTTACTGCGAGCTCCTGCTCTGCACTGATTTTGCGGACACCTGCGTGCTCGCAGAGCGAGCTGGTGAGGTGGTTGGGTGGCTGGCGGCCTATCGACCGCCACGAGAGCCATCGACACTCTTCATTTGGCAGATTGCCGTGCATCCTAAGGTACGCAGCATAGGCGTGGGGAAAGGGCTGATCATCTCAGCTCTGAACAGGCTATCGTGCGAGAGCGTGACCCACGTTGAGGCCACCGTGACGCTCAGCAACAGGCCTTCCAAGTTGTTCTTTGCAAGTGTGGCTCGGGATCTGCGCGCGCCAATCCGGACGGCCGCGCGCTTCGACTGCGACGTCGATTTTAAGGGACAGCGCGAGAGCGAGTATACAATTGCCATCGGCCCGATCGTACGCTCCATCCTCCCTATTACGGCCATGCCCGCCGACCTGCCAAGCCAAGACGCAAATAAGGAGGCAACGATGAGTGACCGTAGTGCATTTGATCGCGGGGGCGAATTCGCGATTTTCCACCATCTTGAGTCTCAAGTGCGGAGCTACTCCCGTCGCGCTCCTGCAGTTTTCGTGAGAGCGCGGGGGGCTCAGTTGTTTGCGCGCGATGGAACGGTCTATCTGGATTTTCTGATGGGGTGCTCAAGTCTAAACTATGGTCACAATCCTCCTGAGCTGAAGAGCGCGCTCGCAGATTACATTGCGGGCGACGGCGTCACGCATAGTCTCGATCTCTATAGTGAAGCCAAGGAGTCTTTCTTGCGGGAATTGGATGAGACGATTCTCAGACCGCGACAGCTCGACTACGTCGTTCAGTTTCCCGGCCCAACCGGCGCTAACGCGGTGGAGGCTGCCCTCAAGTTAGCCCGCAAGATTACTGGTCGGTCCAACATCATAGCTTTTACCAATGGCTTTCATGGCCTGAGCCTTGGCGCTCTCTCCTGCACCGGCAACAGATACCACCGCGCCGCCGCCGGCCAGTTGCTTGGCGGCGTCACGCGGCTACCCTATGACGGGTATCTTGGGTCCACTGTAGACACCGCCGACTACCTTGATCACCTGCTCTCGGATCCCTCAGGCGGTGTGGACGCGCCGGCTGCGGTGATTGTCGAGACAGTTCAGGGCGAAGGCGGCCTAAATGTCGCGGGCGCCGAGTGGCTCCAAAAAGTCGCGGCCAGTGCGCGCAGACACGGAGCTCTGCTGATCGTCGATGACATTCAGGCGGGTGTTGGCCGGACCGATGCATTCTTCAGCTTCGAAGAATCGGGGCTCCGTCCAGACGTCATTACGATGGCCAAATCGATATCGGGGTATGGTTTGCCTATGGCTGTCGTCCTGATCGATCGAGTACTAGATCTGTGGCAGCCGGGAGAGCACACCGGGACGTTCCGCGGCAACTGCCATGCTTTCGTCACCGCGCGGGCAGCCCTAGAGCATTTCTGGCGAACGGACAACTTGGCAGCGTCGGTCAGGAAAAAGGGCAATCTGCTGAAGAGTCGCCTTGATCATATCGCACAAAAATACGCCCCAGATCGAGTGTCAGCCAAAGGTCGTGGTATGATGCGAGGCATCGATTTAAAGTCTGGCGAAGTTGCCGGTCAGGTCATCAACGCCGCCTTTCAGAATGGTCTTGTTCTCGAGGCCGCTGGTCCCAAAGACGAGGTCGTAAAGTGTCTGCCACCTCTCGTCATTGAGGAGGATCAGCTTAACCAAGGCATCGACATCCTCGAGGACGTTATCGATCGCGTGATGGGCAGACCAGTGAAGACGGTAGCGCAACACAAGGCATAAGAGGTGAATCATGATCGTCAGGGATTTGAATGAGGAGAAACTGACAGCCAGGCGGGTCCAGACGGCGAGCTGGGAAAGCGTGCGGTTGCTCCTCCAGAACGATGGGATGGGCTTTTCCTTCCATATCACGACGATGCATCCGGGCGCCCGGTTGAATATGCACTATCGGAACCACCTTGAGGCGGTTTACTGCATCTCTGGAAGGGGTTCCATCGAGAATTCACAGACACATCAGGTCCATCTCGTGCGAGCTGGTATAATTTACGCTCTCGACAAGAATGACCCTCATCTGCTGTGTGCCGAGACCGAAATGGTATTGGCCTGTGTCTTTGTCCCTCCCTTGGCCGGCGGGGAGGTGCATGATGACACAGGCGCGTATCCTCTAGCAGGCTGTTGAAGAAGTGCCCGCGCGGTTGTTTGGATCGTGATTCACTGCTTCCCGGGTGATTTGGGGATTTGTGGATGCGCGGCTCAGACGAACGGACAGGCTCGCTGTTTTCGTATGTCGACCTTGAGGCGCGTGTTCGACGAGACCAACCGCTACGGGTGATACGGGAGATCGTGAACGCGGCTCTTGTGGAGATGGACGGCGATTTTGCGGTGCTTTATCCGCCCGGACTCGGCCGCCCGTCGATCGCGCCGGAACGGTTGCTGCGCGCGATGCTGTTGCAGGCCTTCTATGGCATTCGCTCGGAGCGTCAATTGATGGAGCGGATGGAATTTGACCTTCTGTTCCGATGGTTCGTGGGGCTCGGCGTTGATGAGCAGGCCTGGGATCATTCGAGCTTTACCAAGAACCGGGATCGGCTGCTGGAAGGTGAGATTGCAGCAAAGTTTCTGCGCGCGGTGCTTGCTCAGCCACGGGTGAAGCGGCTTTTGTCGTCGGATCACTTCTCGGTGGACGGGACGCTGATCGAGGCCTGGGCTTCGATCAAGAGCTTCCGTCGTAAGGACGGAGACGACCCGGATGGAGCGGGTCGCAACGCCGAGCGCGGCTTTCATAAGGAGAAGCGCTCCAATGACACACATCAGAGCACGAGCGACCCGCAGGCGCGGCTCTACAAGAAGGGCGACGGGCAGCCGGCGAGGCTCTGTGAAATGGGGAATGCGCTGATGGAGAACCGTCATGAGCTTGCGATCGATGGTAGCATTACCCAGGCCACGGGCACAGGCGAGCGTGATGCGCTCTCGCACGTCATAGGCCTTGTCGGCGCCCAGTGTGATGCACCGCGCAACGGTCGACGATCCAACATGGCGTGCATTATTTCGATTGTCAATTGCACTGATTTCGATCTCTAATAACTCATGACATTGTGGCGTCCAGATCCTGCGCTCATCCGGCGGCCGGCCTATCAATCGCTCGCCGACCAGTTCGCGCGCGCCATCCATGACGGACGGCTGGCCAATGGCGAGCAACTGCCGACGCATCGCCGCCTCGCCGATGATTTGAAACTTTCGGTGCAGACCGTCAGCCGCGCCTATGAGGAACTGATTCGCCGGGGCCTGGTCTCCGGCGAGATCGGCCGCGGCAGTTTCGTGCAGACGCAGCGCCGCGAACCGGAGCCGCCCTATTTGCCGGAGCGCCTCGGCGAAGTCATCGACCTCTCCATCCTGAAGCCGGTCTGCGAGCCGATGCATCTGGAGCGGCTGAAGCAGGCCTTGGGTTGGCTCGCCGAAAACCTCCCGTCCAGTTCGGCGCTGTCGTTCCGGCCCAACATGGTGTTTCCGCGCCACCGTGCGGTGGCGGTGGACTGGCTGAAACTGTGCGGGCTGGATGTCTCGGCGCAGAATATCAGCCTGACCAACGGGGCCACGGCCGGGATGACGGTGGCACTGATGAGCGTCGCGCCGCCCGGCTCAACCGTCGCCACCGAAGCAATTGGCCACCACACGCTGGTGCCACTGGCGCGTTATCTCGGCTTCAACCTCGAAGGCCTGCCGATCGACGGCAACGGCCTGATACCGGAAGCGCTCGACGAGGCCTGCCAGCTTACCGACATTCGCGCGGTGTTCGTACAACCTTCGGTGATCAACCCGACGGCGACGCTGATGGACGCACGTCGGCGCGAAGAGATCGCCGCTGTCGCGCGTAAGCATGACATCGCCATCATCGAGAACGATGTGCTGGGACCCCTGGTCGAGGACCGGCCGCCGCCGGTCGCGGCTTTCGCGCCGGAGCGCACGCTCTACGTCACCTCCTTCACCAAGATTACCGTGCCCGGCCTGCGCATCGGCTATCTCGCGGCGCCCGACCGCTATGTTGCGGCCGCTGCCAACCGGCATCTCGTCTCGAACTGGATGGCGACGCCGATGGTGGCGGAGATCGCCACAAAATGGGTGACCGACGGCACGGCGATGGAACTCGTGCGATGGCAACGTTCGGCGCTGCGGTGGCGGCAGGAGATTGCCGCCCAGGTGCTTGCCGGGGTCGACTATCGTGTCCATCGTGACGGATTGCATCTGTGGCTGCAGCTGCCCGGCGACCGCGCCGAGGAAAGTTTCGTCTCGCAGGCCCGCCTGCATGGCGTGGCGATCGCGCCCGGCGCGTCGTTTCGCATTTCGCAGGAGCCTTGGCGGCCGGCAGTGCGCATCTCGCTGGGCTCGACCGCCGAGGGGGAACTACGCGCCGGGCTTGGCGTCGTTAAGCTGCTGTTTGGCGATCCTGAGCATCTTCTGTTGGCCATTTAATACATGTCGCCCAAAAGGCTGCCCTCAGGCCAGACCAAGGGTGTCCAGAAGTTTTGTGATAACAGCATGCACATACAACAGATTGCCCGAAATTGAGCGATCAGTAATCTTGTCATGAGATTGTTTCCTGATGACATGACTTAGTTCCCTCCGCATTGCAGGGCACAAGCTTCTCTAACGCGATGGGAACGCTAGTGCCCACTGTCTCATCGCGCTTTCCATTTTTTCTCGTTGTGGTGCCGCGCTGGCTGGATCGCCGCTAGCCCGCATTCGCCAACCGAAGACACCCGACTATGAAAGATGCACCCGCAGTTGACGGCGGGCCCAGCCCCTGATCCTGCCTGATGAGCCGCTCTATGCGATCTGCCATTCCTGCAGGTGCCTCAGTAGTCATTGCAACCATGCAGAATATTGTCATGATACGATATTGATATTGAAACGAAACAATTATGTGCTAGCCTGCATGTCAATGAGGTTGGGTCCTGCGGTGTCAGATACGGAAACAGTTCTGTTTATTCTACGGTAGCTCCACTCGTTGAGGCTCCCAATAACAACCTCGGTGACGTTGTGTCGTAAAGAGTAAGTGTGGTCTGTTATTGCGTAGCTATAAGCGATGGAGACGGTGGGAGATAGATCAGCAGATGATAATCAACGCCGATCTTAATGGAACTGAAGTGGTGCGCGATATCGGCTACGTGCCCATGGCCGACGGAACGCGCATCGCTTATATTTGCTATTACAAAAAGCTTGGCTCTCTAATCACTGCCCGAGCGTTTTCTGGTACTCCCCATACGCGGCGAGTTTCGCCGCCTTCGACGTGGCAAAGCCTTTTCTTGAAGCTGGCTACGCTTTCGTTGGCGCCAACTTTCCTGCGACCGGTTGTTCTGAAGGTATCATCGACAATTGGATGGACCGCAAGGAAGGGGTTTATGGCGCCGAAGTGGTCGAATGGATTGCTAGACAGCCTTGGAGCGACGGCAATGTTGGGATGATTGGCAATTCATCTGGCGGTACGGTTCAGTTCTGGGTCGCAGCAGAACGGCCTCCTCATTTGAAGGCGATCGTGCCGACTGGCGTCGAAGACGGGTACGAGGACTGGATATACCTGGGCGGAATGCTCCAACTCGACATAACTGCTGGATGGTCGCTCAACAGTGAATTCATCACCCAGGTTAGCGGGGCGGAGGGCCGTATCAGCGCGGGCGATACTGAATGTGCTGCAATTCGTGGGAGCGACAGGCAGGTCGTCAAGCGACAGTTCTTTGACGAGGTTCGAAAGCACCCACTAAAGGATGAATGGTGGGATTCGATCTTTCTGGCCCGTGATGAGATCGCCGGCAAGGTCGCTGTGCCCACCATGATTATTGCTTCGTGGCAAGACACCTACGGCTGTGCAGTTAGGGAAAGTGCTCGGGTATTTACCGAATTGATGCCGAACGTTGAGCACAAGAAGCTTGTCCTGATGAACGGTGATCACATGATTGGCGGACCTGGGCCGAACGGCTATAGCCTAGTAGACGAGGAGCGAATGAAATTCCTAGACCGTTGGGTGAAAGGTGTCGAGAATGGAATAGAGGACGACTCGCCGGTGACCGTATATTGGGAGGTCCGCCAGCCCAATGGAGATCCTAAGAAGTCGGTTGCGGGTTGGGTTACGAGGCACAAGACCTGGCCAGAACCGAAGGTTGAGCGCCGTCCCTATTATCTCACCACCGACGCTTGGATCTCGCCTGAGAAGCCTGTTGCCAGCTCGAACGAGGGCTCTCGCGCCTACCTCTACCCAGCGGGAACAGAACTCTACGGAAGCAATCAGCAATTCGCGATTCAGCCATATAAGGAAGGTGTTTTGAACTACCGGACGGCCGCAGCCGTCTCAGATATGACGCTGCTTGGAAACCCAGAAATAACGCTCTATCTCAGCATCGACAATGGGGATGATGCCGACCTGGAATTGACGTTGAAAGACATCGATGCTGATGGCAACGTACTTTTCCTTCAATCGGGCCTGCTGCGCGCTTCGCTCCGCGCAATAGACGACGCGCGGAGCTCTGCGGACGAAGTAGTTCATCTATTTCGCAAGTTCGAGAAACTCGTCCCAGGTGAAATCTACGAATTACGGATGTCATTGCTGGCACCGATCGCTCACGTTGTCCGGCAAGGGCACAGCCTCGAACTAACCCTCGGTGCTCCAAATCCCATCCCGCATCCCAATTTCGGCAGCATTCCCGCCGGCGCTCCGTCCATCAACAGGATTTATCATTCGGAGAGATACCCGTCGAAAATTCTCCTTCCCGTTGTTATGGGCGCGGTGGCCCAAGCGCCCGCGCCTGAATACAGCTCCTTGCGAGCTCAACCCTTTCGAAAAGGAACTGAATTCGTGCCTGGGGGGCTGCCCATTCCGTGATCCTTCGATCCAGCGCACCAGGCGCCACATAACTTGCCGTAGAATAACAGAAGCGGAATTAAGTTCCCGAGGGAGGATAGTATGAATAAATCGCACCGCCGAGCCGTCATGAAGGCAATGCTGGCTGTATCAGCTGCGCCCTGGATTATGCGCTCAACGGCATTTGCCGCATCTACATGCGGCAATCACACCGTGCGCATGGGCGCAACCGTTTCGCCCGACACGATGAACCCCTTTGCCACCTGGAGTTCGTTCTGGCCGACGGCCTTCACCTATGACTTTCTGGTCGGTGTGGACGCCCAGCGCCATCCCGATCGGAAGGGATTTGCCAAAGAGTGGTCCGTTGCCGACGACAACCTCACCTGGACGTTCAAGATCTGGCCTGGCATGAAGTGGTCAGACGGCCAGCCTGCCACCGCAAGAGACGCCGCATTCACCTACAACTATCTGCGTGACTCCCTGGGCACGCCCGACGAGCTGAGCATCGGCTGGAACAACACTACCGGCGTAGAGCAAGTCGAGTCCATCACGGCTCTCGATGACGAGACTTTGCAAATCGTGACCAAGGCTCCCACTCGTTGGCCAGTTGCCAACTTTAATATGATAGTCCCAGAGCACATCTGGAAAGACATCAGCCATGCGGATGCGCGCGGCAAGTTTCGCAATTCCCCGCCGCTGGTGGGCACGGGGCCCATGATCGTCTCTGAGTTTCAGCAGGGGCAGTTTGCCCGGCTCGTGCCGAACAAGTACTTCCGCGCGGGGCCGCCGGCGGCGGCCGGCATGGTCTTCCATTTCTTCGATACGGCTGATCCGATCGCGCAGAGTCTGAAGAGCGGAGATATCGATTATGGTGTGTATCTGACGGCAGCCCAATGGGCCGACCTCTCGGAGGATCCCGCCATCGTGGTCGGTCAGCAGCGCATCGAGCAGCGCATTTACCTGGCTTTCAACACCGCATCCGGAGACGGGGCCGGTAGTACAAAGGCCCTGCAGGATCGGGCGTTTCGCGATGCGATCGGCTACGCGATCGATCAGAAGACCATGGTGGATCGAGCCTTCCGCAGGCATGCCGATCCCGGCGTTGGACTGGCCATGCCGGTGGCGACCGATTACTACTCGGACTTGGGCGACATCAGGCGTCACTTTGATCTCGCCGAGGCTAATCGCCGGCTCGATGCTGCGGGCTATCGGGACATCAACGGCGACGGCGTCCGGGAGGACAAGGATGGAAACAGCTTCCAGCTGTCGCTGATTACCGGATCAGGTGCGAACTCGGTCGCGATACCGCCTTCGGCCGTACAACTCGTCGTTGGCTGGCTCGGACAAATTGGCATTCCCGTATCGGTCACCCAGTTCGACTCTGGTGCGCTTAATGCCAAGACGGCGGCGCCGGCGAAGGGTGGCGGCGGTTGGGATGTGCTGGTCGCCTCGAACTGGTTGACACCTTCACCCCAAGACCTCCTCGTCTTAGGTAGCAGCAAGGCAATCGGCCAGGACAACAGATCGTATTGGAAAAATGACAAATTCGACAAGCTGTTGTCTGAAGTCGAACATACCGTCGACCTAAAAAAGAGCCGGGAGCTGGTCGATCAGGCGGCGCGCCTGATTTACACCGAAGCGCCCTATATTATTCTTTGTTACCCCTTCGTCCTCGACGCCTATAGGAAGGACTGCTTCGAAGGTTGGGGGACCCAGGACGCCTTGTCCATGTGGAGCTACTTTCCACTCGATCGGGTGAAGCCACTCTAAGATGGCGCTGATGGAAAGCGAGACCCGATGAGCCGGCGCCTCGGACGGATTTTCCTCAGGGCGATTGTGACGCTCTTGATGGTGGCGACCCTGAATTTCATCCTATTCAGAGTCATTCCTGGCGACCCTGCATCGCTCTTGCTCGGCGGGGCCCGCACCAGCGTCACCGCTGAGCAGATGGAGGCGCAGCGCCAGAATTGGGGGCTCAATCGGCCGCTGTTTCCGGACCAGATGGTCGACTACTTGACGGCGACTCTCCACGGCGATTTGGGCTACAGTTTCAAGTTCAGGGGTAGGCAAGTCTCTGACCTGATTTTGGAGCGCTTGCCGGCCACCGTCGCCCTGGTTGGTCTAGCCCAATTGCTCGCCATTTTATGCGGAGTTGTGCTTGGCATATATGCGGGCTGGCGCAGAGGAGGAGCCGTTGACCATATCGCTACGGGAGCTTCCTTGGCGCTCTATTCTACGCCATCTTTCTGGCTCGGCATGATCCTGGTTGTGATCTTCAGCACGGCGTTGGGTTGGTTCCCGGGCTATGGTGCACATTCGCCTGGCGCTGTCAGCGGTTCCCTTGATGGGCTGCTCGATTACATGCGGCATCTCGCCCTTCCGGTCACGGCGGTGACCCTTGGACTCATCGGCCAATACGTCGTTGTCGCTCGTGCTGCAATGAGCGACGTCGTCACAGAGGATTACATGGTCACTGCCCGGGCCAAGGGACTCTCCAATGGTCAGATGCTGATACGTCATGCATTTCGTAATGCTATGCTGCCAGTCGTAACGCTGATTACCCTCAATCTTGGCTATGTGGTTGCCGGCGCCATCACAGTCGAAGCCGTGTTCGCCTGGCCAGGGATCGGCGGGCTGACTGTGGAGGCGCTCAATGCGCGGGATTACCCAGTCCTTCAAGGCATATTCCTGTTGCTTGGTGCATCGATCGTTGTTGCGAACCTCGTAGCTGATCTTGCTTACGGCCTTCTTGATCCGCGAGTCCGGCAATGAGCGAAAATATTGTCAAATATTCTCCGCGTAGCCGGGCCCTGGTCATCAAAGATTTTCTGCGCCAATTTCTTGGCTATGGTGGGGCTAGGCTTGGCCTTTCTTGTTTGTTGTTCTTCCTTGTGCTGGCTTCTGTGCCCAATATCCTCGTTGGCCCGCTTGAGACCGTAGCCACCGCAGCTGGTGACTTCCTCGCATCGCCATCAAGCCAGCATCTGCTGGGGACAGACGAAGTCGGGCGGGACGTACTCAATCTGGTCGTCCATGGTGCCCGGATCTCGCTTACGATCGCGCTGCTGGCGACCGTGATTAGCCTCATCGTCGGGACTACGGTCGGAATGACCGCGGGTTACTTTGGCGGCTGGGTCGACGTCTGGCTGATGCGCTTGACCGATTTCTTTTTTGTAGTTCCCTCCTTCGTGCTGGCGCTGGTCATCACACCCGTGCTTCTCGAAGTAATGGGGCGCGGTGAAATCCTCGGTTTCCGTCCTTCTATTTTCGTAATCATTGTCGTTATCGGCATGACAAGCTGGGCGTTCGTCGCACGTATCGTTCGCAGCCAGACACTGTCGCTTAAGGAGCGAACATTCGTTGATCGCGCGCGCGTTGCGGGCAGCAGCAACCTCAGCATCATGCTGCGGCACATCCTCCCAAATCTCGTGCCGCAAATCGCAGCCAATGGTGCTCTGGTCGTCGCCGGCGCAATTTACGTTGAGACATCGCTTTCGTTCCTAGGGCTTGGCGATCCGTTGCAGCCTTCATGGGGCACCCTGCTTTCGCTCGCACAGCGCGCCGGTGCGGCCAGTGCTGGAGCCTGGTGGTACCTCGGCGCGCCCGGGCTATGCGCGCTCACGGTTTCGCTTAGCTTCGTCCTGATTGGCAATGCCCTCGACGACACATTCAATCCACGCCGCAGGGTGATTCCATGACAAGCCCCTCCCGGGACAGGGTATCGCTTCTGGAAATCGACGGTCTCGCTGTCGACTATGGGCTCAAGGGCGTTTCATTGCGAGCGATCGACAATGTGACCTTCGCGCTCCGCGCCGGCGAGGCCGTGGCGCTGGTCGGTGAATCAGGCAGTGGCAAGACCACGACCGCAATGGCGATCGCCGGCCTGCTGTCTCCCAACGCACGGGTCGGCAAGGGCGAGGTGCGCTATCGCGGTAGCCGACTGCCGATCGACAACGACGCGGCGATGCGGCCACATCGCTGGAGTGAAACGTCTGTGGTCTTCCAGGGCGCGATGAATGCGCTTAATCCCGTTCACCGCATCATCAAGCAGATTGCCGAGCCATGCATGCTGAAGCTTGGCATGTCGCGTGGCGAAGCAATCGCGCGGGCAAGAGAGCTGCTCGAACTCGTCGGCATTCCGGCCGATCGCGGTTCCGCCTATCCGCACGAATTGTCGGGCGGAATGCGACAAAGAGTGATGATCGCCATGGCCCTCGCGTGTCGCCCCTCAATCATTATCGGCGACGAGCCTACGACAGCCCTGGATGTTATTACACAGGCTCAGATCCTCAAATTGCTGGGTGACTTGCGATCCCGGCTTAACCTTGCCCTCATTTTGATCACCCACGATCTTTCTGTGGTGGCCGAGACTTGTGATCGCGTGATGATCATGTATGCGGGCCGGATCGTCGAGGACGGCGCTGTCGCCGAGATCTTCGCCAAGCCGAAGCATCCCTACACCAGGCTGTTGATCGACTCGATTCCGAACCCGGCGAATGGCAAAAAGATCATTCGGCCAATACCCGGTGATCCCCCCAACTTGATGAATCGGCCGTCAGGCTGCGCTTTCCATCCGCGTTGCCCGTCGGCTATGGGGGTTTGCGCGACGGTCATCCCTAGTTTCGATGAGTGCGGACAGGGACGTGTGGCCTGTCACCTTCACCGGTCCTTGCCGCAAGAAGAGAAGGTTGCAGCTCATGCCTGAAACCGCCGACATCCTGCGTCTCGAGAGCCTCCAGGTCCATTTTCCTATCCAGAGCGGGCTATTCGACTGTTTCCTGGGTCGACCTGCCGGCGCCGTGCGAGCGGTCGACGGGATCGACCTCGACATCGGACGGGGGGAGATCGTCGCCCTAGTCGGAGAATCGGGAAGTGGCAAGACGACGGTGGGCCGCGTCATTACCAAGCTTGCTCAACCAACAGGCGGCAGGTTGTTGTTCAAAGGCCGCGACATGACGTCGGTTCAAGGCGCCTCAGCCCTTCGTCCTTATCGGCATCGCGTGCAGATGATCTTTCAGGATGCATATCAGGCGTTGAACCCGCGACACACTGTGTTCGATATTGTGGCAGAGCCGTTACGTTCACTGCGGCTGGTCGTTAACGCCACCCAACTCGCAGAGCGGGTGAGCGAAGCTCTAGCGTCCGCCGGGCTCAATCCTCCCAGTGATTTCTTCGTCCGCTTTCCACATGAACTCTCCGGCGGG
Source organism: Mesorhizobium sp. M2A.F.Ca.ET.046.03.2.1 (assembly GCF_003952425.1). Classification (NCBI taxonomy): domain Bacteria; kingdom Pseudomonadati; phylum Pseudomonadota; class Alphaproteobacteria; order Hyphomicrobiales; family Phyllobacteriaceae; genus Mesorhizobium; species Mesorhizobium sp. M2A.F.Ca.ET.046.03.2.1. The sequence goes on along the minus strand of NZ_CP034449.1, from coordinate 1,340,240 downwards.
CAGCGCCAGCGGGTTGTGATCGCCGGAGCGCTTGCTGTGAAGCCCGAGCTCATCGTCGCTGACGAACCTGTGTCGATGCTCGATGTCTCGATACGCGCACAGATTCTTCAGGTCCTGGTTGACTTGCGCGACAAGCACAATATGGCGCTGCTGTTCATCACCCACGATTTGCCTCTTGCTTGGTTGATCGCCGACCGGATTGCCGTCCTCTACCTTGGGCGGGTGGTCGAGATCGGCAGCGCCGACGAAATCACATTCAACCCCCGCCACCCGTACACCGTCGCGCTTCGCAACGCGACCCCGCAGATTGGCGGCAACTCAGATCGCCCCCAGCTGCCGGCCCTGCAGGGCGATGTTCCAAGCGCCGCCCGTCTTCCGAAGGGCTGCCGTTTCCATCCGCGTTGCCCACGCACCTTCGGCCGCTGCAAGGAGGAGGAGCCGCCGGCGATCGAAGTGGGACCGCAGCACACGTCAGCGTGCTGGCTCGCCCAGTGAAACCCGTCTTGTGCTGCATTGGCTATAGGATCCGCGTCCTTCGGGCTTTCAACATCGGCTAATGAGCGGGAGGTTCATCGAGCTTATCCAAGGCTTGCAAGTTCACGGCGGCCCGCCAGCGCTGCCTCACGATATTGACTCAGTAGCCGACGTCGTAAGGAATGGCGCTGCGAAGTAGTATTTGGGATTGTGCACAGCGGCGGTTTGGCCATTGCCAATGGTTGTCAGGGCTTCAGGCGCGCCTGAAGCATGCATGGTAAGTCGACCGTGAACTATCCGCAAGCCATTGATCTGGCATGTTGATTGAGGCGGATGGCGGCTTTGGAATTGCAGGGATTCGCGATTTATGAGCTCTGTTTCCTGCAATTCGGTTTGCGATTCCCTTGTGCTGCGGAGCGTGATTCACTCGGTTCGGCGGCGGCGAATCGAGGGGACGGCGAATGTCCAAGCCACGCGATAAGCGCGAGACGGGAGAGCAGGATCTGTTCCGCTCCAGGCTCGATCAGATCATCAACATGAAGCACGAGCTGGTGCGGCTGGCGCAGGCGATCGACTCACCGGTGCTGGAGGAGCGTTTCGGCGCCGTCTATTCGGACGGCCCCGGCATGCCGCCGCTGCCGACCCGGCTGATGGGGCTGGCGATCCTCAAGCACACCTTCCACCTGTCGGATGAGGTTGCTGTGCGAGCGCTGGGTGGAGAACCCTTACTTCCAGTATCTCACCGGCGAGACGTTCTTTTGCCATACGCTGCCGTTTGACCGCTCCTCGATGACGCGTTGGCGCAGCCGTATGGGCGAGGAGCGGATCGTGGCGCGGTTGCAGGAGAGCCTCAGCCTTGCGGTCAAGACCGGGGCGATGAAGCCGGCCGATACGCGCGAGGTCATCGTCGACACGACCGTGCAGCCGAAGAAAGTCATGTTCCCGACCAACGCCAAGCTCATCCACCGGGCGCGCGAACGGCCGGTGCGGCTGGCCAAGAGGAAGGGGCTCCATTTGCGCCAGAGCTATGCGGGTCGGCAAGCTGGCGCTGATCAGCCATCAGCGCTATGCCCACGCCAAGCAGTTCAAGCGGGCGAACAAGGCGCTGCGCAGGCTCAAGACCTATCTCGGCCGGACCATTCGCGACATCGGTCGCCAGATCGCCGGCGATGCGGGGCTGGATGCGCTCTTCAAATGGCCGCGCTACCAGGCGGCCACCGTTGCAACGCCAGCGCCAGCGCGGCCGCAAGATCCACAGCCTGCACGCACACGCGGTAGAATGCATCGGCAAGGTCAAGGCGCATATGCCCTACGAGTTCGGGGTGAAGGTGTCGGTGGCCACTACGCTGAAGCGCTCCAAGGGTGGCCAGTTCGCCCTGCATGCAAAAGCACTGCCCGGCAATCCCTATGACGGCCACACGCAGTCCCACCGCACACGTTCCTGAACTCGTTGTTCCCTCAATCGTAATTGTCCCCGCGTTCGTCACATCCGAACCACCGTCTTCGCCACCGCAGATGCAATGCTCCTTTTCGTGCGGAACTCGGCATCCCGCCAACTCGCGACATTGGACCTTGCAACTCCAGAACCCGTCGAGACGCTCCTATCACACAGCCGGCTACCAAATCTTGCAACAGATCCTTTCACTAATTTTTACGAAATCTTTGCAACCGCAGAGCGCTGAGAATGCTAGCTTCATGGCACGGCTGAGGGAAGGCACGGCAAAAAAGCTGGTCCATCTACACTCTGACCGCCGCGCAGCTCGCAACAGAGGATTAAAAGCAATGGGAAGGAAAGCATTCATCTTGGTGGAAGGCGGTCCATGGGGTTGTGGTCTGCTATACGTCCAAGCGGCCCAGCGTCTTGGTCTTCACCCAATTATCTTTTCGGCTGGTCCAACTTGCGACGACTATCTTGCGGCGGAAGGGATCGAGGCAATCCGCGTCGACACAAGCGATGTCAATGCGCTAATCCGCGAATGTACCCGGATACTTGCGACCTATCATATTGCTGGAATTACGGGCAGAGTGATGGACTATTCGACGGTTGGTGAGCTCTGCCGGCGTTTCGATCTACTTGGACCGAACCCCGCATCTATTGAAAGATGCCGAGACAAATTCACTCAACGTCAGCTTCTTGCGAAGGCAGGCGTTCCGATGCCTGCCTTTCGCGTGGCAGCGAATGCTAGGGACGTTGAAAGGGCTGCCGCAGAGATCGGTCTGCCGGTGATTCTCAAGCCAACTGTAAACGGCGGCAGTATCGGAGTCCGATTGTGCCGCAACTTCGACGAGGTGGCCGAGCATACGGCCTATCTGTTGAGCGAGAAGCACATATGGCTATCCTCGCGGAGGATACTGGTCGAGGAATTCGCACAAGGCCCCTACTATGCTGCTGACATAATGGGAAATGAGGTAATTGGGATTGGCGCCGGTGACTTCGGCCCTCCGCCGCATTTTGTCTATCGTCAGTACACCTATCCGGCCATGCTAACTGGTGAGGAGTATGACCGTATTGCCGATATTTCGTTGAGCTGTTTGCGAGCTCTCGACCTTGGCTGGGGCCCAACGAACATTGAATTCCGGTGGACGAGGGGTGGCCCAGTAGTGATCGAAGTTAACCCGCGAATGGCCGGCACGCCCGATCCCCAACTGGTTCGGCTGGCTTACGGTGTCGATCTAATCACCGAACATATCAAGTTAGCGATCGGCGACGAATGGGATCTGCGCAAGGGGGACCTGCAGACTGCAGCCGCGCGGTTCCTTGTTGCTGATCGCGACGGCACCCTAGCTTGGATTGGCGGCGACAGCCGAGCAGCCGCTGTGTCAGGTGTCGCCGAGGTCAAGTTCTATGTTCAACCCAAAACGCCAATCGTCAGGAAAGGCGATTACCGAGACACGATCGGACATGTCATCGTCGCTTCACCTAGCCATGCTCAGACGGAGGCAACGCTGCAGCGAGCGGTCGACTTAATCGATTGGTCGATCACACCATTTCCGACCCTTGCCGAATAGCAACAATCTGCTGCTGGCACCTGCCGCCGCAGGTGGCGTAATGGTAAGAGCTGATCGTGGCCGTACATTGGTGCAATTGTCTCATCCCGGATGCCAAAGTTGAGGCGTGTGGGATAGGGTTTGTTTCCATAGCCTCGTCATAGCACCCAACTCAGAAGTAAACTGATAAGAGTTTCAATAAACGCCAGGAGCGAGGAATCTCTGCGCGGCGGGCAATTCGCGTCGTGCTTTGGGCTTATGTCTGACGACAGAAGTCTCCATGTTCTTGAGGGGTTGCTAACCGGCCGGAGGCAACCCGCGGCGGCGCTGTCGGAAGAAGCGATGGCATGGAATGCGGCTCGGCCTGGCTGTCGAGGTCGCCCAAAGTAAGCGTCAAGCTGACCCCATCTGGCGTGGCTTGCGGCGATGAGCGAGACATACTGACACTGAAGCAAGGAGCCCAGGAGCTTGCAGGGTGTCAATTCCTATGTCTGCGCTTATGCCTGATAGTAGAAGTTTCCATGTTCTTGAGGCGGCCCCGAAGCGGCTGGAGGCAAGCCCGCAGCGTCCGCGCCGGCGCTGGTCGGCGGAAGCGAAGCCGCGGCTGACTGTTGGCGCTGGTGCGCGATGCCGGCGCGGATCAGTGGCGGGCTTTACGTCTTCCGCGCGAAAGAGCAGACAGGATCAAGATTCGTGTGGTGGACGGCAGCGGCGTGTGTCGTTACGCCAAGCGGCTGGACGAGGCGAAGTTCTGCTGGCCGGATCGGCCACGGGTCCAGCTCAATCATGCCCAGCTCATGGCTCTGGTCGACGGAATGGAGTGGAAGCGAATTCGGACGGTGACGGTCTGGCGGCCGCAATCGGTTGGGTAAAACCCTGCGGCAGAATGAATCAGGAAGCTGAACGCGGGAAAATTGCCCGCGAATATGCTCTGAATTTGGCCATGCCGGCACCGATCTTGGGCTCCCGGATGACGTTGACGCGCTCAAGGCGATGTTTATTGCCATGGCCGAAAAGGCCGCCCTTCTGGAGGAGCGCAAGGTCCATCTCGAGCTGGTCAACAAGAGCGCCGAGGAGCGGATCGCAGACTGACGGCAACCGTGAAGATGCTGGAGGGGTCGCGCTTCAGCAGCCGCTCCGAAAGGCTGCGGACCGGCGCGCTTAGCGAGGAGCAGTATGCTCTCGTCTTCGACGAAATCGAAATCAGCGTGGAAGCGCAGATGGAAAAGGCTACGGGAAGCTCGAAAGTGAGGCGCGCGCCGCGCGCGCGCAAAGGCTTTGCGGCCCATCTCGAACGGGTCAAGGTGGTGATTGAACCCGAAACGCCAGCCGGTTGCCCGGGATTGGAAGGGATTCTGATCGGGGAGGACGTGCACGAACCGAACGGCTTGATGTCACCCCGGCGAAGTTCCGGGTGATCGTCACGCGTCGCCCAGATATGCCTACAAGGTCTGGACGGCATCATCGAGGCAGCCGCACCCGCCCGCATCGTCGAAAGCGCCAACCCGATCTAAGCGCTGATGGCCCAGATCGCGGTGTCGAAATACGCCGATGGCCTGCCGCTCCATCGCCAGAAAGCGATCAATGCCCGCGATCAGGTCGAAATCGGTCACAGATGGCGCGGGCTTCGAGCTCGAGCCGCTCGCCGATTATGCACTGACCCGCATCAAGCAGAGTGAGCGGGTCTTCGCCGATGAGACCACGCTGCCAGCGCTGGCCGGGATCGGGCAAGGCCAAGACGGCCTACCTCTGGACCTGTTTCCGCGATGATCGGCCGTTCGGGGGACAGCGGACCGCCCATCGCCGCTACCGCTCCAAGACAGTCGTGCCGGCGAATGTGTCGCCCGCCATCTGGACGGCTATCGCGGCATCCTGCCGGTCGACGGATACGCCGCCTATAACCGGCTGGCCCGATCCAATCGGGGCAATGATGGTGTGATGCTGGCGGTGTGCTGTCGCACGTGCGGCGCACGTTCTACGAACTGCATGCGGCAGGCTCGCAGACGGTGGCGCAGATGGCCCCCCTGTGGGCCGCCGAGGAGGCCGTGCCAGGTAGCTCGGATAGCTGCGCGTCAGGAGAAATCAACCGCCGTCCTTCCCGCTTCTCTGCGCTGTGGGAAAAGGAGCTGCCGAAGCGTCAGGAAAATTGAAGCCCGCCGAGGCGATCCGCTGTGCACTCGCCGGCGTGCCGCGCTTGAACGCTTCCTGACCGACGGACGCATCGAAATCGACTCCAATACCGTCGAGCGCGCCCATCCGGCCACAGACGAAGACTGATTCAAAATGCACCTCCTTTTCAAATGGCGGAAAACAGCGATTCCTGGTTGTCGTCGTGGATGCGACGCGGAGTATTGCGCGCCAAATCGGCCTTGGTCCCTTCGTCTTCGAGATCGCTGGCGCGGATCTAGTAGGGCGCGCCGCGCATGACCTGCTCAGCGGGCGCCGATGTCGGCCAGGATAATTTGACCAGGATTATTCGCGCGGTGCGTCAAGCATGATCCCGGTTTGCCGCCAGGTCATCCGTTGATTTAAGAAAAGGTCCCACATCCTTCTGGCCTTGGTGCGCGATGCTGGCTCGGACCTGTTTCAAGGCGCGCTTTACGTCTTGCGCACCAAAGAGCCGACTGGGTGAAGATCGCTTGTGCGACAGCTGGACAAGGCGAAGTTCTGCTAGCCGCGGATCGGCCTCCACCGGTTAGCTCAATCGTGCTCAGCTCCTGGCACTGGTCGACGGAATGGAATGGAAGTGGTGCGGATGCTGACCGTCAGGCGACCACGGTCGGTTGGTGAAATGCTGCGGCATCATGGCGCTACATGAAGACAAAACACGACAGACGGACGTTGCGCTCCTCCAGAAGGGCGGCCTTTTCGGCTGTGGCAGTAACTATCGCCCTTGAGTCAACGTCGTCGGGGGAGCTCAAGATCGGGTGCCAACATCACAAAAATCAGAGCACATTTGCGGGCAATTTTCCCGCTTTTCAGCTTCCTGATTCAGTGCGGGCTATATCAGTAAAATTAATAGGGTGTCACAAAAACGTAATAAATTGACCGGTTTTGGGATTCCTTTCATCGTTTGACATGCAAACTAGTGAGCAAGCTCAAACGGATTGTTCTTCATGGCGAGGATTTGCTCCCGCTCGGCAAAGCGCGGCATCCCGGGAGAGCTGGTATGAAATCGATCTCGGTGCGATCAGGCACAATTATCGTCAACTGCGCGCGCATCTGCCCGGGACGGTGAAAATTTTCGCTTGCTTGAAGCGCAATGGATATGGCTGTGGAGCGGGGCCCGTCGCCCGCGCCCTGGCGGCAGAGGGGGCTGACGGTTTTGCTGTCGCCACGCTGCCGGATGCCATGTCCATTCGCGAAATTGGTATTGATCTCCCGGTTCTGCTCTATCCCGGTCCTCTGCCGATATCAGCGAAAACAATTGAAGCGCTCGGGCTCACCGTGACCGTCTCCAACGTCGATGAACTGGAGCGCTGGCGTGAGGCCATGAGCACCACCCGCATCTTTGTTAAGGCGGACCTCGGGTTCTTCAGAGCCGGGGCCACGCCGCAGGAGATGGGTCGACTTCTCGCGGCCGCGCACGCCTGTAACGACGTCGAAGTACAGGGACTCTACGCCCATCTCAGTGAGTTGCCCACATCGACTGCAAGCGAGCAATTCTCCCGCCTGCAGCGGATTCTACGGGAGGCCGAGGCGTCCGGCACTCGTCCTGCTATCACCATGATGTCGAGCACCGCAGCCGTGCTTCGGTATCCCGCGATGGATCTCGATGCGGTGGATCCCGGGGCCTTGTTTTTCGGTCTTCCTGAGACGGATCGACCCATGCGGCCCGTCACCCTACGGCCGGCTCTTAAGGCCATTTCGACATGCCTCGTCTCCGTCAAGCGGATCGATGCTTCTCTCGGGCGGATACCAGACATACCCGGTTTTCGGCCGAGAATGACGATCGGTGTCTTGGGTATGGGGTGGGGGGATGGCCTACCGCGTCACGTCCCAGTCCAGGCGGAAGCGTTGGTGAGGGGGCAGCGCGCGCGCTTGCTTCCTCCCGCCCATCTCGAACACCTGCGCATCGATCTTACGGACGTCCCTGATGCGAGGTTCGGCGACCAAGTGCTCCTGCTAGGGCAGCAAGGGCTCCAGACAATCACGCAGGAAGAGGTCGCCGCTCAATGGGGGACAGACCTCATCGGTCTCTATGCCCAACTCCGAGATCACATCCCCCGTGTCTATGTCTGAAATCCAAGGCAAGAAAGAGGAATTCGGAATGAATGCAATCAAAACAGCACCGTCACTCCTAGTAGTAGCAATGTTCGGTCAGGAGAGCGGGCAGCAATGACGGCCATTATAAGGGCTGTTCCTAGCCCTCGCCATACAGTGGCCAACGACGCCGCCGAAGCGATCCACGTCGAGAACCTGCACAAGAAGTTTGGTGCGCTCCATGTATTGAAGGGGGTCTCTCTATCTGCGCGCGACGGCGATGTGGTCGCGGTCATCGGTGGCAGCGGCTCCGGCAAATCAACGCTACTTCGCTGTATCAACTGCCTGGAAGACCCGACTAGCGGTGTTATCAGGGTGAATGGTGAGGAAATTCGCCTGAAGCGGCATGGCGCTGGGAACAGTGTCCCGGCGGACCGAAAGCAGATCGAACGCATACGTTCCAGGCTCGGCATGGTCTTTCAGAGCTTCAATCTCTGGAGTCACATGACCCTACTCGAAAACGTGATCGAGGTGCCGGTTCATGTGCTCGGCGTCAGCCGGAAAGCAGCGATTGTTGATGCCGAGAAGCTGCTTGCAAGAGTGGGGCTTCTGGAAAAACGGACTGTTTACCCAGCATTTCTATCAGGCGGCCAGCAGCAGCGTGGCGCAATCGCTCGGGCGCTTGCGGTCCAGCCACGTGTCATGCTCTTCGACGAACCAACTTCATCACTCGATCCTGAACTCATCGGCGAGGTGCTCGGCGTCATTGGCGGTTTGGCTCGTGAAGGTCGCACCATGATCCTGGTCACGCACGAAATGAAATTTGCCCGGGAAGTCGCTACCCACGTGGTCTTTCTCCACGAGGGCCGCGTCGAGGAAGAAGGGCCACCGGAAGCAATATTCGGATCGCCGAAATCGGAGAGGCTTCAACAGTTCATCCGCAGAGTAAGGTAGCGAATGGAAAACCAGCGAATACCTGTAAAGGGGAACAATCATGAATGTACTTTCTAAAATTTTGACAGCAGCAGCAATCCTTTGCGCATCGACTTTGATGGCGCAAGCGGAGCAGGTGAAGGTTGGAATCGCTGCAGAGCCTTCCCCACCGTTCGCGTCCCTGGACGCCTCAGGAAAATGGGTCGGCTGGGAGATTGAAATCATTAACGCGATCTGCGCCGAGGCAAAATTCGACTGCGCCGTCACCCCCGTTGCTTGGGACGGGATCATTCCTTCTCTGACGTCCAAGAAAATCGATGTCATCATGGCCGGGATGTCAATCACACAGAAGCGCAAAAAGACGATCGACTTCTCCGACAAGTACTTTAGTGACAGCGGATACACGATTGCCGCCCCAAAGGGCGTTGCGATGGATCCTACCCCTGAAGGCCTCAAGGGCAAGATTCTCGGAATTCAAGTCTCTACCAATGCCGAAGTCTACGCAAGCAAGCATTTCAAAGACAGGTTGGCCGAAATGAAAACGTACCAGACACAGGATGAGATCAATCAGGACCTAGTCGCCGGCAGGATCGACGCCATTCTCGCCAGCCCGCTTACCATTGATCAATTCATGAAAACTGAACAGGGCAAGGCTTGCTGCGAGATTAAAGGCAAGGTTGCGAATGATCCTGATATTATGGCGCCGGGCGTCGGGGCGGGTCTGCGCAAAGGAGACACCGCGCTCAAGGAAAAGATCAACGCTGCGATCAAGGGAATTCGTGCAAACGGTAAGTACGACGAGATTACGAAGAAGTATTTCGATTTCGACATCTATGGGGGCTGAAGACACTTTTTCCTTGGTGAAATTTTCCTGACAAATTCACGCCCAGTCACCTTTCCTCCCAGACGGGAGAGAGGACAGCGTCCTTCCTCGCACACCAGTGAACGCCAGGTTTTGGTGAGGGTAATTCTCAATGCTGTTAAGGGAAGCGCTTATGATCGACTATCTATTTTTGCCGCTGGCTCAGACCGGCATTTTCGAGTTGCTTGCACCTGCGCCGCCTGGATGGGGCGGAAATCTGCTGCGCGGATTCATTAATTCAGTCGAGATCGGCGTCGGAGCCTTTTCCTTGGGACTCCTTATTGGCACTGGCGGTGCATACGGCAAGCTCTATGGTGGACATGTGCTCCGCGATTTGCTTCAAGTCTACACCACCCTCATCCGAGCGGTGCCAGAACTCGTGCTAATTCTGCTCATCTATTTCGCGGTTCCGGACCTGATCAATCGCCTCCTGGACATTGTCGGCTCCGGACGGATCGATGTCAGCGGGCCCGTAGCAGGCATCGTTGCGCTCGGCTTCGTACAAGGTGCATACGCAACGGAGGTGCTGCGCGGCGCGATCCTCGCGGTACCGCAAGGCCAAATCGAGGCGGGACGAGCCTTTGGTATGACGCCTACGTTGCTGATGCGACGCATCACACTGCCTGCGATGCTGCCCTTCGCAATCCCAGGTCTTGCGAATCTCTGGGTGGTCGCATTCAAGAGCACAGCTCTTCTGGCCGTTGTCGGCTTTAACGAACTGACCCTCGAAACACGACAGGCTGCGGGCGCTACAAAAGCCTACTTCACGTTCTTCATGGCCGCTGGCATGCTTTACTTATTCCTCACCTTGATCTCCAACGTTCTGATTGGAGGCGTCGAGCATTGGGCGAGGCGCGGCCAGCCGCCGATAGCGGAGAGCCGCTGATGACCTATTCCCCCACTGCCTCCGCGAGTTGGCGCCCGGTTGCCTGGTTGGCGCCACATCGCATTGCATTGATCGCGATAGCCATCGCCTTGATCACCTTAGCAGCTGTCTTCATGCGATGGGACTGGCTTGCCGATTACAACACGCTTGCGATTGTCGGTTTATGGCGAACGATCTGGATTCTGATCGTGACCAGTATCTTTGGATTTGTTTTAGCTGTGCCGCTTGGACTCGCACAAGTGACGGGGCCGATTTGGCTCAGTCTTCCAGCGAAAGCCTTCTGCACCGTCATTCGGGGCACGCCATTGCTTCTGCAAATCTGGTTGCTCTATTATGGGCTTGGCTCGCTCTTCCCGCAATATCCATGGATTCGCGAATCCGATCTCTGGTCCGTCGTTCGACAGGCGTGGCCCTACGCTGTACTCGCTTTGACACTGTCCTTCGCAGGATATGTGGGCGAGATTATGCGCGGTGCTTTGGCTGGCGTGCCGCGCGGCCAGCTCGAGGCCGCACGCGCATTCGGTATGAGCCGTTGGAAACTATTTCACCGGGTGTGGTTGCCGCTAGCAATCCATAAGGCGTTGCCGACGTTGGCTGGTGAAACAGTGGGCCAACTTAAAGCGACACCGCTCGTCGCTACGATCACGGTTATCGACCTCTATTCCGTCGCTCTCCGGGTTCGTCAGGACACATTCGTCATATACGAGCCATTACTCCTGCTGGCATTGGCGTACATGGTCCTAACGGGATTCCTCGTGTGGTTTTTCAATAGTCTCGAGGCGCGTATCCCGGTCCGAGTAGGGTGACGCGGGCTGAACGGGCGCGGGGCGGGCAGTTAGTCTGCCGCAATCCACGATCATTGGAAGCTCCAATGTGCCCGTACGGCAATATGACTGACCTCCAGGTTGTGGATTCAGCGAATGCTTTGAGCGAGAGCGATCGATGCGCCGCGTCGGCCATTTCGACGAGTACACAATAGCTATGAACAATTCTAGTGACGCCATCCAGCTGGCCAACAAGCCAAGCAATCACCCCTCCAACCCCCTTATATCAGGGGCCTCATTGCACCGGAAACCGATCATCAATGCGCGGAAGCAGAATAGGGTGTGCGATGCATGAGGTAAGGTGGGCGGAGTTTATCTCTACACTGAAGACAGGAAGTCACTTAGCGTCCCATTGCACGTCATCCAGCCATCAGAGTACCCGGAAAGACGAAGATGTCGCTCGTTGGCGGGGACTTGCCAAACCGATGCACACTCACGAGAGCGCAGCCACCAGTCGTCGGGTTAACGCAAATGACACGTTCAGACTCCCCTACTTCGGGACCCATCCGGTTCCTGGTTCCTGGTTTCTGATTTCTCCAAATTTTTGATTCCAATGCAAAATTTCTACGAGGCAACTGTTTCCCGTCAGGTCTACCCACAACTGACGTGCACACTGGACACGCAGGTCTGCATCGTCGGTGCCGGGCTCGCCGGCCTATGCACTGCGCTCGGACTCGTGGAACGCGGTGTGCGCGACGTCGTGGTTCTCGAGGGCGAGCGGGTCGGCTTTGGCGCATCGGGCCGCAACGGCGGATTCGTCTTCGGCGGTTACAGCCTCGACAACGCCGAGCTGCTGCTCACGCTCGGGCGCGACGAGGCACGTCGCCTGTACCGGCTTACAATCGACGCGGTCGACTTGATCCGCGCGCGGATTGCTCGCTACGCCATCGACTGCGACATCGTCGACCGCGGCGTGATGTTGGCAAACTGGTTCGACGATCAGTCTCGGCTGGACGGACTGCGCTCGCTGATGAAGCGAGAATTTGACATCATATGGGAGCCGGTCGCGACGGAAGCGCTTCGCTCACGGTTGAGGACTAGGCGCTATCACGGTGGTCTATTTGAGGCCAACGCGTTTCATTTCCATCCACTCAAGTACGTGCTCGGCGTCGCCCAAGCGGCTATGCAAGGGGGCGCGCGTGTCTTTGAGCAATCCCCGGCCTGCGCGATTGAGCGCGACGGCATGAGCTTCGTCGTGCGTACGCCGGAAGGCGCGGTGCGGGCGAAAGATGTCGTGTTCGCAGGCGGTGCCTACACGCGGGGCGTATCACCCCAAATCGAGCGAGCCATACTGCCGATCGCGACCTACGTGATTGCAACTGAGCCGCTCGGTGCCCGCCTTGCCGCGGCGATTGATGCTTCGCATGCAGTCTATGATACGCGCTTCGCGTTCGATTACTATCGACCGTTACAGGACACACGAATTCTTTGGGGAGGGCGAATCTCGGTGTTCAACCGTGATCCAGGCGCCATCGCGCGCCTACTCCGGCGTGACCTTCAACGCGTGTACCCGCAGCTCAAAGACGTTCAAATCGATCACGCGTGGGGGGGATGATGAGCTACGCGCGCCACAAGATGCCGCAGATTGGTCGCACCGCTGATGGCCTATGGCATGCGGTCGCATTCGGAGGGCATGGGATAGCGCCGACCACGGTCGCGGGTGAAACAATCGCCGCAGCACTAGCCGAGGGCAGACCGGTGCCAAAGAGCTTCACTAGGTTTGGACTGACCCGTACGTTCGGCCTCGCGGGCCTCGCTGCCGCGCAGCTCACGTACAGTGCATATCAAATGCGCGACACGCTCGCTCAAGGCGTGAAGTTCCAGGTCCGATAGACTACGTAAAAAACAGTCATGAAGTCAGCGAATGAAGTTCCAGGGGGCGGCCAATTGAAAATTGGCTTCATCCTTGGCCGCTCTTTTACTCTTTCTGCGTTCGCGCTGTTCGTGGACATTCTCAGGTTGGCAAGTGACGTGGCCGACAAATCCGGTAGGGTTTTCGCCGATTGGCAGGTTCTGGGGAGCACCCCGCGCTTGATCCCCTCCAGTTGCGGGGTGCAGGTCGCGCCGACATCGGATTTCGTGGACCCTGTTGAGTTCAATTATGTCGTAGTCGTGGGCGGTCTCCTAAAAAGTGAATCTCCAGTTGACAACGAGACAGTCAGCTATCTCAAGAGAGTCGCAGCCAAGAACGTTCCATTAATCGGCGTCTGTACAGGGACGTTCATCCTGGCCGAGGCTGGGTTGATGAAGCAGCATCATACCTGTGTGAGCTGGCTCCACTATAACACCTTCCGCGAGCGCTTTCCGGGCCACCAGGTCCGGGCGGACCGTATATTCAATCTCGATCGTAGCAGGGGATCATGCGCCGGGGGCAGCAGCGCGGCAGATATGGCGGCGTCAATCGTCAGACGTCATATCAGTGCAGAGGCCGAGAGAAACGCACTCGAAGTGCTGCAGATTGAGAAGGCGCGCTCGGCTTTAAACATCCAGCCGCGCAGACCCCTTTCAATCGAATGCGACGACCCGCGGCTCAAAGCGGTTCTCATTATCATGGAGAGCCACATTGAGAATACAATCCCCATTTCCAAGCTGGCAGCTTCAGTCGGACTATCTCGGAGGCAACTCGAGCGCCTTTTCATGAAGAAAACAAAGATATCGCCGGCACTTGCGTACAAAAAGGTGCGTCTGGAAAGGGCGAGGCGCCTCGTGATGCAGACCAGGGTTCCGTTAGTTGAGATCGCCGTGGAGGTCGGGTTTGAAAACCTCTCGCATTTCTCGCGGCTGTTCCGTGAAGCTTATGGTCAACCGCCTAGCAAGCTCAGGGCAACAGTTTCAACTGACTGAATTTTTTCCGGAATGAGGCACGACCGCTTGGCCGACCGAGCTGACGTTCACTGGAGAAGGTTGAGATGCAATGATGCAATAATAAGACTTCCATATTCCAAAGCAGCAGGACGACCGGGGCGCTTCGAGATGTTCTGCTGCCACCTCGAGCGTCAGGTCTGCTTCTGTCTCAATGTCGCAAAATCCGTTCGCCTGCTGCTGCCCATTCCGCCCCGGATCCTAAGAGCGGTGTTTCTGGACCAACTCTCGGGAGTGGTTTCGATCTGTGAGGTGCCGGTTCTACATTGGAATCGGAGTTCGGCTTGTGCTGGAGCTGAATCAAAGGCTTCCGAGGTCGCCGGCCGATCATCTCAGGCCGCAGCAGGTCTTCGCCTTGCGCCGCGAAGCGCGCAACAGGCAACTGCGGTTGGACAAAATTCACTTGCTTTCGTGCCCGGCGGCGGTGCTAGCGCCGGATCTTCAACTAGGCTTCCATCGAAACAGCGAAGATGGAAAGCCACCCGAGACGCCAGTGTGCTCGAGTTTGAAATCGACGGCATCGCCATGCGCGTTGGCCGGGCGCCGACCCCAACGCAGCTGCGGTCCCAAAGGAACCAAGGACCGTCCTCATGAGAAGAAGTTACTGACTCGTGATTAATATACGTTTGTAAGTCCGGCTGCGGCATCCAACACTGAGGAAGTGAATCAACAAGTTGGTGCGAGACAGGCGTCATGCTGTGTCTTCTCGGACTTGAATACCCTTGGAGGCGCGGCGTGATTACCGTTCATAAATACATGCCCTCGCAGCGTGAGCAGGAATTTTGGGAAAAGTGGTCAACGGCAAATACGACCGGCAGATCATCACCGGCATAGCCAAATTCGCCAGCGGTGACGTGTCCCAGGACATGCGGGGGTTCTATTCCAAAGAAGAACTCGACCAGATTCTCGAGTTGAAAGACACCCCGAGAGATCTGGAGGTGCGGATGCCGATCAAGATCACGCGGCACTATTATGAGCAGGCGCAATACAGCCGGCCCATGCAGACTCTCGTAAAAGCTAGTCCGAAAGAAACCTACGATCTCGATGGTGCCGAAGATCCGGGCAAGCAAATGACCTACAGCCCGCGCGAAGGGCTGATCCACAAGTATGAGCTTGGTCTTCTGTATGTGGCGTCCACCTGCTCCGCTCACTGTCGCTTCTGCTATCGCGAGGAGCTGATCGGCCGCAAAGAGATCGCTCGCGAGGATGGGACCGTTGCTCCTAAGGGCTTGGCGCAGCTCGGCGAGATCGTCGAATACATTCGCGAGCACAACAGGGCGGTAACCGCGAATGGCGGCCTCCATCCAGAAAGCGGCCGTGAAAAGCTTCGCGAGATTCTTATGTCAGGCGGCGATCCCATGGTTCTGGGGAACAAAAACATCGCTGCCTGGCTTGGCGGGCTCGCGGAAGCCGGCGTCGAGAATATCCGCATCGGGACCAAGGAGTTGGCTTTCCATCCGCAGCGGTTCGATCAGACTTTCTTTGCGATGCTTGATGCCTTTCATCAAGCTTATCCGGAGGTCAGCCTGCGAATGATGGTGCACTTCAATCATCCTGACGAGTTCCTCCGCAGGACACCGGATGGCGGCTACCTCGACAATCCTGGCGGTGGCTTGGAATGGATCGCCGAAACCCGGGTTGCAGTCAAGGAACTTGCCCGGCGCGAATGGATCACCATCCACAATCAGTCGCCGATTATTCGCGATATCAATGACGACGCCGAGGCGCTGCGGATCATGCAGCGCGAGATGCTCCGAAACGGAATCAACAATCACTACTTCTTCTGCGGTCGCGACATAGTCGGGCATAAGGCGTTCAATGTGCCAATCGAACGAGCGTGGCAGATCCTGAACGAATCGCAGAAGGGCTTGTCGGGGGTCGAGGCCCATGCGCGGCTTTCGATTACCCACTACAAGGGCAAGACCGAAGTGGCGGCCGTCACCAACGAGCCGGTGCCGGGCGTCCCTGGCGGTGAAAAAGGCGTTGTTATCTTCAAGCTGCTGCGTTCGGCCGCTGATGCACGCGATCGGTGCAAGGTGACAATCGTCGGCAGAAACCCGGATGCAATATGGTTCGGCGGCTATGATGATCGCGTTATCTTCGATGAGGCTGGCCTTTATTCCATGTACGGGATCAGGCCCGCATTCCTGCAAGCTGCGGAGTAGCGGCGGATACGATCTGCTATTTCCAAACGGGTATGGGGGCCGGCGTGACCTATGTCGTCACCGAGAACTGCATCAAGTGCAAATTTACCGACTGCGTCGATGTGTGTCCGGTCGATTGCTTTCACGAGGGACCTAACTTCCTCGTTATTCACCCCGACGAATGCATTGATTGCGATGCCTGTACACCGGTTTGTCCGGCAAAGGCCATCTACCGGGACACGGATTTGCCTGCAGATATGAGGCACTTCCTGGAGCTCAACGAAGAGCTTTCGCGGTTGTGGCCCAACATAACCGATTCCGGGGAATCGCTTCCCGATGCAGCCACATGGGATGGAGTAGAGGGCAAGTTAAGCCATCTAGAGCGCTAGACGCTATCGGGAGATCCGCATGGACGCCATATACTCGGGAATATCCAAGAGTGCTGCCCTATTTGAGCGCGCCAAGTCCGTTTTGCCGGGCGGATGCAGCCGAAACACCATTCTGCGCAAACCGCATCCGATCTACGTCGAGCGAGGGCGAGGGTGCTACGTCTACGATGTAGAGGGTGTCCGTCGCATCGACTTTGCGAATAATGTGGCGTCGCTAATTCACGGCCACGCGCACCCGCCGATCATTGCTGCTGTCAGCGAGCAGCTGCGGAAAGGAACCGCTTTTACTGTCGGGACCGAAGCCGAGATCGATTATGCCGAGTACATTTGCAGCCGTAATCCTGCCTTTGAGAGAATCCGCTTCGTCAATTCGGGAACGGAGGCGGTCATGGCGAGCCTCAAAGCTGCGCGGGCATTCACCCGGCGGCCGAAGATCGCAAAAGTCGAAGGCGCCTATCACGGCCTCTACGACTATGCCGAGGCAAGCCAGACGGCCAAGCCGGACAGTTGGGGACAGGCGGACCGCCCGTCCAGCGTTGCGGTATCTCGCGGAACGCCTCAGCGAGTACTCGACGATGTCGTTGTGATCCCGTTTAACGACGTGCAGCGCGGCCTCAAGATCCTCGACGAGCACCGCGATCAATTGGCGTGCGTGCTCGTCGATGTGCTTCCCCATCGCATAGGTGTAATACAGGCCGCCGAAGACTTCGTTCGAGCGTTGAGACGCTGGACCGAACAGAACGGAGCGCTTCTCGTCTTCGACGAGGTGATCACGTTCCGGTCCAAATTCGGCGGGGCGCAGCAATGGTACGATGTCCAGCCGGATATCACCGCCTTAGGCAAGATGATCGGGGGTGGCTTTCCCGTTGGGGGCATTGCAGGATGCGCGGATGTGATGGAAGTCTTGAACCCACTAAATGGGCCGGCGCCTTTTCCGCTATCTGGCACTTTCTCGGCAAACCCAATCACAATGATAGCCGGCCTCACGGCAATGAAGTTGTACCACCGGGAAGCTGTTGAGAAGCTCAACGCACTGGGCGAGCGCGCGCGAAGCTCAATCGGCGAGGCGATCAGGATAGCGGACGTGCCTGCTTGTGTCACCGGCCGAGGATCGATGTTTCGGATCCATCTATGCGCGGATGCGCCTGAGAACTACAGGCAGGCTTACCTGTCGCCGGAGAAAGCTGCGCTTCTTTCTGCATTCGTTGGGCATCTTTTCGATGGCGGCCTCCTCATGGTCGAAACGGGCACAGGTTTCCTGTCCACTGCCATGTCGGACCAGGACATCGATGACATGGCGGCTGTGGTGCTCGTCGCCCTGCGTAAAATCAAGCCTTACCTGTAACTCGAGCTTTTCGCAGCCGGATTTTGCGCGACGCGAAACAGTCAAACCCGGAGCCGCGGTCTTGCTGAAGTTCTGCTCTCTCGCCGAAGCCCTTGCGGAGAACCTTTCGACGGTGACAACGTGGCGTTTGAGGGTTTCACACATCTCATACCGCATGCAGCGACGCACGAGGCGATCCGGCAGGGACGACGGGAATTGACCCTGATCCGCATGACGCCGGATCTGGTCTACGACCAGATGGTGGGGCTGGGGATGGCGAAAAAGCTCATCTTCTCTTACGCTCGAAATCGCCGGGCGCGGCGCGCGGCTGGCGCTAGCAACGATGTGCATCGGGTCGGCCAGGGCATTGCCATCGCGCTTGAGGGTGTGTGAAGTGCCCCACGAAACCAGACCTACCCCGAGGCTTTACGACGCTCGAGTTCGGGGCTGGCAGCGCCGGTTCACGGCTTCACGAGGGACGTGCTCACGTCGGTACTTCCGTTGCTAGCTGTTTACAACCAGTTTTGCGGCCGACGTTACGATTTTCGGTGCGAAGGCGGGAGCCGCAAGCGGATCCGAACACTTGCAAGCATTCCGCGACCAGCCGGTATGGCGATTGAGCAGGCGGGAGGGGCAATTCGAGATTGGCGCAACGTGCCGGTGCAATGGCGAGGAGCTACGTTCGAGCCATTGTCATGGTCCGCCGTGCAGTCGAGATCAGCCAGCGCGTAAATGCGTTTACCTGGGCGTTAACGTCGCCTGCTGCGCTGACTACAAAATAGCTGTTGTGCGTCTTCAGAGGCGTGTCGCTTAGCGGGATCAAAATTCCACGCTCGAGCTCCGTTTCAATCAGGTATTTGGGTAGGAGCGCGGCACCGAGCGAGGATGCGGCAGCCGAGATGATCATGGAAAACTGATCGAAATGTCGACCGCCCAGCAGCCGCTTGTCGCTGATTCCTTTAAGGGCGAACCAGTCAATCCACGCGCTTTCGCGAGTAATGAGGTGCAGAAGCGGAGCAGCCGCGAGGCGAACGGGCTCGGTTATCAGGTACACATCGCGGAAGGTTGGCGATGCAACTGGCAGCATTTCCTCATTGAACAACTTATTCATTCGCGCGTCTGGCCAGTTGGCTCTTCCGAAATGTATCGCAACGTCGAAGCGCTCTCGTGTGAGGTCGAACGGTACGGTTCGGGTCTCTAGCCTGATTTCGATGTTGGGATGATCTTTCACAAACCCCGCCAATCTGGGAATGAGCCAACGACTGGCAAATGTCGGCAGGATACCGACACGTAACGTCGAATTTCGCTCGCCGGCGGCAATCGCCCGCACGACCGATTGCTTAAGGTTCTCAAGATCGACCGCCAGATCCGCCGCAAACTGTTTGCCAGCCTCGGTTAATGAGACGCGCCGGCCTACGCGCCGAAACAGTGTCACACCGATCATCTCCTCAAGTTCCTTAACTTGTCGGCTGACAGCGCTTTGCGTAAGATGAAGCTCCTCCGCCGCTTGGGTAAAGCTGTCGTGCCGCGCAGCGCACTCAAAGCTGCGCAAAAGCGCATAGGACGGACGATTGCGGTGACCTATTGATTGCACAGGTCCAACACCTTCAATGAGCGGCAGTACAGTTCCCGCTGCTCTAATACATTTCAGTTATTTCATTTTCAATGGGAGTTTTTAGGATAGAAAGATCCCGAAGCAACATCCCCGAGCACCGCTGCCTGGAGTTCTTCCATGTAACGCAGTGTGTTGCAGCCCCAACCTGCACAGGCGAGATGGCTCATCGGTCGTTCGATTACGGCACCGGCATCTTCAGCAGAAAGAGTTCCGAAAGTAGCCCAACAGTCGTCTTTCCTACGGGCTCAAGGTTGCTTCGCAAACGCATTGTAGCGGGCTGGATTAGTTCTACCTTCTATGAGGAAATTCTTTGCGCGAGCTCGCGTCGAAGCTCATTTAGAGGGTAAGCGACAGACCATCGCGCGCTGTAAGGATCGCGTTCCATTTCTGCATCGCCACCTTCGGCTTAACCTCGGCGTCAGACAAATCGCACTCGACCTAAGCTTATGACGAAATGCGCTTTGTCTTCTGTTTCCGTCAAGGTGCTTCAATTTTGCTCCTCATTCCCATTTGGAATGGATTGTTGAACAAATGTCGATATCAAGGCCGGCCAGATGATGCTTTGATCGCATGCAGGTCACCGAAATAGCCGAATGCGGAGGACGCTGCTTCGGCCCCTCCCGCAGCAACTAGCCCGGAGTGGACGCAGACGCTGCGCTTCTGCTTATTCCGCGATGTTGCGAGATCGGATCACTGATGGTCCACCCGTCGCCGCGACTTCGACGCCCGTCCCTAACGTTAGGAAACACGATGACTTCGCGCGCAGCTCAGATCACAAATTCGTCACTCCGCCGCGAGGTCGAGGCGATCCTCGGTCGCTGCGGCGTCGATGCTGCTGCCCTTGCGGCTGGTGAGCTCGTTGTGAAATCCCCAATTTCGGGCGAAACGCTCGCCCTCCTGAAGATCGTAAATGCCGCAACCGCCGATGAAGCTATTGAAAACGCCCATTCGGCCTTCCTCGAGTGGCGGCTGGTGCCTGCACCGAAGCGCGGCGAACTGATCCGGCTATTTGGCGAGGAGCTCAGGGCGGCCAAGGACGACATCGGGCGCCTCGTTTCCATCGAAGTAGGCAAGATTCCTTCAGAGGGTCTAGGCGAGGTCCAGGAGATGATTGACATCTGCGACTTCGCCGTGGGCCTGTCGCGTCAGTTGCACGGCCTCACAATGGCTACCGAACGTGCCGAGCACCGGATGATGGAGACCTGGCATCCGCTCGGCGTGACCGGCATCATCTCAGCTTTCAACTTCCCCGTCGCCGTCTGGTCGTGGAACGCGGCGCTTGCGCTTGTCTGCGGCAATTCCATCGTCTGGAAGCCCTCGGAGAAGACGCCGCTGACCGCGCTGGCGGCTCAGGCCCTGTTCAACCGCGCAGCCAAGCGCTTCCAAGAGGAGGGCGGAAACGTCCCGGAAGGGCTGTGCAGCGTCCTGATCGGCGCCCGCGATATCGGGGAGGTGCTGGTTGACCATCCTAAAGTGCCGTTGATCTCTGCCACGGGTTCGACGGCAATGGGCCGCGCGATTGGCCCTAGGGTCGCATCCCGTTTCGGCCGTGCGATCTTGGAACTTGGTGGAAATAATGCGGCAATCGTCACCGCGACCGCAGATCTTGACCTCAGCTTGCGCGGCGTTGCCTTCGCCGCAATGGGCACTGCCGGTCAGCGTTGCACTACGTTGCGGCGCATGTTTGTGCATGAAAGCGTCTACGACAGCTTTGTGTCGCGGCTGAAAAAGGCCTATGCATCCGTGTCAGTTGGCAATCCGCTCGAATCCGGCAAGCTCGTCGGCCCGTTGATTGACAAGGCGGCCTTCGACGCGCTGCAGGCGGCGCTTGCCCTCGCAAAGGCAGCTGGCGGGACGATATTTGGCGGCGAGCGGGTCGATGCCGGCTTCGGCGAGGGGGCTTACTACGTCCGCCCCGCGCTCGTTGAGATGAACAGCCAGACCGGTCCGGTCAAAAGAGAGACCTTCGCTCCAATCCTCTACGTTATAGGCTACAGCGATTTCGATGAGGCGCTACGGCTGCACAACGCCGTGCCGCAAGGTCTGTCGTCGTCGATCTTCACGAGCGACCTGCGCGAGGCGGAGACCTTCCTTTCCTCCCGCGGCTCCGACTGCGGCATTGCCAATGTGAACATCGGCCCGTCCGGCGCCGAGATCGGCGGGGCCTTCGGTGGCGAAAAGGAAACAGGCGGAGGTCGAGAATCCGGCTCGGACGCCTGGAAAGCATATATGCGTCGGGCCACTAACACCATCAACTACGGCCGCTCACTGCCTCTCGCCCAGGGCGTAGAGTTCGACGTCGCGTGAAGGCGACCACGGGACACCCACCTATGTCGTGTCCATACGCCAGATCGCCGGCGCATATGAGCTCATAGGCATCTGAGGGGGTGTTGGGAATGCATTTGATCAGAACCCGAAAGATGTCACTTCTTGCCGCTGACGTCCGGTTCCCCAACGACCGCGACGCTATGGCGGCGCGCCCTGCCGATTTACCTCCCGACCGGCAGGGCGCCTTTTTTGAGACGCCGGATCGTGAACTCGCTTCTTCGAGTTAATACGCTGGGAGCAGCAATATGGATTATGTCGAACCTAGTCTAGATGACGTCCATCACATACATTAACTATGACAACCCTGCAATTTTCCATGTCTGAGGCACTGGAGCGCCGGCTACGCAGGTCGTGCGCGGCAGTGTTCTTGCACACTTGTCAATATCCTACCGCTGCCGCGTGATGTTAGCGTGAGCCGATGCCGGAAGGTCGAGAAAGCTGCTGAACGGCAAACATGCAGACTGTCTTCGAGAGATTTTTGGAACGGCTTTCAGAAAGTGTCGACGAGACGGATCTCCGCGACGCCCTGAACGATGTCGCATCAGGACTCGATCTGCTCGCTTTTGCTTACCTTTCCTTGCCACCCCGGTCTGATGACAAACCCACGCTGATCTCGAATTATCCGGCGCCCTGGACAGAACGCTATCTTGAGAACCGGTATCAGATCGTCGACCCGGTCATTGTGCGTGCACGCCGTGGCGGATGCCCGTTTCGTTGGGGATCCGATCTGAGCGGCGAGGAGCCTGCAGCGGCTCAGGTTTTCGAAGAAGCGGCGCAGTTTGGCATCTGCTGCGGCATGACGATCCCGATTATTGACCGCCGAGGAAATTTTGCAGCGATAACGTTTGCCGCTGACAAGCCCGACGCCGTATTTTTCCGCGCCGCAGCACGCCACGAAGAAGGTCTCCCGTATATAGCGACCTGTTTTCATATGTTCGTTCGCCGCAAACTGTCCGCCGATCGAATGATCGAGGGTGTCTTGCTAACGCCGCGGGAATATGAGTGCCTACAGTGGGCAGCACAAGGCAAGTCCGATTGGGAGATCGGCTGCATCCTGGGGATCACACAGCGCACCGCCGCCTTTCATCTGGGCAACGCTCGCCGGAAGCTTGGGGTGACGACCACCCGGCAGGCAATTGGGCGCCTGGCCCGTTCGGGTTTCGGTTTCACTGACGAGTTAGCTTCATGTGCGCGGCGGCGTTGAAACGTCGCCTGTGGCGCTTGAGTGCATCAATGCCCTTTGTGCTGCCTGGCCCTGATTAAACGTCGTTCTTCGGGGCATCCACCGATCGCCTGCCGGACCTTCACATCGCGAGATCGCTGAAATGCTGGGGAAGTCGAGTGCAAGCCGACTGGACGGATACTGGCGATCACCTCCGCCACCGCATCCGGCGCATCTCTCCGGCCGTGCGCTCAGGAACGGTGACTGTCGTGAGTTACTTGCCGGAAAACGTGACAGTTCCAGCCGTGCGTCAGCCGCCGAATAGTTCCTTGTAGCCGGTCGTTACCATCCAGTTCGCCCGGTCGATATGGCTGCGAACAGCCTTGCGCGCGCGCACCGGTTCAAGGACGGGGTCGATGCCGAGAATGAGTTCCGCCATTTCCTCTACGCTGGCATCGTCGGCGCAGGCGTCGAGGATGCGCAGGTAAATAGTGGAATGCTGCCTGTCGTAGCTCGTGATGCTGTCTGACCATGGGACCTGATCGAGCAGTGCCGAGCTTTCGGTCCCATCTGTTCCCGTTGATCGATTCATCTCTGCCGCCGAACCTCGGATGTTGATAGCTGGATTCAAGACAGCATATCCCAAAATGGGATAATCCGGAACCGGGATTAGTGGCTGAGCCGGTCTTTACCTCACCGGTTCGCCTACATGCCCAAAACACTTCGATCTGCCCGCCACCAGCGGTTTCTGGCCCGGTTGATATCGCTGCGCAAGGCCAAAGGCATGACACAGGCTCAGGTGGCCGAGAAGCTTGGCCGGCCGCAATCCTTCGTGGCCAAGTATGAGGGTGGAGAGCGGCGTCTCGATATCATTGAGTTTCTCGACGTAACTGTGGTGCTTGAGGCGGATCCTTGCGAGATTCTGTTGAGCCTACGGTCATAGCTAGCGTCGGTGCCTTCGCCGCGCAACGGCTGCCGGCGAATGAGCCGCTTTTCTAAGGCAAAGCTCAGGGGTCTCAGCCATTCGGCTCCCTGCCTCGTCAGAGCCGCGCAGCTCTTCTATGTTGGGCGTTTCCCGGCGGCGCAGGCTGGCGGCACTCCCCTCTAGGCCCGCCGCGGCATCCCGGATAGAGCATTACCTTGGCCTTGTTCCTGGTGAGCGGTCGACCGGAGAGACAGTCAGACGGGGCGGCATTACCAAGGCAGGGAATGGCCGCGTTCGTCATATGCTTGTTGAGAGCGCATGGACCTATACGCATGCGCCGAAGGTCGGCGCGAAGAAGCGGTATCGACGGAAGCAGGCGCCGCCAGGGGTGAGAGAGATCGCATGGAAGGCGCAGGCCCGACTGACGGCCCGCTATCGAATGTTGAGCGCACGAGGCAAGAAGACGACAGTGGTCTGCACGGCTATAGCCCGCGAACTGGTCGGCTTCATATGGGCTTTTGCCAGGGAGGAGCACGCAACCTGATCTAGTCACTGCAGGCGACACACATCCTTTGCTCATGGGCGGGGCGGGACCACGGCAGGGGAATGCCCGTCAGACGCTTTGTGGCCGGCAGATCGACCGACCGACGCCCGCGGTAAGATAAGAACAGCCCCGGACGCACAATCGGGAATGCGGAAACCAATCCGCGCATCAGAGCTTGATCACCGACGTCCTTCAGTTCAGCCTCCACCCATGCGCGATCATCAGAATGAACAACCGACCTCTCGATCGGCCGGACCCCCGCGTTCTGAGCCAAGAGTCAGTTGCTCGCTACTTCCGCCAACGTCCGCTACTGTCGTTCGGCCGATCTCATGATGGTCTACGGCTGCGGCGCCGATCCGCTTAAGCTGAAGCCCGATGCAAGCCGACGGTGAAGATCACGCTGCTCGAGCTCAAAGCCGGGCCTGAGAACAGCGCTCTGATGTCAGCTCTTGCTATCGCGCGAGACAATGCGCGCCGGCTGGCCACTCTAGGGAAAAACGCAATTACTCTGACGGCTGAGTTCGACCCATGAGGCCGATGCCCTAGCCAAAGCCATCATGGAAATGGTCGACCGGCTGACCGATGATCGCCGGTCTAAGCTCAGAACACGTGACGATCTGGCGCCGCTGCCAGGAACGTAGCCGAACTGACGTGCGAGCCAAAAGCCATCGCCGGGCGCATGCTGATGCAGCGGCCATCTGCGAGGCGGTGACGCGGCCCTCCATGCGCTTTGTACCGGTGCGATCGGTCGAGAGCCAGGCTGCGCTCATGCGCCAAAAGGTGCGCGAACTTTTGGTGGCACAGCGTACACAAATGCTCAATGCCCTGCGCAGCCATCTGGTCGAGATCGGGATCATCGCCGCGCAGGGACCGAACAATGTTCGTGCTCTGGCGGTTCTCATCATGGAAAGCAACGACATGATCCCGGCGATCGTACGCTCGGCGCTGTTGCCTGTCGTGCGTCGGCTGAACGAACTCGATCAATGAGATCGGACAAAGCGATCAGGCCATTCTGGCTCTCGCCAGAGCCGATGAGACCCGCGCCGTCTGATGAGCGTTCCCGGCATCAGTCCCGCGACCGCCTCTGCGCTTGTCGCAAGTATCCAGGATATCTCCGCCCTTCTCGGGCTCGCGTGAGTTCGCGGCCTTCCTTGGGCTAACGCCCCGGCAAAGTTCATCAGGCGGAAAGGAGCGGCCGGGGCGAGTATCCAAGATGGGAAACCGATATCTGCGCAAGCTGCTCGTTGTCGGCGCTCACGCGGTCCTCTTCTTCCAACGCAAACGTCGTTCTTCTGGCGACGCACATAGGCCTTCACATACGCTGGCGGCAACGGCCGCACGTCACGGCCAAAACTTGCCAGTTCGCGAGCCCAATGATGATCCGAGCCGCATGCTTCGATGCCGATATGCACGACGGTAGACGCTCGAAGAATGCCAGCACATCTTTGCGCCGCAGCGCACGAGACATGACGACACGGACGAGTTGCTGCCGGTTGCCTACTTCCATGTGGTGTTCACGCGGCCGGCCGAGGTCGCCGCGATCGCTTTCCAGAACAAGGCGATGGTTCTACACGATCCTGTTCAAAGCGGCCGCCGAGAGGCTACGCACAATCGCCGCCGGTCCCAGGCATCTCGAGCTGGCTGCGCCTGCGGTTTTAGCCGCGAGCTGGAAAGAAGCGGAGATCCGAGGACAAGGAATGGGGCACTGCTTATTGCCTGGTGTTATCAAGGCCCTGCCAGCAACCTTCGCTGCTCGTCCCTCGATCGTATTCCTGAAGTCTGTCGATCACGCGAGCAAGCTGCATCGGGCAAACACATGGCAGTGGCCGGTAGGGCATTCAGCTGCTGGCGAGCCGCCGGTCAAGGTACGATATGGTCTGGAGACAGGGGAGCTCCGGCTCGGCGGACTTTCTATGCGAGACGACCAATGGTCGGCGATGTTTTGCTGACGCCGCGCATTGGCTGCCCGCAAACCACGGACAGTGCGGCGTGGCAAGTTCTGCCTGGAGCAATCGCCTGCCGCCGCGACAGGCGGAGCCTGGCCGCGCTCCATCTCCATGCCGCTCGCAAACAGCTGCCGTGGGCACCACCCAAAGGAGCGATTGCTCGCCTCGAAAGTCGTTTTTGCGTTCGACTGAACAGTCGGCTTAACCTGTACAACTATACAGGCTGCCATGGCGTGAAACTTGGCCTCCAATGGCGGAAATTTCCCCTTAGGAGACCTGCCATGACTGAGTTAATAGCGCCGGCGCTACGACAAGTTGCCCACAATGAGCGTGCAATCCACCGCCACGCCACTGCGCCTTCAAGGAACGTATGGAACGCCACGCAGGAGCCGATCACCGCTATCAAACCGACTCCCTTGGCGTGCTCCGGCTGCCCTGGCTGTCGCTGCGCGGGTTCGACCGTCTGCTCGCTGTTTGCGGGCGTCTTCTGCCCTCGTAAGTGCCGATGGTACACGCTTCGACGAAATGCCTCCATCGAGGTATGGTGCCTTCGCCGACGGCGCTTTGCCAAGCGGCATGATGTTTCGACCTCCCTGGGGGCGGGCACGGGAGCACAGTCGTGCGTACAGTTCTCGTGACAGGCCCGGCTGATTGGTGCGATGAAAGATCATACGATTACACCTCAGGTCTGACGCCGCGCGAATGGGCTTGGGAGTTCTTGCGCCGCAATCCAGCATTTCGGCGTGAAGTGACCGCTGCAAGCCAGCAGACTAAAACTTTGTCCTACCACCCCTTTCTCGAGGTGGTCGCGTCGGCCGGCGACCTGTCGCGCTGGGGTGTCCTGTTTCGCCGAGGCTTATGGGCGAAATTCGCTCGTATTCTGGTCTCCAATCTGGTGCGTCCATGTGCTGCCGGTCATCGCAGAACAGCTGTCAGCATCGTGGGCGACATTGCCGTTCGATCTCTCGGCATTGCCATGTGCTGCGACGGTGGTGCTGTCGCCCGACAAAAGCCAGCATGTTCTTCTTCGCCATGTGGAGCATACGCTCCAGCTCGCCGTCTCTGGCGCGGACATCTTGCACTCTGTTTGCCTCCGTACCGAGGCGATCTGGCCAGCAAGGCTTTCGAAGCCCCGCCTGAGGGCGCTCGAGTGCCTCAATGCTCTAAGTCTGGGTCAACACCTGCCCGCCCGCTTGTTTCCGACGGAAAGACGCGGTCCCCGTTTGACCTTCGTTCTTCGTGCGCTCGACGGTTCACTTGCTGGAGCGTCACATCGCGAGCTCGCCGAAGCGCTGGTTGGTGAACTGCGCGTCCATGCCGACTGGAGGGATCCTCGCAACCATCTGCGCGACCGCATTCGCCGCGCCGTCTCTCGCGGCCGCTGGCTCATGAACGGAGGGTACAGAGATTTCCTCCTTTAAAAAGTGAGAGTCCGCCCTGCGTCACCGGCGAATCGTTCGGAGCTAGAACCGTCACCACCGATTGGCCTGGTCGACATGGCAGCCAACGGGCCTTCGGGGGCGCTCTGTTTGGGTTGTGTGCGTCAAGTTCTGCAAAAAGGGGCGGCCATGCTGCTGGTCATGCGGCTTGGCGTAGAGCGAGCTTCTTGTGCTCGCGCAGGTCGTCCATGTTGATGTAGCGGTTGGCCTCCATCCAGTTCTCGTTGGTCTCGACAGCCAGCGCCCTGACGAGGGGCAGGCAGCTTTCGGCGTTGGGGAAGATGCGTACGACATAGGTGCGCCGGCGGATTTACTCGTTGAGGCGCTCCAGCTTGTTGGTTGACTTGAGATGCTTGTGGTGCTGACGCGGCAGTCGGAAGCAAGTCAGCGTGCTGTCGATGCTCTCTTCCACCCCAGGCCATCAGCCGCGGATAGCGCGCCGACCATTTGGCCAGCCACGCGGCGGGATCGGCGAGATCGCGCCGGTCATAGAGCCAGCGCAACTCCTGCAGGCAGTCATCGGCGTGCTTGCGCGGCAGATGGTCGAGCGCATTCCTGACAGTCCCTTCCTGAGGAAGTGCACGTAGCAGCGCTGCCAGGCCGCTTCCTGGATCACCTCGCCGATCGCCGCGACCAGGCCGGCATGGTCGTCGGAGACGACCAGCTCGACGCCCCTCAGGCCGCCCGCCTTCATGCCGACGAGGAAGTCCTTCCAGGCCAAACGGCTCTCGCGATTGGCCATCTCCACAGCCAGGAGCTGGCGCCGCCCGTCCCAGTCGATGCCGACGCGCAATCAGCACCGCCTGGCTCGTGACGATGCCGGCTTCACGCACCTTCTCGCAGCGAGGGTCGAGGATGAGATAGGCAAGGGGCTCTTGCAGCGGCCGCTTGGCAAAGGCCTTCAGGCTCTCGTACAGCCGCTTGTCGATGGCCGAGATCGACGAGGCCGAGAAGACATGGCCGCACAAGTCCTCGGTGATCGCCTTGACCTTGCGGGTCAATACGCCCTGCACGTCATTTCCGCAAGGGTGGCCACCAAGGCGCGTTCGGAACGCTGGTTAGCGCTCAAACAGCTCGGTGGAGAAGCGCCCTTGCCGGTCCTGCGGAACCCGCAGCTCACAGATTATCGAAATCGGACATGAATCCTGGCGCTTCAAGAACCGCGGCTGATCACCACATCGTCCAAGACGATCCGCGCTCGCTGGGCTTCGCAACCCGGACCAGCTCCGCCCAGCCAGCGCTGAGCGCGACGCGCTGCAGCCAATTTTTGCCGGAGATATTCGCTGCGGGCAAGCAAGAGAGGCACCTTCTCAAAGCAAAACTGGTTTATTACCGGTGTAGCACCGCCAAGGTGCTCTACTGGCCGCATTTGCAGGGCGCGATTGACGGGTATCAGGAATCCTTTGATTGGGCCGAGGTAGGCCAGGGAGGGATACCCGCACATCGCTTCGCCGCAGGCGCCTGCGCCGCGTCGGCTTACGCAGGCGCCGGCATCGATTGCCGATGAGGTCGTCATTCGTCGCTTCAATGATGCCGATGGGTGCGGCCATGCTTGTTATGGACGTGCATGGACGATCTCTACATAAGGGCAGACTGCGGCATCAACCGCCTCTCGCCGAAACCACAACCTCCTTTTTCTCGGCAGTACGCTCCACGCTCAGTCCGACCGGGATCAAGCATAACAACGGCAGCCTGCTCGCCATGTTTGCTGCCAACGCACCACGGGAACGGCGAAGATCATCAAGGTCGATGGTATGGAACAGCCCCTTCGAAACGGCATCGTAGGCGCGTACCTGGTCGTGCTGAACACCACAAGAGAAGGAAACGATCTACGGAACAGATTGCCACCGTCGGCCTGGATCCGGGCGCTCACGTCAATTCACCGGAGGCCAAGGGTGCCTCTTTGCGGGATCGGAATGCTCCCATCCTGCTGCGCGAAGATTACACTCGAAGCAGGTCCCGCAACCGAAACCCCAGCCATGTCGATGCTCGCGGTCTCCGCTATAACAGGCGTGACTTTCTTCGCAGATGAGCTTCACCAGCGGCTCGCCACCCAGCCAATCCGCCAGCGCCCAGGTCTGCGCCTTGTCCAGCCGCATGAGGGGTGTGTGAATGACGAAACGCGTCTCCATTCCAAGGTTCAGGGGAAGTTGCATCGCTTTAACTGCGTCATCTCGACAATCCGGGTAGCCGAAATGATATCTCGGACACGCCGATCACGAGGTGTTTTGGCGCCGATCCGGTAAGCTATCGCGGCCGCAAAGCTGAGGAACAGAAGGTTGCGGCCAGGCACGAAGGTATTTGCTAGACCGTTCGCGTTCACTGCGAACTCGGCGTCGCGCGTGAGCGCGGTATCACTGATTTGGCCGAGCACGGTCATGTCAATCATGTGGTCCTCGCCTAGTCGTCCACCCCAGGCCGGAAAGTCTTTTCGAATGCGCCCGAGCAGGTATGGCCGCACATCGAGCTCGATCCGGTGCTGCTGCCCATAGGCGAAGCCGATTGTCTCGACGCGCTCGAAGTTCTCCAGCGCCCAGGTTGTCGAATCCTGCCCGCCGGAGAATAGGACGAGTGCGGTTCCCGAATCTCGTTGCATCAGGTCAACCCTCGTATTCAACCCAGCACAGCGGCGTCTCATAGACCGTTACCGAGCACATCTGGCCAATAAGCGGCTTGGTTTGGTTCCAGATCCAGACTACAATGTTTTCCGCGCTCGGATTTTCGAGACCCACAATCTCATTCAGATACTGATGGTCGAGACGTTGCAGAAGCGGTCCGAACACAGCCTCAACATCGAAGAAATCGATGACAAAGCCCTTGTCTGTCGGCAGCCCGCCCGGCATTTCGTCCTTCAGCTTGAAGAGTGTAGAAAATTTCCTTGACCGCATATGACATTGCTTAAGCGGCCTTGGAGCGAGCAAGGGAACATTTCTGCCGGCTTACGAGACGCGGCAAAAGGTGGGAAATGTACCGCCGCATGCTTTGCAGCTCGTTCCACCGTCGGGGCCCGATGCGGAAAACCAACACGTCCGAACTCCACGCGGGATCAGGTTTCGGCGGGTGGAAGCGGTGGGGAAGGATCTCTGGTTCCTCGAAGCCTATCACCACAAGAAATGCCGCTATCACGTCGCTCATGGTGATGACCCCTTGACGAGGACCAGGCGTGAGAATCCTGGCGTCTCCTCGAAAGCCTGCCTCACAGCACGGAAGAACTCGCTCATCAGCCGCAAGCCGCGCTCCAGAATGAGGCGGTCGAGCGCTGAGTATGTAGTGTGCGGCATGGCGCCGAGAAAATCCGCGATGTGCTCATCGGTGATCTGAAGGACTTCATCGATGGTCTTGCCGACGATGAACTCGGCAAGCGGCGAGGAAGCGGTTATGTCCGAGCCGCGGCCGAAGGTCTGGAACGTTGCGGCGAAGATCGTTTGCGTCTTACGGTCGAAAGCCATCGTCAATTTGAGCCCATCGCCATAGGCGACTGCGCCGACATTGCCGGCCGCTTTGGGGATGTCCAAAGCGCCGACATTGTTGGGGTTGATAAAATAGACCTTGTCACTGATGAGGTAGACGTTGTCGGTATCATCCCGCACGGCGCCGATCCTTGTCGTTCTGACGCCTAGCCGAAGGACTTGCCGCAGGCGCATTTGTCCCGCGCATTGGGATTGTCGAAGACAAAGCCCGAGGACTCCAGGTTCGTCACGAAGTCAACGGTCATGCCGGCGAGATGCGGCTGGGAGCTTGAGTCGATGAACACCTTGACCCCGTTCGCCTCCATGATGGCATCCCCCTCGCGAGAGACGCTTTCCAGGCCCATCTGGTATTTGAGGCCGGCGCAGCCGCCCGCCTCGACCATTATGCGAAAGCCTTCTGCCGGTTCGTCTGCGCGGGAAAGCGCGGCCTTGACGGCGGCGACGGCGTTTTCAGTGAGCGTGATCATGGACAATCTTCTTGCTTATGCGTTCGCAAGCCACGCTGCACAGAACGTGCCAGATAGGAAATTGGATTAAAAACAACGGGGTTGCTGATTTGGCCCCTTGTCTCACATCCAACAATTTGTCGGATGTCCGACTGAGTGAAACCTTGCGTACAAAAAGCGGCATCGGACAGATCGCCAATGTCGTCGCCTGAGCCAGCCTGCGTTTTCGATCATATGAATGTGAACCGGATGGGAACATTTCAGTCGTGCTGCGCTCCAAAAGCCGCCATCGTCACCACACAGTGCGGTGCGAACATCGGGTTGATAGCCGCTTCGATTGCGCCTTCTCGAAGCAGGCGCAGTCTGCGTCACCTGGTGGGTGCCGAACACCACTCGCGTGCTCGGACCGTGGCCTGCAGCGCGGCCGTCACCTCGCGAGGCCGACTGAGGCATTATAGGTACCGTGAAGCCAGGAGGTGGGCCAACGGTCGCCTAGGGAACAGCGTCGCTCGATCTGACGCGGTGGAGCTCTGTTCGCAAGCTCGTTGGCGCTGACGTCGGCATGACGGCTTGCGATCTTCTGTTACACGAAATCAAGGATGGCGGATTAGGTGCACCATGCAGCTTAAAACGTCGCCTGGTGAAAGGTGGCGCCGATCGCCTACCTTTTGGCCAAGCGTTTCGCCAGCTTGCCGACTTACAAGCGCCTCGCCAATCTCGTTGCGTTCTTGTTTAGACGTTGCAACAGATCCTTCAAAGAAATTCATGGAATCTTTGCGGCCGCAAATCCATGTCAGTGGTAGTGTCACCACAACTTTGAGTGGCGGCAGAAATCTGGTGTCCTTTTATTGTCCGCCGCCGAACAGCAGTTGCGAAGGGCGCGAAATGACAAAACCAGCAGGACCAGGGTTCGATTGTTAGGCGTTGTGCTTACCAATGTTGATGCTTGTCGATCGCCTAATGACAGCAGCACACCTTGATCGCCTTCGGATCCTGGGCCTTTGCGCGCATGCCGACCTGACTGTCTTCGAGCTAGCGGAAATTCTCGATCTTCGTCGGAGCGCGTTGCACGACATGTCCGGCTGCTGGCCAGAGCCGAATTTCTTTGCGGCAACGGACAACGTCCTTGGTCCTCATATCATCTCAATGCAGGGGGCAAGGACGGAGCGTTGGTTCAATTCTTGGTCGTTCTCCTCCCCCACGACGATGGCTGTCATAAGCTGGACCTGGAGCGGCTCGAGGCGGTTCAAGACGTGTTGTCCAACGGGACTGCTGCTTGATCGTGGAATAGTAGAACCAACTGGAGCGCAACTATCATGGACAACTCCGCCGACGGCGCCATCGCGCGGCCCGATACCAACAGACGGGCTAGCCTGGCCGCGGTCGATTGCCGCGTTCACGAACTGCTTCTAAGACAGGAGCGCCAGGAGCGGACAACCCTCAAACTTATCGCCTCCGAGAACTTTGCCTCCTCAGCGGTGCTGGAAGCGACCGGGTCGATTTTCACCAACAAGTATGCCGAGGGATACCCCGGTGCGCGCTACTACGCCGGAAACGAGATCGTCGATGAGCTTGAAAACGTCGCTATCGAGCGCTTGAAGGCGCTATTCGGCTGTGAACACGCGAACGTCCAGCCATATTCCGGCTCCCCGGCCAATCAGGCTATCTATCGCGCGCTTTTGAGCCCCGGTGACAAAGTCATGGGCTTGCCTTTACCCGAAGGCGGCCATCTGACGCACGGTTGGGCGGTCAACTTCTACGGCACCGATTATCAGCGAGTCCCGTACAGGCTGCACGAAAAGACGCAGCAAATTGACTATGACCAATTGCGCGAGACAGCCAAGCGGGAACGCCCGAAGCTAATTTGGGTCGGCGGAACTGCTTATCCACGTATTTTTGACTACGCGGCAATGGCCGAAATCGCTGCGGAGGCGAACGCCTATCTTGTGGCCGACATTGCGCACATCAGCGGCCTTATTGTCGCCGGAGCGCATCCGAATCCCGTGGCCCATTGCGACGTCGTCACCAGCACGTCTCGTAAGTCAATCCGTGGGCCCCGTCGAGGCTTTATTCTGTCGAAGAAGGAAGATCGCTATCTACGGTCAGCAGATCGTCAACAACGCCATGGCTCTGGCCCAGGCGCTTCTGGAGCGAGGTTATGAACTCGTCACCGGGGGCACTGACAATCACATGCTGATCGTTGATCTTCGGAACCGGCCGCTGTCAGGCAAAGCGTATTCCGATCGCCTGGCAAGGGCAGGCATCATTACGAACTGCAATATGGTGCCGGGCGACCGGCGGCATCCGGCGCTCACAAGCGGCATTCGCTTAGGGACACCAGCGGTGACGTCCATGGGCATGCGCGAGACGGAGATGGCGCAAATCGCCGATTTCATCGACTCGGTCTGCCGCCAGCCCGATGACCAGGAGGTTCATGCGAGCGTACGAAGAAAGGTTGCAAACTTCTGCACTGCGTTCGAGGTCCCCGGCATCACCGACCGATAAGCCACCCCAGTCCATAAACTCCTCAGCTAACCCCAACACTTGAAGCGAGGCATACATGACCAGGCAGTTCGTGTTCTCTTCCGAATCCGTCGGCGCGGGACACCCCGACAAGAACATCTCAGATGCCATCCTCGATGCCATTCTCCGGACCGACCCGAAGGCGCGCGTCGCCTGTGAAACGTTGGTGAAGACAGGGATGGTCGTTTTGGCTGGCGAGATCACCACCCATGCCCAGATCGATTACAGCCAGGTTGCCCGCGATACGATACTCGATATTGGCTATGACGACGATGCCATAGGCTTTGACGGTCGACGTTGCGCCGTCGTTCTGGCTCTCACCGAGCAGTCGCCCGACATTAGCCAGGGAGTTGACGAAGGACGAGGGCAGGATCTCGAGCAGGGGGCAGGGGATCAGGGCCTCATGTTTGGATTCGCATGCAACGAGACGGAAACATTGATGCCATTGCCGATCCAACTCGCTCACCGTTTGACGAAAAGACAGGCAGAGGTCCGAAAAACGGGACAGCTTGGCTGGCTGCGTCCGGATGTGAAATCTCAAGTGTCCGTACGCTACGAGGGTCTCCGCCCGGTGGCGCTGGATACCATAGTCCTGTCGACGCAGCATGACGAGGCAGTCTCCCAAGAAACAGTCCGCGAAGGTGTCATTGAGGAGATCATTAAGCCGCTCTTGCCGCCCTACTTGGATACGACGGGGATCAGATTTCTGGTCAACCCAACAGGGCGGTTCGTGATCGGCGGGCCTGCCGGCGACTGCGGCCTCACGGGACGCAAGATCATCGTCGATTCCTACGGTGGAACGGGGCGTCACGGCGGCGGCGCCTTTTCGGGCAAGGACCCATCCAAGGTTGACCGCTCGGCCGCCTATGCGGCGCGGTACGTCGCAAAGAATATCGTTGCCAGCGGCCTTGCAGAGGTCTGCGAGGTTCAGCTTGCTTACGCGATCGGCGTGGCCAGTCCGGTATCTGTCATGGTCAACACATTCGGAACCGCAAGGATTGAGGAAAAAAAGATCGAGCGCCTTATTCTTGAGCTTTTCGATCTCCGACCGAAAGGCATCATCAAGATGCTTGATCTCTTACGCCCGATATACCGCAAGACCGCGACATACGGGCACTTCGGCCGTGAAGAGCCCGAGTTCACCTGGGAAAAGACGGACAGAGCCGACGAATTGCTGCGTGAAGCAGGACCGGCGGCTGCGTGAGGGCCGTTTCAAGCGAATGCGGCAATCCATTTCAACTCGCTATACCCGGGCCCGGCCGGCATGCCAGATAGCCGGGTGGGTTCTGGGCGGAGATTTTGATGCCGGAATATGACGTGCTTTGCATCGGCAATGCCATTGTCGACATCATCGCGCAATGCGACGAGGCTTTTCTCGAGACCAACGGCATCATCAAGGGCGCGATGAACCTTATCGACGCCAGGCGCGCCGAACTGCTCTACAGCCGCATGGGGCCGGCGATCGAGGCTTCCGGCGGCAGCGCCGGCAACACCGCCGCCGGCGTCGCCAGCCTCGGCGGACGGGCCGCCTTCTTCGGCAAGGTGTCGAATGACGCGCTGGGCGAGATCTATACGCACGACATCCAGGCCCAGGGCGTGGCCTTCGACACCAGGCCGCTTACAGGCCAGCCGCCCACGGCGCGCTCGATGATCTTCGTGACGCCCGACGGCGAGCGTTCGATGAACACCTATCTCGGCGCCTGCGTCGAGCTTGGCCCGGAGGATGTCGAGGCAGACAAGGCCGCCGGCGCCAGGGTGACCTATTTCGAGGGGTATCTATGGGATCCGCCGCGCGCCAAGGAGGCCATCCGCCAGACTGCAAGACTGGCGCATGCGGCCGGCCGCGAGGTGTCGATGACGCTGTCGGATTCCTTCTGCGTCGACCGCTACCGCGACGAGTTCCTCGAGCTGATGCGCTCAGGCACCGTGGACATCGTCTTTGCCAACAGCCACGAGATCAAGTCGCTCTACCAGACCGCTTCCTTCGAGGAGGCGCTCGACGCCATCCGCAAGGATTGCAAAATAGCTGCCGTCACCCGTTCCGAGAAAGGCTCGGTCATCGTGCGCGGCGACGAGACCGTCATCATCGAGGCGACGAAGATCAAGGAACTGGTCGATACGACCGGCGCCGGCGATTACTATGCCGCCGGCTTCCTTTACGGCTACACGACCGGGCGCAGCCTCAAGGATTGCGGCGACCTCGGCTCGCTGGCCGCCGGGCTGGTGATCCAGCAGATCGGTCCTCGCCCGCGCCAGAGTTTGCGTCAGGAAGCCGAGCAAGCCGGGTCGATCTAGCCGGGCGGTTCAACGACGGGCTGCCCGTCTCCCCTCCTGCGGACCGTGCGGAGCGGTGCGCTTTAATCGAAATGTCGGATGCGCATCCCCGTGAGAAGCAGCCGCGGGGGCATGCCACGATGGAAAAGGGTGAGTATCGCCCTCCAGTGCGAACCTTCTGCCGTGCGATATGGGGAAGCGTTCGGATCAGTAGCTCGACCCGTTGCATATCTTGCTCACCCGCGATGGTCGACCTCGTGTGTCAACAGGTCGGCCGTGCGATACAGCGGGTAAGCGGCCGACTCGTGAATTGAAATGAACGTATCGCCCGATTGAGATTATCTTGCCGGGAGCGCAGTGCGCTGTTCAAGCCACTCGGACGATCATGAGCAAACATAAGCACCGTCGTGAGCCAAGCCGGCATCGCTATGACGATGACACGGTTTCTTTTGCGGAACGGTCTTCCGAGCCAAGCTATTTCTGCGTTCGCCACCGTAACCACACCAGCTGTCGACGCCGACGTGATCTTGTTCAGCACCGGCGAGGGTTTTGGCTTTGTCAAATTGCCCGAGGGCATAGAGACACATCCGCGTGCTGCAGGCGGCCGGGAAGCCCGGTGTTTCCGAAGAAACGCGTCTCAAGGCCACACTGGGAGAAGGTCCAAGAGGTCACCGTCTCTCAAGTGCTGGAGGTCGGTAATCAGACCGCGAAACTCAGCTACGTACGCGTAGCGCTGGAGAGCCCGCCGCCGGACGAGTGCCCAATTGGAGAGCGAGGGCACGGTAAAGTGGTACAATCCGCAAAAAGGGCTTCGGCTTCCTTGCTCCTGAAAACCGTGAGAAGGATATCTTCGTTCATGCCACCGGGCTGACCCGCTCAGGACTGAGCACGCTGATGGAGGGTCAGAAGGTGTTTGTCCAATGCGGGCAGGGCAAGAAAGGCCCGGAGGGTCGGAGCATCCGCTCGCTAGACCCATGCGTTGGTCGAAGACCGAAATCGCGTCTTAGACAAAGAAAAAGCCCGCTGCCGGGAGGAGGTGGCAGCGGGCTCGATTTCGAATGAGACACGGGAGGAGGTGCGCCCCATTCAGCGTCGGCACCACATCTGGGAGGAGTAGATGGCCGACAACATGATCATACCGATAGCCGCCGATATTGCAATGCACAAATCATCTCTCGCAGGTGCGAAATCATGCCGCATCGGCTTGGTCGATCGTTAAAAGTGCAGTCAGGCTGCGCCATTCTTGCGGGCACGCTTGGCAGGTGCCGACGTTTCCGGTTCCTTCGGCTTGCGGCCCAGACCCATGGTCTTGGCCAATGCCGAGCGGGCCGCAGCGTAGTTTGGCGCCACCATGGGATAGTCCGCCGGCAGCCCCCATTTCGCGCGATATTCGTCGGGCGTAAGGCCATGGTGGGTAGCCAGGTGACGCTTAAGCGACTTGAACTTCTTACCGTCCTCAAGGCTGACAATGTAATCGGGTGTAACCGATTTTCTGATCGGTACGGCAGGGTTGAGAGGTTCCGACTTTTCTGGTGCTGCACCACCGGCAGTGGCTTTCAATGCGATGTGGATCAGGCCGATAAGCCCAGGCAGTTCACTGACGGGAACAGGATTGTTCGAAACATAGGCTGAGATGACATGGGCGGTGAGTTCGATAAGGTTATCAGCTGTCTCAGTTTCTTCGGTCATGAAAACGCTCCTGCGGACTTAGACTAGGCGTGGGGAATCAATTCATAGCTTAATAGTGACGGCCGCCTTTGATGGCAACCAAGCCATTGCACGATCTGTTCGCGGATCGCTACACACCCGGCCGCAGTCGCAGGATAACTCTTCAACCGTCATCGTCCTGACAACACCGCTGTGCCATGGTTGTGCCGCGTCGATGCGGCGCCTCTTCACCCAAAT
Source organism: Mesorhizobium sp. M2A.F.Ca.ET.046.03.2.1 (assembly GCF_003952425.1). NCBI lineage: Bacteria > Pseudomonadati > Pseudomonadota > Alphaproteobacteria > Hyphomicrobiales > Phyllobacteriaceae > Mesorhizobium > Mesorhizobium sp. M2A.F.Ca.ET.046.03.2.1. Next base: position 1,301,774 of record NZ_CP034449.1, on the reverse strand, counting down.
TTATTCGGATAGTTCGGAGAAACGAATGAACGCTAAGGCTTTCAGCAACCCCCTTTTCGTGAAGCGCGCAACGCACATCATCCAAGAGATTGCCGGCCTTGCGGATGCCATCGATTTTCTCAATGAATGGCCTGAAGATCGCAGAGACATGATCCACGAGATCGCCCTGAGGGCATGCTACGATGCATACGATGGGCGCAAGCCGGTAAGTACGGCTCGCAATGCCTTTTTCGGCTTTGCGAAACGGGTCGACATATTGGAAGATCCAACCTCGGCGATGAAGTGGATTGCTGCCTGCAGATCGGGCAGTGGAAAAGTGCAGGTGTAGACCTCGACGACGTCTGGCAAGGCGCGTCAAACAGTGCACTATTGTCCGAGTTTCACGGCTAGACCGCGCGAATGAGAAGCAGTTCCTCACCGCCGACTACAAAAGTGCAGATCGCACGCAACCTGACTATGGCCAGACGCAGCTCATGGCGATCGCTTGGTCGTGAATGGCCAGCCTCAGTGGTGCAGGTGCATCGGTCGCGTTCGACTGAGTAAAGAAATACGACCGGGGCAGTTTGCCGCATAGTGGCTGTGGAGGAGGGGGGATGACCGGGTTGATCAGATTTGAGAGGCCAGTCGTTGTTCAGGTCAGCCGCCGCAGCTCAGAGCGCATCGTGGTGGACGTCAACGACGCGGCCGCTATCTTGCTGCGGGATCTGCATAATGAGACCGATAAACGCAGAATAGCGATGGACGTCTGTCTGCAGGTGTTACGCGGTAAGACCCATGCGCCAGCCGCTCGACGAGCTTTCGTCGCAGCCGCGCTCGAAGCACGCATTCTGCGCAACGATTGAGATTTATGACGCCGCTCATGAATTTCGGCCCTCTGCGCATCGCTGTTGGCCACGGTCCGAACATCCCTGCCGGCATCCGCCAGGAGCAAGCCAACCCCGTTACTTCCGCAATGGCTTTCCTGGTCGCGCGTGGGATCTTCCAACATCAAAACACAAGGGGTCCGCCAGCCAAGCTGCGGTCGTTCGGCTTCGCCTGCGCGGCGATCGTAATTGGAGACAGAGGCAGACGGGCCATTGAGCGAGAGTTGGCCGACTGCAGATGGCGGAGCGTCGATACTGTCACGATAGTCAACAGAAGTGCCGTTTGAACCTCCCCCCAGATTAGCCCTGCATCCGGTTTCCCGGAACACCCTTGGACCGGCCCCGCGTGATCGCCGATGCCTCTCCCGATGGTCGCCGATGTCGGAACGGAGGTTTCGGCGATCGCATCGGAAAGATGATAGTGATATTGGACTAGCTTAAATCCGGAGTAGTCCGAAACCGCTGGGGGTCAGCCGTCTGATCTCTGGCCGGCTCATTTGAGGGCCGGCCTGCTTCGATCGCCCGCCAACGCCCGCCTTCGGAACAGCTGGCGTGGCCGCGCCATAACAAGGCCCGACCAGACCAAGCTTACGGAGGCGCTTCGGTCGGCGGCAGGTCGATTTCTTTGGGTGAGCCGGATAGCCTCCTCAACCTACTTCGCCCGGGGTGCAGCGTCGCCGCTCACCGCCGGCAAGTGTCACCGAGTCCTACGCCGTTTGCGCTTTTTCCCGAATTGCGCGTGCCGCAGCCACCATGTTCACCAGGGCAGAGCGGACCTCCTCCCATCTGCGCGTTTTGAGGCCGCAGTCGGGATTCACCCACAGTTGGTCATCCAACAATCGATCGCGCGCAAGCATGATGAGGTTGGAAATCTCGCCCACTTCCGGGACCCGCGGCGAGTGAATGTCATAGACGCCAGGTCCGATATCGTTCGGATACTTGAAGGTTCGAAGCGTATCGAGCAGTTCCATCTGCGAGCGCGAGGCTTCAATGGAGATCACATCCGCATCCATTGCGGCGATAGCGTCCACGATGTCGCCGAACTCGGAGTAGCACATATGGGTGTGGATCTGGGTCGCATCCTCGACGGCCGTTGAAGCCAGCCGGAAGCATTCGACGGCCCAGTCGAGATAGGCCTCCCAGTCGGCCTGGCGCAGCGGCAAGCCCTCGCGCAGTGCGGCTTCGTCGATCTGGATCATCTTAGCGCCGGCCTTTTCAAGGTCGCTCACTTCATCGCGAATGGCGAGCGCGACCTGACGGCAGACGGCTGAGCGCGGAAGGTCGTCTCGGACGAAGGACCAATTGAGGATCGTCACGGGACCGGTAAGCATGCCTTTCACCGGCTTCAGCGTTAGCGACTGGGCATATCGCCACCAATGTAGTGTCATCGGATTTTGTCGCGACACATCTCCAATGATGATCGGGGGTCGCACAAAGCGCGAGCCATAGCTTTGCACCCACCCGTGTTGCGTGAAGGCGAAGCCGCAGAGCTGCTCGGCGAAATATTGCACCATGTCGTTGCGCTCGAATTCGCCGTGGACCAGCACGTCGAGTCCGATCTCTTCTTGCCAGCGAACGGCGGCTTTTATCTCTTTCTTCAGGAACGCTTCATAGTCGACGTAACTCAGCTGGCCTTTGGCATGAGCTGCCCGCGCCTTGCGAATCTCGGCTGTTTGCGGGAAGGAGCCGATCGTCGTGGTGGGGAAGGGGGGCAAGCCAAACACGTCGGCCTGAAGCTTGGAGCGGCCGGCAAATGCGCTCTTCCGGCGCGTCATGCCGACCTTGATCCTGGCGACCCGGCCTTCGACGAGCGGATCATGCACCTTGGCGGATGTCGCGCGAACGGCGGCAGCCTCAGCCGACGCCTCCAGTTCGGCGGCCACTGCGTCCCGGCCTTCGGCCAGGGCACGGGCGAGCACGACCAGCTCGTCGGTCTTTTGCGCTGCGAAGGCGAGCCACGACCTCACATCCGCATCGAGTGCCGTCTCCAAGTCCAGGTCGATCGGCACATGCAGCATCGAGCAGGACGGGGCAATCTCCACCCGCTCCAGCGGCCAACCGGCGACGATCGGCTTGATACGGTCAAATATCGCAGGCAGGTTCGCGCGCCAGACGTTGCGGCCGTCGATCAGCCCGAGCGAGAGCACAAGTTCCTTCTGCGCGAGCCGGCCGACGGCCTCCAACTGCTCTGGAGCGCGCACGAGATCCACGTGCAGTCCCGCCACGGGCAGAGAAATTGCGGTCTCGAGATTGTCTCCCAGCGATCCGAAATAGGTAGCGACCATGATCTTCAACTCGGGTGCTGCTTTCGACAGCCGGGAGTAGGCGAATTGGAGCGCATCCCGTTCGTTGGGAATCAGATCGAGCACGAGCGCCGGCTCATCGATCTGCACCCAATCGGCTCCCGCGAGCTTTAGCCTCTGCAGGAGTTCCTCGTAGACGGGCAGCAGCCGTGGCAGGAGCGCGATAGGGTTGAAACCTTCCTCAGGTGACTTCGCCAACTTGAGAAAGGTAACCGGTCCAAGCAGGACCGGGCGAGTGTGGATGCCGAGCGCCTTGGCCTCGAGGAAATGATCGACCGGTTTCGCCGACGAGAGGGCAAAGCTCTGATCGTCCCTGAGTTCCGGCACAATGTAGTGGTAGTTGGTGTCGAACCATTTGGTCATTTCCATCGCGGCAAGGCCCTGCCCATTGGCCGCAGGCTCGTCACCGGCAGGTCCACAATCCGCGGCCTGACCTTGATTGCCGCGCGCCATGGCGAAATAGATATCGAGTGGGACCTCGCCGTCAGTCCAGGCGTATCGTGCCGGAACGGCGCCGACCATGGCGACTGTGTCGAGCACGTGGTCATAAAGCGAGAAATCGTTGGACGGGATTTTCGACACGCCGCGATCGTGCTGCTCCCTCCAGCTAGCGGCACGCAGCGTCTTCGCCGTCGCGAGCAGATCGGCAGCGCGAGATTTTCCGGACCAGTAGTTTTCAAGCGCGAATTTCAGTTCCCGCCGTCGACCGATACGCGGCACGCCGAGCGTTGCTACAGGAATTCGTTGAGAGACAGTCATGCCATACCCCGATGGTTGGGGCGGGGGACAAGGAACCCGCGAATAGGCGGCACGAAGCCGAGCTACCGCGACCACCAGACACCCCGCCCGTGGACGTTGTTCGTCGTGGCAGGTCTCCTGGCTCGCGGGTCAAAGCCTCCGCCCGTCTTCCCGAGGCCGTTCGCCTCAGTGACATCAATGGGCTTGGCTCGCCGCTAACAGTTGCGGGGGCAGCGCCGGCATCGCACCGGCTTCCCTCTTAGCTCCGCTACGGCAGTGCCGCGCGAAGAACCATGACATGCGTACAATCACAGCCGCTTCGATCCTTGTCAATACCATATAACGAGATGTTTATGTGATTATGCGAGTAACACCTTGCGCTGATCGGTCTCTTTCGCCCAAAGCCGCTTACGAGGGTCGGGTCGGTCGAAAGGCATTCAGCGCCGCCCCGTCGCGCTCGAACTGCGCTCCACCGAAGTGCTTCAGGGTGTTTGCCGACTGGCCGGCCGTCGACGCAAGTGCCCGTTCGCCTTCCACAAACATGGGGGTCATCGGGTGCACTCACTTTTGGCCCGAAATCGAATTCGTCATGTCCGGACAACCAGACGAATGAAAGCGCGATGGCTTCCGTTTGATCGGCGCTCGTTGGAGGCGGCGCCCCTATTGTTGGAACGGCGTGATCATCAGGTGGTGCCTTCTCGGGTCGGCCGCGTCGCAGTGCTCTTGCACAGAGAACGCATCGTCGTGCCAACTGGGAAAATCGTTAGGAACGATGCAATCGCTCTGAAAGCATTGTGTGACATTGCGGACATCGTCGACGATCCGACAACGGGCGCACCCAATCACCGGATCAATTCCGGTGCGATCGCTGGAACGTGCAGAACCAAAGCAGTGAAGCTCACAATGAACTTGCTTGCCCTACATGGGTGCACTTCGACTAAGTTGTCACGCTTATCACTTCTTTTCTGGATGCGGGCCGGCTGTTCCTCCCGATCATTGCCCAGGTTGACGGCCGGCATGCGGAACGTAGAGGAGCGTTCGGTCTTCGTGTAGGGGTGCGTTCGGCTTATTGGTTCGCTATGATTTGGCCCAGATCGGCAAGGCACTCGACCACGTAGTCCGGTCTGAATGGAAACCGCTCTATGTCTGCCAGCTTGGTCACACCAGTAAGCACAAGGGCTGTTCTCAGGCCCGATTCCAGCCCCGCGAGCACGTCGGTATCCATGCGGTCCCCGACCATGATGGTATCGACAGCTCGAACTCCCAGCCGGTCGAGCGCGTCGCGCATCATGAACGGGTTCGGCTTCCCGACGAAATAGGGCTGACGGCCGGTGGCCTTCTCGATTAGTGCCGCGACAGCCCCGCACGCCGGATGGGAGCCCCGCTCGGTCGGGCCAGTGGCATCCGGGTTGGTGGCGAGAAAGCGCGCGCCCTTCGCCACAAGCTCAGCGCCAGTTGCGATCTGCTCGTAGTGGTACGACGTGGTGTCTCCGAGGACCACGAATTCGGGGGCAAACTCTGTTATTCGGCAGCCTGCCTGCCGCAGGGCCTCGACCAGACCGTGGTCGCCGATAACATAGGCAGTTGATCGGTGCTTTTGCAGCGCCATGAACCGCGCGGTGGCGAGCGCCGATGTGTAGATGTGCTCTGGCTGCACGGCGAAGCCAACCGCTCTTAGACGCTCGGCATGATCTTCTGGCGTGAACCGCGAGTTATTGGTGAAGATCTGAAAGGGCTCACCCTTGGCGACTAGCCCGGCAACATAGCCGACCGAGCCAGAAATCGGTTGGCCGCCCCGGACCAGGACCCCGTCCATGTCGAGCAGATGCGCTATAATCATTGGATCTCAACCCTCAATGTCTTTCGTGCATGCGCGGCCTGGGCACGTCTTGTGTCACTGAATCTTCTCCAGGCGAGAATGCCGGCGACTGTACCGATTCAGAGCGATGCGCGAAGGGGGCTCAGTGGGCCGTGCGGCAATAAGGAGGTTGCGGCGTAAACGTTTCGGTGCGCCAATTCGCCGTGCGGACGTCTTGCATCGTCGGGTTGACTACCTTCGCTGTCTCAGCGCACCTGATGCACAATCGCCTTCTTAGTTGCAGCAGACACCGGCCTGGCGAGACGTGCCGCGGTATGCATCTAGACGCCCAGCTACGTTGAAACCCCTCTACAGCGAGGAGGCAAGGTGCACCTGCGGACGGTAGGTTGCTCACCTATCCAAGCTTAAGGCGCGCAGGCGGGGGCACTGAAACGACCCGAAGCGGTCCGCGCTCGAATCATCTCTTTGGTTTGATCGTGCGCCGCCCGAGGTGTCCATCCAGATAGAGATCAGATGCCGCCCATGCAGAGGTATTTCATTTCGAGGTAGTCTTCGAGCCCGTGGCGGGAACCCTCCCGCCCGATGCCGGACTGCTTCATGCCGCCAAAAGGCGCCGCTTCCGAAGACATACGCCCCGTGTTGATGCCAACCATGCCGTATTCCAATGCCTCGGCAACGCGCCAGACACGCTTGAGGTTCGAGGCATAGAAATAGGCGGCGAGGCCGTAGATCGTGTCGTTGGCCTCACGCACAACCTGATCCGCATCTTCGAAGCGAATGATCGGCGCCAGCGGCCCGAAAGTCTCCTCTTGCGCAACAGCCATGATGCTGGAAATTTCGGTGAGCACTGTGGGCTTGAAGAAGGTGCCATCCTTGCCGATGCGTTCGGCCCCGCATCGAATAATCCCACCCTTGGCAACGGCATCTGCAATGTGCGACTCGATCTTGCGCAGAGCATGGATGTCGATCAGCGGTCCAATGTCCACTCCGGCAACGAAGCCGTCGCCAACCGACAAGTGCCGGACTTTGTCCACGAACTTCTCGACGAACTCATCGTGAACGCTCGATTGGACGTAAAGGCGGTTCGCCGAAACGCAAGTCTGACCGGCGTTGCGGAATTTCGCCTGGATCGCGCCGTCAACCGCAGCGTCGATATCGGCGTCATCAAAGACAATGAAAGGGGCATTGCCGCCGAGCTCGAGGCTGACCTTCTTGATCTGGTCCGAGCACTGGCGCATGAGCAGCCGGCCAACCTCGGTCGAGCCCGTAAAGCTGATCTTTCGCACCTTGGGATTTGAGCAGAGTTCGCGTCCTACGGCGTCACCTTCGGACGCATATACCAGGTTGATGACGCCGTCGGGAAAGCCGGCTTGATGCGCGAGGGCGAACATTGCGCCTGCCACGAGCGGCGTCTGTTCAGCGGGTTTAAGCACAATCGCGCAGCCCGCCGCCAGGGCCGGCGAGATCTTGCGCGCCACCATCGACGCTGGGAAATTCCATGGCGTAATTGTGCCCACGACACCGATCGGCTGCTTGATCACCATCATGCGACGGTCAATCGATGGTGGGGGGATCGTCTCGCCATAGATGCGATTGGCTTCTTCGGCGTACCATTGCAGATACGCGGCCGCATGCGACACCTCCGACTTGGCTTCGGCAAACGGCTTGCCCATCTCTGCAGTGAGTATCGCGGCAAGATCATCGGCGTGGTCCATGATCAGTTCATGCCACCGCCACAAAACGTCGCTGCGTTCTCGGGCGGGCAGTGCAGCCCATCTAGGCTGCGCCGTGTAGGCCTTGTCGATCGCAGCGCGTGTCTCCTTCACACCCATGTCGGGAAGCACCGCCAAGACTTCCCCGCTCGATGGATTGAGGACCTCGAATGTCCGCTCGCTAGCCGGCGTGCCGGGTGCTGGCAGGCGATCGATGGCGCCAAACAGGTCAGGGGATTTCAAGCGACGGATTATTGGCAGGCGCAGGGGCAATACCGGATTCCTCTCAAGAGCAGCGGAGTTGTATGTCGGCAGGCCTCGGTTTGTACTCCGCACCTGCGGGTTCCTTATAGGACCTCGATCATACGGCTGGTAGAGAATTGGGGGTCGCCGCGTCCGATACTGGGAAAAGCCAGCTGGAGCGAAGTCTGGACCAGGGCGTAAGCGACAACGTTTACCACCCGAGCTTCGGGATGACCTCCGGTACTGCGCCGAGCGCCTGCTTCCCATGCAAACGCAGAACAACTGGCCGAGCCTTCCACTCAGAATCAGTGAATCCGGGGCGAATGCCGCACTCTCTGGGGCATGGAAGGGCGGAAGGTGACCGGCAGGCTCTGCGGGCAGCGAATGACGTAAGACGGCATGTAGACCACGTCCTCCGCGGCGATGCTCAGCGCCAGATCCTCCAGCCGCCCGAATAGCGCGGGGAAGGCGCAGCCCAATTCCAGGCGCGCCAGCGCAGCGCCCAGGCACGAATGGGGTCCCTCGCCGAACGACAGGTGCGGGTTGTGCAGCCGGGTGACGTCGAACCGGTCGGCGCCGGGACCGAAGGCCTTTTCGTCCCGGTTCGCCGCATGTAACGCCATCAGCACGGCGTCGCCGCGGCGCACTATGCATCCGTCGATCTCCACGTCCTGGGTGGCATAGCGAAATGGCAGATTGGCCGCTGAGCTGCCCCACCGCAGAATCTCCTCGATCGCCTGTGACCACGGAACTTGGCCGCTGCGTACCAGGTGCAGTTGCTGCGGATGCGTCAGCAATGCCAGCATGCCATTGCCGATGACGCCGGCGACAGTCACGAAGCCTGCAGAGAGCACCATGAACAGCATGTCGATGAGCTCGGTGTCGGAAACGAGCTCGCCATTGTCGCGTGCGACGATCAGCGCCGAAGCCAGATCGTCGCCGAGCCGGCGACGCTTGAGCGCGATCAGACGACGGAAGAACTCCGGGATGCGCTGCCGCGTCTGTCTTACCTCTGCGGCTGTAGCGGAGGTGCTGGCCAGGCTGTAGGTGAGGGCGACGATCTCTTCACGCTGTTCGTCCGGCAAACCGAACAGTTCGGCGATCACGTTGGTGGGCAGCGGAACAGCGAACTCGCACATCAGATCGGCACTGCCGCCGCGCTGCGCCATCTCGGCCAGGAGTTGATCGACGCGTTGTTCGATCCGTGGCGCCAGCAAGGCGATACGACTGGGCGCGAAGCTGCTGGACAGCAGGCCGCGCAAGCGCCGGTGATCGGCGCCGTGCGCTGTGGCCATGTTGTCCACTTTGCACATCCCGATCAGCGGATGATCCTCGGGAATCTCGCCATCCTGCAGCGCCCGCCACTGTCGCCAGTCCTTGTTGAAACGCTGGTCGGAAAGCATCCGCCTGAGCGTCTGGTGACGGCCTGCCGCCCAGGCCACCACATCGCCAGGCAGCGCCACCCGCGCCACTCCCCTCTGCTGCAGAATCGCAGAAGACAGATCATCAAGTTGCGTGGGAGCGGCCGGCACACCGATCACGTCGCAATGATCGTTTTCTACGCGCATGCCAACAACTCCCTTTAGACCCATCGCGGTGCACTTCTCGGCACGGATGATCCGGGCGCGGACTTGGGAATGCCTTTTCAGGGTGCTTCGTCGTTAGAAGCGGTAGGTGAGACCTGCGCCTACCAGCCAGGGATCGAGCTTAGCCTTGCCTGTGAGCTTAGCGCCGGCGACAGTGACGTCGAAGTCGGGCTTAAGGAAAAGCTTCTTCACGTCGAAGTTGACGCCCCAGTGCTGGTCCACCATGTAGTCGAATCCGACCTGCAGCGCGGCGCCGAATGTGTTCTTGACCTTGAGATCATCGGCGCTGCCGGCTTGCTGGTGATAGAAGATCGTATAGTTCAAGCCGGCGCCGACATAGGGCTTGAAGGCGCCGAAATCGGTAAAATGATACTGCAATGTGAGCGTTGGCGGCAGCAGCCAAACCTTGCCGATCTTGCCCAGCCCGCCGATCGAACCTTGGCCATCGATGTTGGCATAGGTGGTGCCGAGTATGAGTTCGGCGGCGATGTTGTCGTTGAAGAAATACGATATATCGAGTTCCGGCGTCACGCTGTTCGAATAGGAAAGACCGGAGCCGGGCACCGCGTTGACGTAGCCCGAATCCTCGGTGATCACCCCCAACGCGCGCATGCGGAGCTGCCAGGGGCTTGGCGCTTCCGCGACCGGGGCTCCTACCTTCGCAACGCTCGCGGCTTGATGAATATCTGCCGCGCCGGCCTGTCCTGCAACGATGAGGACGACAGCCGCTGTTACTGCCCACGCCACGCTAATTCGCGCTCTCGCCATACTCTTCTCTCCTTGATCTTCAGAAGCGACGCACTGCGCCTTGATTGAATCCTGCTCGCATCAATCGGGATTGACGGAGCGGTCATGCGCGATAGCCCCCGCATAGGTCGTGCCAAATGACAAAATCATTGCGAAACAATGCGATCGCTCTGAGAGCGCTGTGTCTCATGTCCGACTTCGTCGAAGATCCGACAAAGAGTGCAGACGCAGCCACCCGGGTAGGCAAATGCAATCCAGAGTCGGCCGGGTTCTAGGGCGGGAACGGGCTGTACGTTTCAAGCCCTCGGAGATTTCACACGGCGTCAGCTGCCCATGTTCACGATGCGGTCGCAGACCGGGACCGTGGACACAAAGGGGAGTGGCTTGCCCGCGTACCTTCCCTGACTGGCAATTCGCCGCATGACGGCTCTGCACGAATGAGCGGCTGGAATGCGGGCACTGCTGTCCGGCAGCCTTTGGCCGCAAGCGCGGCCGCCTTTGTGCTGTCATCGGGCATTTGGAATACCGTCCGTTGGTAATCAGGCTCCCCTGTAGCCGGCGGGGGAAATGCGTTGTGTTTCTTCGTGTAAAGTAAGCAAATCACAGGTATTTGAGGGCCGTGCAACCAGGATATGTCAGGTTCGCCGTTCGCACGTCCAGCGCCTGCCGGAACAGATGTTTTACGGTGATGTAGTACTGGCTCACATCGCCACTCCCCGTCGGACGCGAAGTTAACCAACGCCTGAGCAACCATCAATGTCTGACAGCTGGAGAATCATTGACTGTCGATTTCGTTGAGCTTTCCCCGCAAATTGGCCGTGGGCGGGCGTATTGTTCAGGCGGCGATCTCCCAAAGGAACTGCCTGTCCGCAGCCTTGCCGACGTGCCTTACGCGCCCGGCCTTCGTAAGCTCTTGCCAACGGAGAGCCGTCCGTACACGGCGCATTTGCTGTCGCATACCGGGCGTGAGTACCGAACAGTGTGGAAAGGGGACGAACGTCAAGCGTCAGACCTGCAGGCTTTGAGCAAGGTAGTCTCGAACCTCAAAGAGATTCACCCCGAAACGCTCCGCATCACCAGGGAAGACAACGATCGAGAGCTTGTTTGAAAACACCTTGTCGTACGAAGCGTCGGCGAAGGATTGCGCGATCTTCTCGACTACCTTCTTTCTCGGCAGTCCAACGCGCCCGCGACCGGTGCCGATCAAACCGATCGCTATATCGCCCAGCTCGCCCTTCGTAGCCAAGAATTCCCAAAGAGCTTCTAGCGCTGCATCGAGCATTTTGGGCCTCGACTTGGCGGGTGCCTTCGTCATTTAGTTCGGCCATCGCCGAAAGGTAGAAGGTCTTCCCGTGCGAGCTGATCTTTGCGACCGTCCCGACAGGGTATCTCCGTTTTTTCCCTTTACCAGCCGGATGCTCCTCGAATGCCACACCTTTGAGGGACGTAGTCAGTTGCTTGTCCAACTCAACCGTGTTCCCCAAGAAATATTTGTTCGTGAACTTTCCCTGCAAGCTGTCTGGATTGATCAGCCGCTGGCTATGTCAGTGTCAAAGGTCGTGTTAGTGTTGATGACGATGTTGGTAGCGGGTGATTCCAAGAGGTCTCCAATAAGAACCTCGTAGCTAAAATCCTTTCTTGGAATGCGATAGGAAATCCGAGATATTGGTCGCCTTGAAAGGAGAGCTGCCACCACGGCAAAACCGACGACGACCAAGAAGCTATAGGCACTGTAGTTGTTCCGAGTGTACATACTAAAGAAGTCGAGCATGTCTAGAAGAAGGTATATCCCTCCGAGAACTGCGAGAATTCTTGCTAGACCATCAACCGATAGGAGTGCATACCGCCAATATGACCAAGTACGGATCGAGCTAACAAAATACTTCACGACTTACAGCCCGAGGTTTTTGTAGGGCTGATCGGTGTAGTAGTGCGGACCGGTTTGTCCCTCTTTCCGGTACATGGCGTGGCTGTCTGGCCAATTGGCCATGGCATACTCTACGATCTTAACCCCAAACGGGACGTAGATCGCTAAGCTCTCGCGAATTGCTGGCGGGCAGCGTTCGTCGCGACGCCTAGCGCCATTTAGATTCACGCCAATGATTGGTAAGCCAAGCTTGAGCGCGACGTCCATCTCCCACTTAACGAATTTCGTAAGCAGTTTTGTCTTCTCGCCGATAAGGACGACCATTAGCTTCGAGTTGGCAAAACGTTAGCGAAGTTGGCGCTTGATGCTTTCTTCTTGGCTTGTGTCTCGCGCCGTATTTAGGTCGTGCGCATTGTGGAAATCGAACGAGAATTTCTCGTTATCCGCCCATGCCGTCATGAGGCGATAGTAACGCATGTCCGTATCGCCGTCGAAGCAGATATAAGTCTTATTCCTGTATGCCATCTCTTTCCGCCGCCTTTTTGCGCGGAAAGACCTGTCACAGAACAAGAGAGACGTCTAGCCTGAGAATGCGCATTTTTCCACAACTAACAACTAACCCTCAATACAGCGGGACGCAAATTGTCAGTTGTCGTGGTTAGAGGCCCTTTGCTGTGACAGCTGGCCGCCTACCGGCCAAGCGTCTCGCTTTCAGCACCACCCCGATTTCGCAGTGAAAGGTCCGCTTTTAGGCAGTTCACGCCGCAACTAGCTGGTCCGGTTCCGTGATGAGTTTGTGGCGCCGGCAGGCGTGCGAAAGTCCCGAGGAAGGAACCCGCGAGCCAAGGCGGTGAGCTATGGGGATTTCGATTTGGGCTGCTGTGGGCGATGCGTGACTGTCCTCGAGAGACGCGGATTGACAGGGACAGACCGGGTTGTTGCGCCTGCGGGCGTTGTTGTCGGCACCGTGGGCGGCTGGGCGCGGCTCTGTCGGCGTCGATGATCACCCTGGGCACGCGTGGATCCGCTGCAACTTCGGCGACCTGCTGACAATAGCCAGGAACGTCATAGCGCGGGATGCCTTGAGCGGGCCCTTTCTGACGGCGAAGGCCGCCTCTTGCACGCGCTGTGCGGCTCACATCCTGGCAAGAAGACGCTGCGGGGGACGCGCTCGCGCATCAGGGCGGCCGGTAGCGACCTGTCCTCGCCGTGCCCCGGCGGAGACCAGGCGCTCACCTTCCGTATCGCGATGCGAGACGTCGGCCCCCTCGACAGGGCATGGGAATCTAAGGCAAGGCGCAGCGAATGTTTTAGCTTTGGCATTTCGACTGGCGCGAAGGCACTCAAACCGCCCGCCCGGAAACAACAATGAGATAGCGGGTAATATGTTCATGTCAGCTGTAATGCGCGACTGAGGTCGCACGGAATTGACTCGGTTCTGACTTTTTCTGGGTGTATCGTCTTCCTGTCGTCCGTCTGGGGAGACGAGCATGTCGGCATACGGTGTGGCGGATTCCGCCCAACTCGCAATTCTCACGAAAGCCCTGAACGACCGTTGTGCGAAGCACGCGGTCGCAGGCGATCATGAGCGCGAGCGCATAGCGCTTAAAGTCCTGGCGCTTTACCGGCGAGGCTTGATTGATCCCGACCAGCTATCCGCAGAACTTGAAGGGGTTGCCCGGTGATCCAAGAGATGCATCCATGGGGAACACAACGGCGGCTTGTCGATAGCGCGCGCCGCTTGATTGGCCGCACCCGCGCCGAAGTGGAAGATGCAAGATTGAAGGTCGAGCAATCGCGGCTTGCCCTTGAACAGTCCCGCAAGCACCTCCAGAACTCACACCGTCTGGAGACACAGAAAAGCCCCAGCGCAGAGGGTGATCGGCGCTAGGGCTTTCAGGCATGTACGCTGTACCAGCATGACCTTACGTTAGCTTGCGCTAATATCGTGAACGAAAAGTGAATCGCTCCCGCGACCCACCCCAAACCAGCGGGATGAATGCGGCACCCTAGACCCAAGTAGCCGGTTTATTGATCGGCTTCTTCCCCCTAAGCACCACATCCGGAAACTGCGATGCCGCCACCTCGCTTCTAGAGAGGGGGACGGCACGGGAACGACGCCGCGCGGCCGGCTTCGGCAAGCAAGTTTGTATCGTCGCCCCGTTGTGTCATCGCTCAAACACTACACCGACGACGCAGACCTCTTGGGTTACAATCCTGATGGGTTCGACTAGATCGGTATCATTCGTCACAAGATAGGCCACATCGAAGCATCGACGAAGGCGTCGCGGACGAGATGAGCGCCTCAATTGACGTCGCTGCCTTTCTCTTCTGTTTTGGCCACCTATACCACCGCTGGGGGTGGCATATTCCAGATGTAGCCATCTGGCGTAGCCTGAGGCGGGCTTACCAATCCAGCCCATTTTTTTGAATAAATTTTGAATACAAAAACCCCCCGTTATGAATGCTGGTTCTGAGACCGTCCTCAGCGCCGGCAGCAACACCTGCTGGCGTTTTGGCGCATCGTTGTCGATCTTTCCTGACACAGGGCTGTATAATATTTGTCGGCGCCGACAGTCGTCCCCTGGGGTACGATTAAACCCGCTAAAGGCCTCATACTCAGCCACTTAAATTGCGGCTGGTTTGGTTCTTAGTAGAAATTGCAAGCATCGATATAAAAGTTGCCTTCATGGGCGCCCCGCCCCGCCTACGCAAGCCGCTCGTATCTCGGCCACCGGCGATCGAAAGGAACAATCCAACAGCCGCGGCATCGGATGGGAGTTCGTCCATGTCTGCATCGATGACCCTTTGACGTGTCGCCTTCTCGCAAATCTTGCCGACGAGAAGAAGGAAAGCGCCTCCGCCTTTCCTCAAGGCTGCTCTCGCCCTCTGTGCCGGTCTCGGGATTACCGTCGGGCGTTGACCATAACGGCCCCTGCTACAGGTCCAAGACCTTGCCAAGGTTTGCCGCAAGCTCGGGCGGAAGCTCCACATCGAGCCGACCTTAATCCATTAGCTAAATCGCAGGGTTCTACGGCGCTGATCAAGAAGGCTTCCCAATCCATGCCATGGATGCATGCCATCCAAACAACCAAGTTTACCGATACGTCATGATGCTGCATAGCGAAGTACCGGCGGGCACAGACCGATCACTCCCTGCCTTGACCATTAGATGAGCGCGCCAAGAGATTCCGATAGAAGGAGAGCTATGGATGCCCCTGACTGCCAGTGGAGGCCCTAACTTCCGTTCTGAGCTCCTGTTTGGGTCGTTCTGCAAATTTGGTCGGCCGTTACCATGCTGAAGAGACCTCACGTCTGAATAGCAGGTGGCTGAGAACGATGCGCTTTCAATAGAAGCTACTACCCCACCGCAATATTATCCCACCTTACCTGTCCACAGCAAAGCGAAGTCATGAAGTTCGGGTCAAGCGGCGTTCGAGGTTTGGATTCGGAATTGCTCGGCAGGGCCAGCGGGCTTTATACTGAAGCTTTCGCCTGGCGTTTGAGTTCGAGCCAGGTTCAGCCGAATAGTTCGGTCTTCCTAGGCCGCGACCTGCGTGGCAGCAGTGAAGCGATAGTCAACAATTGCATGGCGGCGTTGGCCGCAAATCGTTTCCAGCCGATCGATTGCGGCGCCATACCGACGCCTGCCCTGGCACTGTATGCACGCAGACACGGCGCGGCGGCTCTTATGGTCACTGGGTCGCACATTCCAGCCGGTCGCAACGGCATCAAATTCTACGGCCCGAATGGTGAGATCAGCAAGGCGGATGAGGCCGCGATTACGCGCTTTGTCGCCGAAAGATCAAATGCATATTACTTGCCACCCGCTCCTCTGGGAACGACGTGGCCTATCCGCCATGAAGAAGCAATGGCCTGTTATCGAGAGCGCGCCAATGACATGCTGGAGCCGGGCTCCCTTTCCGGCCTGAGACTTGGAGTCTACCGGCACAGTTCGGTAGCAGCAATACTTTTGGTGGAAGTTCTTCAATCGCTCGGCGCCGGCGTGGTCGCCGTCGGGAAAACCGAAACTTTCGTGCCTGTCGATACCGAAGCCGTGGATGCAGCCACGATTGCAAAATTGAAAGAATGGGTCCGCGAATTCAATCTCGATGCCATCGTGTCGACTGATGCGGACGCTGATCGGCCACTGATTGCCGATGAAAATGGCGATCTGTTTCGCGGCGATCTGGTTGGGCTCGCCACGGCTCTCTTCCTGAAGGCGGATACCGTCGTGACGCCTGTGACCTCCAATTCCGGCATTTCGAAAGCTTTCGGCTTCGATGTCCTGAGGACAAAGGTCGGGTCACCATTTGTTATCGAAGCCATGGAGGCGTCACATCGTGCCGGCAGCATCGTTGTCGGCTTCGAGGCCAATGGTGGCGTTCTCCTGGGGTCGGATTACACGGCGAACGGGAAGACTTTGACCGCCCTGCCGACGCGGGACTCCCTTCTCCCCATCCTGGCTGTTCTCGGTACCATGGCATCGACAAAGAAGAAGCTGTCGCAACTGCGCGAGCTCTGGAAGCTTCCGGTATGCGCGAGCGACCGGCTGCAGGATTTCTCCGCCGAGAGTTCAAGCAGATTGATGGATCGCCTCGCAAACCTCGACGCGCTGCAGCAATTTCTCGCCCCGTTCGGGACTGTAGCCGAAGTCGACAAAACCGACGGCTTCAGGGTGCGTATGCGCACAGGCGAGATCATACACCTGCGGCCCTCCGGCAATGCACCGGAACTGCGCTGCTATTCGGAAGCTTCGAGCGAGAGCAGAGCCACGACGATCGTCGCCTCGGTGCTGAAAAGAGCACAGGCATTCGCGTCGCAGACGGTAGAGGGCATTTGATGAAAGTGGTTCCTGTCATCATCAGCGGCGGAGCCGGCTCGCGGCTGTGGCCCGCCTCCAGGCAGTCGCACCCCAAGCCTTTCCTCAAGATGGCGGACGGGCATTCGCTCATTCAGCACAGCGTGTTGCGCGCGGCTTCCATAGTGGGGGCGGCCGAGCTCGTCACCGTGACCTCCAAGGACCATCTCTTCCTCACGAAAGACCATTTTGACGAGCTGGATTCCGTCGTGCTGCCGCGCACCTTCCTGCTCGAGCCGGAGGGCAGGGACACGGCCGCCGCTGTCGCCGCGGCGACCATCCACGCCAAGGCGACACAGGGGCCGGATGCAATCCTGTGCATTTTTCCCGCGGACCAGATGATCGGTGACCTGGCGGCCTTTGGAAGCGCCATCAGTCGGGCGATCGAGCATGCGCGGCAGGGGCGCATTGCAACCCTGGGCATAAATCCAGAAAGGCCGGACACGGCATTCGGCTACATCGAGGCCGATGGCGAAAAAGTCGTCCGTTTCGTCGAGAAGCCGGACGTGGAAACCGCCAAATCCTATGTCGCCTCCAAACGTTTCTTCTGGAACGCCGGCATCTTCTGCTTCAAAGCGCGAGTCATGCTCGATGAGATGGCCCTGCATTGCAAGGAGCTGGTCGATGCCGTTCTCGGCAGCTACGAGAACGCCGCAATCATTGACGGCGAGCGCTTCGCCAGCATCGAGCTCTCTGCAAAGCATCTCGCCGTGGCTCCGCGCATCTCGCTCGACCGGGCGGTGATGGAAAAGGCGCACAATCTCGCCGTTGTCCCTTGCGAGATGGGGTGGAACGACATCGGTTCCTGGAACGCAATGGCCGAACTGATCCCTCCCGACGAGAGCGGCAACAGGATCCGCGGCGATGTCCATGTAGTGGACACGGTCGACACCTACATAAGCTCGGACAAACGAGTCATAGGGACGGTGGGCGTCAGCGACCTGGTGATTGTCGATTCCCACGATGCGCTGCTCGTTGCATCCCGCGATCGCGTCCAGGACGTCAAGAAACTGTTCGAGGGGCTCAAGGCTGCGGGACACGAAGCGCACTTGCTTCACGGTACCGTGCACCGGCCCTGGGGCACCTACACGGTTCTGGAGGAAAGCGAGCGCTTCAAGATCAAGCGCATCGAGGTTAACCCGGGCGGGCGCTTGAGCCTGCAGATGCACCATCACCGCTCCGAGCACTGGGTCGTGGTCAGCGGCACCGCAAAGATTGTCAACGGCGAGCAGGAGCTACTCCTGACCACCAATCAATCCACCTATATCCCGTGCGGCCACAAACACCGGCTCGAGAACCCCGGCAATATCGGCTTGGTTATGATTGAGGTCCAAAGCGGCGAATATCTAGGCGAAGATGACATTGTGCGGTTTGAGGACGTATACGGTCGAGCCTGATAGTCCAACGTCTACAGGTCATGATCAGAAGGGTACTTCGTTGAGGTTTCCGTTTTCTCGTTAAGCTAATGACGTGCCGAGTTGAAGCGAGAAGATTGCATTGATTACTGGAACAGTGAAGATGCTCCCATTCGGCCGAAATACCGGTTAAAAGAGCTATTCGGTCCGTTACCTGCGCTGTCGCACGTCCCCGTTCAATACAGTTTGGAACTCAGTTCCTTCGGCGCATGGCACCTCTATGCCCTTCATGCGTGTGCCTCGCGAAGGTTTTGGGGTCCCAAGTTTACGGCGAGGACAGAACACCACCGCAGAGACTGCGTTCAAAGCGACCGCGATCAGCAATGGCGAGTTGGTGCACTTGGCGACCGTTTCCCCAGCTTCCCCAGAAACAGAGTTGCCATTCAGGGGGCGTTTATAGGGCCCCGATCTCAAAAATACGGCTGTTCTCGATCGAAGGCTCGGCGGGGTCTTCTGTCAGACGAACTTCGGACATTGATCCTAACAGCATTTGCCACGCGCAACGGCTATTGTGCATTGCACAAAATCCGACCCCCAGCTAGACGTCCTTCCGCTGCGGGAATCGGGCTTGGAACCCAGCGGCGGGGCAGCGAGAACCGAGGCTTCGTCGATATCGCATTCATAGCTGAGGACCTTCATGACCCTTTCGAGCCCTGACAAATCCGGCACCGCTAGTCTCGAGGCAATCGCGCGAGACGGCGGCGTGCTGCGCCGCATCGCCGTGCGCATTCCCACCTATCTGTCGGACATTCGGGAGAACCCGGCATGGCTGCCGATGTTCGTGCTGGCCCGCACCATGCCGGCCCGCAGGATGCATTGGCGTGGGGCAAAGCCGGTTTGCGTGTCGCAAAAGGCCCACGACACGATGTTTGCCGGCGTCGATCGCCAGGACGTTGTCGAGGCGCTGCGGTCGGATGGGCTGTTTTGCGGGCTCGTCCTTCCGACTTTCATCCATGAGGAGATCGCCGCCTTCGCCCGGTGCACGCCTTGTTTCGGCAATTTCGATCGGCGTCTCGAATTCATGCCTGAGGACCATGCCGGGGCCGAGAAGCGTTTCGGCCGTTCCTTGCTCAGCGGCCACTATTTCGAACGCATCCTCGGCTGCGAGGCAGCGGTCGCAATCCAGAACGACCCGCTGCTGCTCGACATCGCCGCGCATTATCTGGGCGCTCAGGCGAAACTGATCACCACACGCGTGTGGTGGAGCTTTCCCACCGGCCAGGCTTCCGACGCCGACAAGAACCGTGCCTCGCTGGGGAAGTATCATTTCGATCTCGATGACTGGCGGATGCTGAAATTCTTCTTCTATCTGGCGCCGGTCGACGAGGGCACCGGCCCGCATGTCTATGTCCGGGGCAGCCACAAGCGGCGGATCCTCAAGCATCAACTGACGCTGCTCGTCGGCCATCCCGCGCATGAGGTTCTCAACGTCTATGGCGATGACAGCCCCGTCACGCTGACCGGCGAAGCCGGCCTTGGCTTTGTCGAGGATCCCTTTGGCTTCCATATGGGCACCGTGCCTTCGCGCACGCCACGATTGATGATGGAAGTTGGCTTCGGCGTGTCGCCGCCCTCGCGCCGGCGCTTCCATGGCGAGCCGGTCATTCGCTGATCTCGCAAAAATCCTGAAACAGCTTTCCCCAGATCACACGCCTGGTTCTCCCTTGGGCTAGCTGGGTGCCATGGCGTCGTCATGGGATCAGCTAGCACACTGCATCGAGGTCATCCGACCTCCGGTTGGGCCTCGACTGACCCAGATCAAAGCCATGTCCTTGTCGGCGTGGTTTGATCGGCCAGTTCTTCAGGGGAAACGCATGTGCTGACCGACAGCCTGATCGTCGCTCCCATCATCTTGACAATCCGGACCATACGGCGGGCAAATGACGCTTCACCAGCCAGAACCGACGCGAGAAACGCGCCTGAGGCGATGCGGCGGACCATGGATCGCAGCGCGATCGATGTGCGACATACGGCTCGACTCCAGCAGCGTTTCGCGAAGAGAGCCGACGCGCAGGCGGCACGCTGATGCCCAGCCTTGACGACAACTTCGACATCATTGTGGTTGGCGCCGGGCCGGTCGGTCTTTCCTTCGCCGCATCGCTTGCCCACAGCGAGTTCAAACTGGCGGTTGTCGAAGGACAGTCCCTGGGAAGACTGGCAAATCCGGCTTTCGACGGTCGCGAGATCGCGCTCACCCACGCCTCGATTGGCATCCTTCGCGAGCTCGGCGCCTGGGATGTTATCAGCGCTTCGGACAAGTCACCGCTTCAAGGCGCACGCGTCCTCAACGGATCGAGTCCCTTCGCGCTGTGTTTCGATTCGCCGGCCCGGTCCGCAGAACCACTGGGCGTTCTGGTCCCGAATTGCCAGATCCGCGATGCCCTTTTCAAGATCATCCGCTTGCAGGGCCACGCCCGGCTGTTGTGCGGCCACTCGGTCGTGCGTGCAACAAACAGCCGCCAGGGAGCAGTCATAACGCTCTCCAATGGCAGGCAACTGACCGCCCGGCTTCTCGTTGCTGCCGATTCGCGATTTTCCGCCACCCGCAATCTGCTCGGCATCGGCGCCGATATCAATCGGCTTGGCAACTCGATGCTGATTTGCCGAGTGAGGCACGAGCGCCCCCACAACCAGATCGCGATCGAATGGTTCGATCATCATCAGACGGTAGCGATGTTGCCCCTCGCGCAAGGCGTGTCGTCGCTGCTTTTGACTTTGCCCTCAAACGAGGCCGACGGACTGCTTGCCCTTGACGACGCGTTGTTCCTGATTGAATTGACAAAGCGCTGTCGAGGGCGCCTCGGCAAGATGAGCCTGGCAAGCCAACGCCATATCTACCCGTTGGTTACAACCTGGGCGCACAGGTTCCGGGCGCCGAGCGCCGCATTGATCGGCGACGCTGCCATCGGCATGCACCCGGTGACCGCGCATGGCTTCAACATCGGCCTCGGCGGCCAGAAGCATCTCGCCCATGCTATCGAGACAGCATGGCTTGAGCGTCGCGACATTGCCGATCCCGACATGCTCCACAGATATGAAAGCCGATTGCGCCTGTCGGCGGCGCCGCTCTATCATGCTACGAATATCCTCGTCGGACTCTACTCAAGCGAGCATCCGGCGGCACGGCTAGCAAGGCATGTGGCGCTGCGCCTGGGACAACATCTTCCCTTTGTCCGTCATGGCATTGCGGCCATGCTGAGGCGGTGAACCCCGGTCACATTGGAGTCATCATCAGCGTGGCGGCGTAGCCAATTTTTGACCCGCGCAACGCGCAGCCGGCTCCTGCTTGCACGCACGTCGTTCTCAGCTGGATACGGCGCAGCCGGCATACGAGACCTGTCCACCGCGCCCATTGGAAGCAGCGGTCCACGGCAACGGCATCGCAGCCCCTCGTCAAATCGACTGGACAGGAGGCAGCTCAAGACGACAACCTGCGCCGCCTATCAGGCGACCTCGCCATCCGGGCCGCCCTTCTTTCCGCCCTCAGGTGCTTTCACCGACAGTCCGGTTGACCGGCAACACTCGAGAGCATTGAATTCCTATTGGCGAGCGCGACAATCGCGCAATCGGCATGCCGCCTTGCCGCAACTTGTCGAGTCAGAGGCTTCCCGGGATCCTGTTGCCGCCGGCCAACCAGAGCTGCGACCGTGCCCCAACGGTCGCAGTGTTTGCTGACGCCTGACAGTCGGGCTCATGCTCCACTTGACCGCTGCTTCGGCACGAGGCGCAGCCACGCGCTGGCCGTCTTGAAGCAGGTTGTGTCACCGACAGCTGCCGTCGGCGCCGTCGCTCTATCGGCCCAATCGAGCACGACCAGAAGGTTCAGAGCAAGGCCTTTGAAACGCATGGTTTTAGCATCCAAAGCGTGGATGCTGGCGATCTAAACAATCAATTTTACCAATCTGTGCAGGTCGTTCATAGACCGCCCACATGACATGCACCGCCGCTCCACCAACCGCGTAGTGCGCAAAAGAACCCGAAAAAGAGGAAGTCTTCGCATGCGCTCTGACGTGCAGTGGAGGTTGTGCTGGGAAAATGAGTTGCGGCTTTCCGATCATCTCGAACTCTCTGAGTTCTTCCAGAAGATCTATGAGCCTGTCGGAGCCTTTAGTGCAAAGGCTTTCGCAGGCGGTCGAAGTTGGGCCGGTGCAAGGCCGGAGGTCCGCGCAATCGGCTATGATGTGCACGGAGTAGCAGCTCACTTGGGCGTGCTGCGCCGATACATCAAAGTTGGCGACGCTGATCTGCTTGTCGCTGAACTCGGTCTGTACGGGGTGCGTCCGGATCTTGAGGGGCTAGGAATCGCCCATTCGATCAGCGCGATGTATCCAGTGCTGCAGCAGCTTGGCGTTCCATTCGCTTTCGGCACGGTTCGGCCCGCGCTCCGGAACCATGTTGGCAGGTTTTGCCGCAAAGGCTTGGCAAGCATTTTATCGGGCGTCCGCGTGCGTTCAACCCACCCGGACGTGTACCCCGATCTTCCTCCCACGCGAGTCGACGACGACGTGCTCGTCATGGTGCTCCCAATTGGACGCTCAATGAGCCAGTGGCCGGCCGGCACTTTGATCGATCGGAACGGTCCAGAGCTATGAGGGACACCCGCAATGATATCAGTCACCGCGACCCGCCCCTCATCGCATTGACCGATCTGAACCCAGCCTTGACCACGGATTTATTGTCCGCTCGCTTCCTCAAATGCACTGAAAAATCTGACATCTCATGAACCTCTTTGTTCCAGCCAGTATTGTCGCCGTCTGCTCTTATGCGCTGCTGTCGACCGTCTATAAGACCGCGCAGGTTCTTCATACCCTGCCTGCAAACGTACCGCCGACGTCGGGCGAACCGGCCGGCTGTGAGCCTTGGCCGAGCGTCGATGTCATTATCCCGAGTTACAACGAGGCACCTCGCACCCTCTCGGACTGCCTGGCTTCCATCGCAAGTCAGGACTATGCCGGAGAATTGAAGGTCTATGTTGTTGATGACGGTTCTGGAAACCGCGATGCCCTCATAGATGTACACGAGGAATACGCGCGAGACCCGAGGTTCAACTTCATTGCGCTCCCAAAGAATGTCGGAAAGCGCAAGGCACAGATTGCGGCGGTTCGCCGCTCGTGCGGAGATTTGGTGCTCAATGTGGATTCGGACACGATACTCGCACCGGACGTCATCACAAGGCTTGCGCTAAAGATGCAAGATCAAGCGATCGGCGCCGCCATGGGCCAGTTGGCGGCTAGAGCACTTCCTGTGATCGATGAATCGATTGTGATGTGACGGCTGCGTTTTGTGCTGATTCAACGTCCACCTCGATGGAGGTTGACGATGGGAAAAGCATTGAGCATGGATCTTCGGTCGCGGGTCTTGAAGGCTTCGGACGAGGGCATGTCGGCGCGGCAAGCGGCGGCGCGGTTCGGCGTGGGAGTGTCCAGCGCGATCCGCTGGATTGCGCGGGCGAAGATCGGCGAACTGGCGCCCCGCCCGCAGGGCCGCCGCCGCGCCTCCAGCCTCGATGCGCATGAACCCTTCATCGTCAGGCTGATCGAGGAGCGCAAGGACATCACGCTGAACGAGATGGTGGAGCGGCTCGTCGCCGAGCAGTCGGTGCGCATCAGCCGCAGCGCCTTGAGCGCCTGGCTTCGCCGCCACGGCTGGACATTCAAAAAAAGTCCGCGCACGCACTGGAGCAGGATCGCCCCGACATCCTGAACCGGCGCCGGGACTGGTTCGACGGCCAGCTCGACCTCGATCCGGCGAAGCTCGTGTTCATCGATGAGACCGGCCTCTCCACAAAGATGGCCCGCCTGCGTGGAAGAGCGCCGCGCGGCGAGCGCTGCCGGGCCGGCGTGCCGCATGGCCACTGGAAGACCACGACCTTCACCGGAGCGCTGCGGCTGACGGGCATGACTGCGCCCTTCGTCTACGACGGCGCCATGAACGGCAACGTGTTCCTGGCCTATGTCGAACAGGTGCTGGTCCCGACATTGTCGGAGGGCGACGTAGTCGTCATGGACAACCTGCCCGCCCACAAGGCCGCCGGCGTGCGCGACGCGATTGAGGCCGCAGGCGCGAGCCTGCTCTACCTGCCGCCTTACAGTCCCGACTTCAATCCGATTGAGAACGCCTTCGCCAAACTCAAGGCGCTGCTGCGAGCAAAGGCCGAGAGGACCATCAACGCTTTGTGGGACGCGGTCGGTGCGGTCGTCGACCTCTTCACCCCAGCCGAATGTGCCAACTACTTCAAAGCCGCAGGATATGAACCGGATTAAACAGGACGCGCTCTAGCAATCGCAATGAAACTTGGCTGACGCGGTTAATTGACATGGAATACTGGCTCGCTTGCAACGAAGAGCGGGCAGCGCAGGCTCGGTTCGGTGCCGTCATGTGTTGCTGCGGTCCGTGTGCCATGTACCGGCGAACCGCGCTCGTTTCGCTGCTGGATCAGTACGAGACGCAGCGCTTTCGAGGGAAGCCGAGCGACTTCGGTGAGGACCGCCACCTTACGATCTTGATGCTGAAAGCAGGCTTTAGAACAGAATATGTCCCGGAGGCCATCGCGGCAACAGTCGTTCCCAACAGCATGGGGCCTTATCTGCGTCAACAACTTCGCTGGGCCCGGAGCACGTTCCGTGACACGTTGCTGGGGCTCCCACTGCTGCGCGGCCTTAATATTTATCTCACATTGGACGTGATTGGGCAGAATCTTGGCCCATTATTGCTGTCTTTGTCGCTCCTGGCGGGGCTCGCGCAATTCGTAACGACAGGTACCGTGCCTTGGACGGCATGCCTGACGATCGCAGTCATGACTTTTATTCGCTGCAGCGTGGCAGCGTTTCGTTCGCGCCAACTTCGATTTCTCGGATTCTCGCTCCACACACTCATCAACATTTTTCTCTTGCTCCCATTGAAAGCATACGCGCTGTGTACATTGAGCAATAGCGATTGGTTATCGCGAGGCTCTGCGGCCAATGTGTCAAACACGGGTGGCGCCATTCCAAAGAACAACTTGGTGAGACCTGACGCAACTTACAGCGAACAGCAATAGTCACGTAGGTGGAAGAGCTTTGAGCCAGGACCAGGAACATCAAGTGTTGAGTGGGAAGTTGGGCCATGAGGATTTGCGGCGGCTCGAGACTGGTCCGATCGAACGGAAGTCTCACGGGCAAACAAGTGCGAAAAGCTCCCTGCCTGAGTCTCTGTCGACCGTCGCTGTCGATTTTGCCGGCGTAACCAAGTCGTATGGGAACAAGGTCGTTGTCGACGATCTGTCGTTCAGCGTTGCGTCGGGCGAGTGTTTCGGCCTCCTCGGACCAAACGGGGCGGGCAAAAGCACGATAGCGCGCATGCTCCTTGGCATGACATGCCCCGACGCGGGCACGATCACGGTGCTCGGCGTCCCGGTGCCGGCGCGCGCTCGGCTGGCACGCAGGGGCATTGGCGTGGTCCCGCAATTCGACAATCTGGACCAGGAATTCACCGTACGCGAGAACCTGCTGGTGTTCGGCCGCTACTTCGGCATGAGCACACGCCAGAGCGAAGCGGTTATCCCGTCGCTTCTCGAATTCGCTCGCCTCGAGCGAAAGGCGGATGCGCGTGTCTCGGAACTGTCCGGCGGGATGAAGCGATGCCTGACGATGGCGCGGGCTTTGATCAACGACCCCCAGCTCATTGTGATGGACGAGCCGACCACCGGCCTCGATCCGCACGCGCGCCACCTGATCTGGGAGCGGCTGCGCGCCCTGTTGGCACGCGGCAAGACGATTATCCTGACGACGCATTTCATGGAAGAGGCTGAGAGATTATGCGATCGGCTATGCGTGCTCGAAAGAGGTCGCAACATCGCCGAAGGCCGCCCGCAGGCGCTTATCGACAAGCATATAGGATGCCAGGTCATGGAGATCTACGGCGGCGATCCGCACGAGTTGCATTCGCTGGTCAAGCCACATTCTCAGCGCATCGAGATCAGCGGCGAAACCCTTTATTGCTATGCGCCAGACCCTGACCAGGTGCGCACGCGACTGCAGGAGCGTGCAGGTCTGCGTCTTCTTCTGCGCCCAGCCAATCTCGAGGATGTTTTCTTGCGGCTGACCGGGCGCGAGATGGAGGAGTGAACGATGATTGAAGGTTTTGCCGCGGCGCTGCCGGCCAATGCGTGGAACTGGGTTGCGGTGTGGCGCCGCAACTATCTGGCATGGAAGAAAGTCGCACTCGTGTCGATTCTCGGTAACCTCGCCGATCCGATGATCTATCTTTTCGGACTCGGCACCGGTCTCGGCATAATGGTCGGCCACGTCGACGGTGCGTCGTATATCGCCTTTTTGGCGGCCGGCATGGTCGCGGTAAGTGCGATGACCGCCTCTACCCTCGAAACATTGTACTCGGCTTTCGCTCGCATGCATTCTCAACGTACATGGGAAGCCATGCTGTACACGCACGTCACCCTCGGCGACATCGTATTGGGTGAACTGGCCTGGGCAGCCACGAAGGCGTTCCTGGCCGGTACGGCAATTACAATTGTCACGGTAACGTTGGGCTATGCAGCCTGGCCGTCCGTCCTCTATGGGCTGCCAATCATTGCTCTGACGGGATGCGTATTTGCGAGCCTCGCGATGATCGTCACCGCACTTTCGCCCAGTTACGATTACTTCGTATTTTACCAGACGCTTGTGCTCACACCTATGCTGTTCCTGTCGGGCGCCGTTTTCCCATTGAATCAGCTGCCTGAGGCCTTTCAGAAGATAGCGCGGTGCATGCCGCTGTCACATTCGATCGACCTCATTCGCCCGATTATGCTTGATCGCCCGATCGCCGGCATCGCCCTGCACATCGGTGTGCTCGGCCTGTACGCACTCTTGCCATTCTTTCTCTCGATGGCGCTGTTGCGCCGCCGACTGATGCGCTGACGCGAAAGAGAAGGAGATAAATTATGCGCTATGGACGCAAATAAAACGACATCGCCAGCATGTGCCGCGAAGGGTTTAGCTGGCGTCGATTCAATCTCACAACGCTATGGAACAACCGGCGTCTCGAGCACAGGATCTTATGTTGATCCCGGTGGACCCAAGAGAATTCTTTGAGGTCAGTGATGTCTGACTGGCGTTAGCCGGGGGGCGAATGACAACGCAGCCGGTCTTTTGATCGGACCGCCTCGAGACAGGCCCATTTAGTATTCCACACGACAAATGGAGAGCAAGATGCTGTGTCTAGGATTGAACGGCGGATTGGACAAAGTCTATGAAAACAGGTTTCAGATTCCGAACACATTCATGCACGATGGCGCTGCGGTGCTCGTCCGGGACGGACAGGTCATTGCGGCAGTAGAAGAAGAGCGCCTCAATCGGATCAAACATTCCAACAAGCTCCCAATTAGTGCGGCTCAATACTGTCTTTCAGCAGCCGGGGTTCAGCTCAGCGAAATCGATCGTGTGGCGTTCTACGCTACCGAAGCCTACTCGAATGCCATGCTGGAAAACATGCTTGTTTCCCAGCCGGATGCCTCCATTCCGTTGGATGCTAAACTGTTGGTGCAGAAGCTGTTGGCGCAGGAATTCGGTACCGAACTTGACGCTTCGCGCATCTCGTTCGTAAGTCACCATCAGGCGCACGCCGTGAGTGCTTTTGCAATGTCGGGCTTCGAGCAAAGTCTGATTTTTGCGGTCGATGGCTCTGGTGATTTCCTGTCGGGCCTCATGGCGATAGGATCCGGTACTGAAATTAAGCAACTAGCGACTTTCCCAGAGAACAATTCCCTTGGGCAATTTTATCTCGAGACGATCCGGTATCTCGGCTACGGCTTGTTCGATGAGTATAAGGTAATGGGGCTTGCCCCCTACGGCGATCCCGTTCCCTATCGCGAGCTTTTCGAGCAGTTCTATGAACTGTCAGCAAACGGCGAGTATCGCGTCCACCTGGACCGCATCGGCCCGACTTTGCTCCGCAGCATTCAGGTTCGGCAAAAGGGAATGCCATTCACCCAGCAACACAAGGATGTGAGTGCGTCGTTACAGGAGGCGCTCGAACGCATCGTGTTTCACATTCTTCGGCATTATCGTGAGGCCACCGGGATGACGCGGTTGTGCCTGGCCGGGGGAGTCGCGCACAATTGCTCCATGAACGGCAAGCTGCTCTATTCAGGACTTTTCGAAGACATCTTCGTGCAGCCCGCATCGCATGATGCTGGGTGCGCACTTGGCGCTGCACTAATCGCGTCTAATGAGCTGGGCCGCCCCGCGCCGCGTGCGCGATTGCAGGAGGTTTATTGGGGGCCGGATCTCGCGAGTGATCACGCTGTCGAAGAGGAACTAAAGGCATGGGCGGGGCACCTGGAGTTTGAACGCACCGAGGAAGTGGCGGATAGGGCAGCCGAGTGGATGGCGGGTGGCGCCGTGATCGGCTGGGTGCAAGGTCGTTCGGAGTTCGGGCCGCGCGCGCTCGGAAATCGCAGCATTCTTGCCGACCCCAGGCCCGCCACAAACAAGGACCGGATCAACGCTATGGTCAAGAAGCGGGAAGGGTATCGCCCGTTCGCCCCATCAGTGCTGGAGGAGGATGCGCGCGAATTTTTTGACCTCCCGGGGAGCGCGTGCGAATTTCCGTTCATGAACTTCGTAGTTCGTGTGCACGATTCCAAACGTGGTTTGCTCGGCGCCATCACGCACGTCGACGGTACGGCTCGGCTGCAAACAGTATCGCGCAAGGCCAGTCCTGCCTACTGGAACCTCATCAATGCCTTCAAGCAGCGGACGGGCATCCCAATGCTGCTCAACACG
This sequence comes from Mesorhizobium sp. M2A.F.Ca.ET.046.03.2.1, assembly GCF_003952425.1. NCBI lineage: Bacteria > Pseudomonadati > Pseudomonadota > Alphaproteobacteria > Hyphomicrobiales > Phyllobacteriaceae > Mesorhizobium > Mesorhizobium sp. M2A.F.Ca.ET.046.03.2.1. The sequence continues at coordinate 1,272,857 of NZ_CP034449.1, read as the reverse complement.
TCCTTTAACAACAATGCCGAGCCGATCGTAGATTCAGTTGCAGACTCGATTGCCACGTTCTTGACGACAGAGCTGGATGGACTTGTGGTCGGGCCGTACCTCGTCAAAAAACGGGCCGCAACGCTGCAGGACTGGACTGCGCTCGCGGTTTCATTGCCGCCTTATGTATCCCTGCATAAAGTCCGCGAATACACGGCGCAGGATCGCCAGGAGACCGTCTGCGAAATTCGAACGGATAACCGTGACTGTGCGCGTATATCACATGACTTGTTCGATCTGCTGACGCGGATCGAAGGCGAGGCCGTGCTCGCGGATCTGCTCGACACGATTACGCTGGATCAAGCCAAGCGCGAGGCTCTCACATCAGAGCTGAGACGATTGTGGGAGCAGCGCCACGTTCGGATGCACCCCTCACAAGCTGTTCGGGTCCACCAGAAATGATGCCAGAGCCTGGACGACCGATACAAGCTGCCGAAACACCGGTGCATCCAAGAACCTTCCTATGACAGGCCGCCTGGTGCGGGGATCCGGAGCAATTGGCCGAACACCCGGATCCTGATCCACAGCCATTTATTGCAATCCGCAGGTCTTCGACTGGTGCCGCGCCAACTATATGGACTTCAGCCTCGGCCTGGCGCTCACACGACCTGCGCAAGGCATGTCGCGGATCTGGAGTCCCGCACAATGGCGCGCTTCGAGGCGTCGGCGAAAGGCGAGTCCGAAGATTAAATTCGTTCACGGAGCCGGCAGTTGGAGCCGCGTCGAACGCGTCATCGCCTCGTGTCGAGGTCAGCGAATGAGGGCGTGGCCAACGCGAGCTGTTGGACTTCGACGGGCGCATTGGATGTCGAAAATAAAACCGTTGATGTCGGCAGATCCGGAGGAAGGGGTTTGGCCGGTGAGGCTCTGAAGCGACCAGGTCGAAGCGATCCGTGGCGGCATAAGCCAGGCGATAAGGCGGCGCAAACTCGGATATCTGGCGGACGCGGGTCGGGCCGGCCGAGTGATTGATCGGACTATCGGCATCGCCAAGGATAAGCCGCGACGACGGGCCGCTCTCGGCGTCGGTCGATCTGAGCCAAGGTGTTCGAGCGCGAATGATAGCGCCGATATCCGGATGGCCGGGACGAGTGATGCCGTCCGTTGTCTGCTACTGCAAAAGCCCGATGTGACGGCCTGGCTCTCACATACCGAGCGTCTGAGTGCCTCCGGCAAGGGCGAACAGCCTCGGCGAATATTTCCGCCGCTTCCTCGACCGTTTCAGCAGAACGGTCGGTCTGCTCCTTTCGCTCAAGCACCCCGTTGTGCAACATCTCCAGCCGCGCGGCATGGTAGAGAGCGCTGCGCTTCTCAAGCTGCGCCACGCGTCGCTGAAGGATTTCCGCGAGGAACGTTGAACGTCTTCCTAGCGTGACGCGAACCTCAGTTGGCAACGCCGATCTAATCCATGCGAGTTCGACTGGAGCGCCGCAGCCTATCGCGCGGGTAGCCGAATTGGCCGCTCGCAAACTGTGCCAGTTTTTCAGTCTTGGAGCGGGGGTCGGGCTCGGGCATCGACTTCGGACAACTCTTGGCTTTCTGCAACAATAGCTGCAAACTGGTCCAGTTGGGAGGAAAAGAAATGGTCCAGTTTCCAAGTCCCGGTGGCTCAAACCGCTCGTACGGCATGGGTGCGCGCCAGATCTACGAATCGCTTCGCGAGCAGATCCTCAGAGGCGTCTACAACACCGGCAGCCAACTGCCCTCCTCACGTGGTCTCGCCGAGGAACTTGGAGTCTCGCGGACGACCGTCACCGCTGCCTACGAGCAGCTGGCGGCGGAAGGTTTCATCGACGTCCGTCAAGGCGCGCGCCATCGTGTCGCGTCCTCGCTGATCGGACCTGAGCTAACGGCCAATCCCCAAAAACAGGCCGGCCCGGGTCACTTGTCAAACTATGGCGAACGGCTGCGTGGCGCTCGGCGCTGGCCGGATTACCTGCCCAACAGGCTGAAGATCGATTTCCGATATGGCGACCTGGCGCCCTCAGATTTCCCGGCATCCGTTTGGAAGCGCACGATGAACGCGGTGATGGCGCAGCGGCCGGCACGGCTCGCCTACGACCATCCATGCGGTTCGCGCCGGCTGCGCCAGGCGCTTCAGGGCTATCTCTGGCGCGCTCGTACTGTGCGCTGCGACCCTGAGCAGATCGTCATCGTCAATGGTTCGCAGCAGGGGCTCGATCTCTGCGCGCGCCTGCTGCTCGACCCAGGGGACAGCTTCGTCATTGAGGACCCCTGCTACAGGATGGCGCGCGAGGTCTTTGCCAGTACAGGTGCCACGCCGGTTCCCGTCGAGGTTGACGAGCACGGCATGCAGACGGAGCAACTGGCGGGCGTCGCGGCCCGGCTTGCCTATGCGACGCCGTCGCATCAGTTTCCGCTCGGCGGCGTCATGCCGATCGCGCGGCGGCATCAGCTTCTGGAATGGGCGCGGGACGAGGGCGCCTACGTCATCGAGGACGACTACGACAGCGAATATCGCTACGATATCAGCCCCGTTCCCCCGCTGCACAGCCTGGAGGATCATGGGGCCGTCATCTACCTAGGCACCATCTCCAAGACGCTCTCGCCGATGCTGCGCATCGGCTATCTCGTCGTGCCGGTGGAATTGCAGCAGGTTTTCGAAACTGCCAAGCAGTTTGCCGACCGGCATTCTCCGATAGCCGAGCAGGAGTCATTGGCCTCCCTGATCGAGAGCGGCAGCTATGAAAACCATGTGCGCCGCGTGCGCCGCCTCAACGGCGAGCGCCGGGAAGTATTGCTGACCACCATGAAACGGAGTTTTCAAGATAGGATCGCCGTCCAGGGGGCAGAGGCTGGACTGCACGTCGTCATATGGTTCAACGACCTGCCGCGGTCGCGCGAAACGGCGTTGGTCGAAGCCGCGCGATACGCGGGTCTAGGTCTGCACCCCATTTCGCCGCTTTATCATCGGCAGTCGGGAGCAGGAGAGGCCGATCGCGTCGGGCTTGTCGTGGGCTATTCCGCCTTGGGCATCCGGCAGATCGAAAAAGGCGTCGAGATGCTGCGGGACGTCGTCGCTCAACTCTGAGACGCTTACGGTTTCCACGCGCGGGGTAGGCCACGCTCGTGGGTGCTCGCCGTAACCAGTCCATCGTCGGAATAATTGACAGCCGGGCACACGGACGCGCTCATGGCCGGCTCTTGGGGTTGATCTGCTTGCCACCCCGTGAGGGTGCGCTCGGTGGGTGCGTCGCACGACCAGGAGGTTCAGATTCAAGGCCTTTGTCTCGTCTATCCGCAAAGTGGATGCTCGTCATCGAAACAATCGATTTTGCCGATTGAAAGGACGTCGCATAGAACAATTCAAGATGCGGCCTTAGGTGGTGTTTGTCGGTGTATGCGTTTTCTGGTGTGTGCTTTCCTGCTCTGCGCCGAACTCTAAGCGAGCCGCTCTGCTTTTCGACCAGATCGTCGGTACGGCGTGGCGGCCATTGCGTCTACGTTCGCGAACGAGCCCACTCCGGAGTGCCGAACCCCGACCTGCACGTCTCGCGCGTTGAGCACGTGCTCTCTTGGCTATGCCGATTGCGCGGCCGATGTCCGGTACAACAATTGAGGATACGCAGCTATGAAGCATCTTGATAAGATATATGAGGTGCAGAGTGAATGCGCTGATGGAACCGGCCGTCCGAGCGTTTACCTGACGTTTGACGACGGTCCCGATCCATTTTTCACACCACAGATACTCGATGTGCTGGCGCAAAACGGGGTGCCAGCGACTTTCTTCGTCATTGGTGCCTATGCCGCAGAGCACCCGGATCTCCTTCAGCGAATGATCGCAGAAGGGCACGAGGTGGGCAACCACACGATGTCTCATCCGGATCTGTCCAAATGCGGCTTGGGCGAAGTGCAACGTGAGGTATTTGAGGCGAACCGTGCCATCATGGGAGCATGCCCGCAGGCTTCGATCCGCTACATTCGCGCGCCATACGGCGCCTGGAGCGAAGAAGTGTTCACTGCGTCACAGATCGCCGGGCTGGCCGCCCTTCATTGGTCGATAGACCCAAGAGACTGGGCGCGGCCCGGCACCGACGCGATCGTCGATGCAGTGCTCGCTTCGGTCCGGCCTGGCGCAATCGTGCTCTTGCATGACGGTTGCCCTCCCGACGATTCCGGCACTCAAGCCGGTCTGCGCGACCAGACCGTTGTGGCGCTGTCCAATCTGATTCCGGCATTACATGCCAGCGGATATGAAATTCGCTCGCTTCCAGTACATCACTGAAATGCAAGATCGTATGTCTGCTTTCCCAGCCTTTATCGTGTGGTCTTGCTTATGAAGGGCTTGCATATGACCCACTTCGCCATAAATGTTTTTATTGGACTTGCCGGAGGTTTACATCGCGCGCGCCTCGGGGATCGCGGATTACGTCCACAAGGTTTGGCCAACCAAGCCGCCGTTGCCATTATAAGGGGATACGCCCGACCGCTCGGCTGCGAATCAGGCCGGTCCTCCGACTCGCGCACCCCGCTGTGGATCTGCTCGTTGATCGTCACGATAATCCGGCGCGCGACGCCATCTTTCACCTGGCCGAGTTCGTGGTGCAGAACGGCGCTGCTGCGCTGGGCCTCCTCCCACCTGGTAATGGCGCCGCCGACATTGACATGCGCCGCCGACATGCGGCCATGTGGGCCTGCAAGCGAATGCGGTCATGGTGATTTTCGCCGCCCACCGCTCGCAGCCGATGATGAGGGGAAGGAGGGACGCAATCGCGCAAAGGTGCGTTCCTCTGCCATGGCCGTCACAACAATTTAGCGAATCCAAAGCATCAAGTCTCGCCGCCGTTTGAATAGCCAGCGCGGCTTCGACCGGCGTGCAGATGTCGACATCGCGCCCGGACTGTCACAATCAGGCATTTCGAAGCACAGAAGGCGAACACGGAGAGGCTGTAATGACGCTGGTTCGTGTTTGCTCTCCGATACGAGCGTACCTCATCCCCCGTCATGAGTGAGATGGTCTGGTCATTCGATGGAGCGGGTTGGCCAAGCATGCTTGCCAGCTGAGAGCGCCCGTTACACCCGGACAATATCAGACGACAGCAACTTCAGTTCAGCGTTCACCAGAATGGATTTGGTCTCTTGCGCTAATATTTGCTTTGAGAGATGCTGGCCTCAGCCATGGGAGGGGTTGGGGGGATATGCAAATAAAGGTGTTGCCGGCACTCTGTGCGGCTGCCGCTCTATGCGGCTGTCAAACTAGCAATCAAGCAGATTACGTTCAGATCGGGTATGGGCCGAGTTTCGATGTCGCTCATGCACAGTGCGAACTTCAGAAAAGGTCAGTAGACCAAGGCTATATTGCTATCGGGTCGCCGGGGTTTGTTGCCGGTGCCGGGGTTGGCAATGCTATCGGCAATGCGATTGCCGAGGATGATTTCATGAGAAATTGTCTCATCATCAGCGGCTGGAAGCGTGCGCCGCATGGACAAGCTGGCGCGGCAGCAGCGCCGGTTGTTACCGGTGCATCGGCTACGCCCTATGGGATTGCCCGCGCGCCTGGCAGCTGGATCAACACCGCCCTGTTGGACTGGAAGGATGCGAACAACAAATGCGTTGCTGGTGACAAGGCGGCTTGCGCCACGCGAGCTAAACTTGGAGTGAAGTTGAAATCAGCCGGCATCAATCCCTCCCCGGTGTAAGGCGGGAACGACGTCATGCGAAGGAAGATCTCGATGTGCGTCGCAATCGTGGCCTTGAGTGTTAGCGGCTGCGCGGCCGACTATCTCAACAACTACGACACGATGACGTTGGCGTCAGGTGACTCCGCTCGCCAGAACCAGCTTCTCCAGACGGTCGACCCGTTCAACCCCAACAGCAACAACACGAAGATCGAGGGCGACGGGCAGCGGATGACGGCTGTCATTCAAAGGTACCGCGGAACGCCGCAGCCGGCGTCTGCCTTGCCAAACAACGGCGCCGATCTGGACTGCGCCGGCGGTAGAGGCAACAACCCTGTCGTCCAGGGACCTGTCTCGGTCGGCCCGTCCGATCGCAACCACCTTGACCGTGATCATGATGGCGTGGGTTGCGAGAGGTAGGGGAGCAAAATGAAAGTGGGGATCCGCAGACCAAGCATCGAACGCAGCTTGGCGGCCAGAACATCTGTTAAGCGTATGGTGAAGCAAAGTCTCGGCATGAAGGCTCCACGCGGTTTGGGATGGGTCACCGACCCTAAGCGAGCCGCTTACAATCGGGTCTATGACCGCACCACCGTCAGTTTCTGGAGCCTGCTCAAAAGGCTGTTTGGCGGCAGATGAAGCATTTCCGCGCCAAGCGCTCTCGCGCCAGCCGTTGGGCAAGCGTGCCGCTCCGCCTCGTGCTGGTAACTGTGGCGGCGGCTACCGCCCTGGTGACGCAGTTTGTCATGCATAACACCGGCTCGCTGCCAGAGATCAATTTGCAAAACCTGATCAAGCCGAAGCCAGTCGCGATTGGTGGAGTCGCCTCGGTCATCGATGGCGATACGATCGAGGTACATGGTCAACGAATACGCCTCAACGGGATCGACGCGCCGGAGAGCCGCCAGTACTGCGACGATGCGAAGGGGTTCGAATATCCCTGCGGCCGGCGTTCCGCCCAAGCGCTGGATGATTTCCTGGCTGCCTCCAGGCCGATTCACTGCTCGTTCGTTACGTGGGATCGCTACGGGCGCTTTGTCGGAGATTGCACCCGATCTGACGGTGCCAACGTGGCGGCGTGGATGGTCGAGCATGGCGAAGCTCTCGATTGGCCGAAGTACAGTCAGGGCGAATATGCAACGCAACAATCGAAGGCCAGTGCTGCGAGGGTCGGTTTATGGGTGGGATCTTTTCAGGCGCCGTGGGACTGGCGAGCGCAACATAGTGACGACGAGCCAACGACTGCACCGCTTTCAGTTTTCAGTAGCGGAAATGCCGGCTGCAATATCAAGGGCAATATATCGGCTGAGGGCGAACGCATCTATCACATACCGGGACAAAAATATTATAGCGTAACCCTAATTAGCCCGGCTAAGGGGGAAAGGTGGTTCTGCTCGGAAGCCGAGGCCGTCGCAGCCGGTTGGAGACGGTCAAAGCGGTAGAGTTTCTCTACAGGACGGAAACCCCTCTTTGCAGTTCGAGCTCGGTCCCTGCGCAAAAACAGTGCGACAGACCTCCGCACTCGGGTTCTTGAAGTAGGCCCTTCGCGTTTCGACCAGCCGAGAAAGCGGCCAAAGGAGCCCATGTCTGAGCGCTCTGTTGCCGGCTTGTTCAACGGGAACACAACTCGTCCAGATCATAGTAAGGATATTTCCAACTTGTTGACCGCCTTGTCCCCTTTCAGAAAATTTCCTGATGCAAGCCCAGCAATTAAATGGCAGGGTAAGATGGGAAAGTAAAAAGGCGGGGCGCCGAGTGAATTCAAGCATGAGCCAAAAGCTGGCCAGCTACGGCCAGTGGACATACCGTGGCGCTTGGGCGCTCGAGATTACAGCATCCATCATCGGATTGGCCACCGGTCTGGCTTTGGGTGTTCAAGCCTTCGAAGCCAGCCAATCAGCCACGGCAATGGACTTGGTTCTGGCAAGCGCTCCGTTCTTCATCGTGTCGATTGCCGAACTCACCAAAATCCCGATCGCAACGCTTCTGTACAGCGCGTCCTGGTTCTGGAAGCCTGTACTTTTGATCTTCCTGCTCCTGCTTGCCGGCATCACTTTCGAAACTGTGCTGCTTGGCCTGGAGCGCGCCGGCACTCTTCGTGAACTGCAATACGAGGAGATAGCTGATGAGATCGACACTCTCACCAGGGAAAACGCAAAGCTGACCGCCTCGGATGAAGCGGCAAAACAGACGGATCAGGTTGCCAAAGCAAAGGCCGGTCTTGAGGAGGTGGGCACCCTTGCCGACAATGCACGAAAGGAAATTCAAGCGCGTATCGGGGATGTCGACGCGGAACTACAAGCCACCACGGCACTGACACCCGAGGCGGCAAAGGCAAGAGAACAGCTTAAGGATCAGGAGCAAAGGCGCACGGACCTGGTTGCGGAAAGAGACACAAGGGTCAAGCAAGCGGTCGAGGAATTTGAGCGGCAAAGAGACAGTTACGTCGAACGGATCAAAGACGCCAGGGTAAGCGGCGACGCGGCTTCAGCGAAGCGCTGGGAAGACGGGATCGGAAAGCTCGCTAATCCCCGCACGAAGACGGAGGCAAAGTACGACCCGCAGATTCAGGACCTTGATGAGCAGATCGCGGCTGCCCGCGCTGAGTTCGACCGGCTGAGGCTACAAAGCCCCAAGATGACCGATGAACAGAAACAGGTGCTGCAAAATCGGCGTGTGGATCTGGAGAAGTCACTGGACGAGATTTCGGCCGATTGGGAGCGACGGCTTTCTCAAGCGCGAGAAGACCTGTCCGCGGCGCAGAGCGCCGAAGCGACTGAAGGAAAGGTGCTTGCAGCAAACCAGGCGAGACGCGACGAGATAGCAAAGCAACTCAACGAGCTTGAGAAAAGGCGAATCCCGCTGGCTCGGACTGACCAGATCCGGCGAATTGCAGCGCGGTGGTACAGCGAGAAGCCTGAACAGGTAAGCGAAGGCGAGGCAGGAAAGATAGCGGCCATTTGGTTTGGCTCGCTTGCGGTCATCGCCGGCCTTGCCGGACCGATCACCGCGATGGTGGCTCTCGGTCTGCAGCGCATCGCTGCACAGGCTGAATCTCGTTCCGAGAACCGGTTGTCACGTCTGATCCGGCGTCTGCTTCTAAGGTGGCGCTGGCACCGAGTGCGAACTGTCAAAGTGCCCGTCGAAGTGCCGGTGGACAGGGAGGTGGAAAAGCGCGTCGAGGTCCCGGTCGAAAAAGTGGTGAAGGAGATTCTGTATGTTCCAGTACTCACCGACGATCCAGACGCGCTGCGCAAAGCATTGAACGAGGAATTGCCGGCGGACGTCGTGGATCTCGTGAAGGTAGCAGCAAAGGGCGGTCGCAAACGTGCTGGTCCGGCATAACACTGCACTTCTCGAAAAGGCGGTCGACCTGGTCGTCAAGCAAGCGGCAATTCCCACTCTGGAGGCTGAAGCTGCAGCCTACGACAGGATGGCCCGCGCTAATGCCTTCCGCAGGATGATGACGGGCGCAGCCGTGGCGGTTGCTGCGGTCGGCATTGGTTATGGAGCAGCATTGTTCTTCGGGCGTGAGATCAGACCGCCAGTCGCGCCTGATAAGCCGGTCGAGAAGCACACCGACAGACTCGATCCGTCTGACATGACCACACAACCCAAGTCGGTCCGAACCGATCCACCTAAGGAAGCAAAGCCGGTCGAGCCTTCACCGGCACCGCTGCCCAAGCCTGACAAGGTGACCGAGGATTTCAACAAGTTCCTCACGAAGGAGGTCGACTTCGGGGGTGCTCACTGGACGCTTACATCGGGGCACTACTTCACCGAAGAGAACGATCCCACTTGGGATCGAGCGTGGTGCTACACCCGTCGGCTTGTGAACGGCGTCGATGTCAACACAGACCTTGTAAACCGGCTGACCCCAACGGCGACGCCCCAAGCTCCCATCGCGCCGCCAGCGACACTCGCATCAGTCGGGCTAAACGACGATTCCGCCAGGGAGCTTGCATCCAAATGTGCTTGGCTCGACGGCAAGGCTTTTAGCCCAGCAGACTTCGAGCTCCCTTCTGGACGGGCCGAAGCGGCCAAGAAGCTCATCGCGCAAGATGGTTGGGACGCGATGGGGTTCGACCTCCAAGGAATGCCGCTCATGAACCTCTCGTTCGATCAATGCCAGACCAGATGCGAGGGTGACGATCAATGTCAGGCCATCACCTATGACAAGAAGCACTCCGCGTGCTTCCTGAAGGGCGATGCCTCGATCCTGGTTAGGGCTCCGGACGCCGCCATGGCAGCAAAGCCCGCGGTCGCGAGCAAGGTCGAGTATTCCAGCCTAGTCTTCTACAAGAATACGGTGGTCGTAGGCGATTCCTATTCGAACGAGCCTAGCAATTATGCCAGTTGCGTCACTGCTTGCGCCGTGGACCAGAAATGCTTGGGCTTCAATTTCGATGGTCCGAACAACATGTGTTCGATGCTGAACCAGGTGTCCTCGCTCTCTGTCTTCAAGGGCGTGGCTTCGGGAACGAAGGCAGCCGGCAATCAATGACCCGATCCCTGACAGGCTTCCTCGATAGTCTGCAGGAGCCGCGGACGCCCTACAACTCGCCGAAGCGGTTATCGCAGGCGCTCGGCGTGAAGGTAGCCAACCTGGCCCAGTTGACGGGGGTTTACCGCAACACGCTTCGTAACCCGTCATCGGAGCGCCTGCAGGGTCGGATGCGCGAGATGGTGAAGGTGATCTCGGCTGCGACGGAACTTACCGGCGACATAGACAAGGCGATCTACTGGTACCGCAACGAACCGATCGCCGACTCCTGGACGGCTGGGACGGCCCCTGGCAAAAATGGGACTGTCCCGGGCGCCAGATCGCTCGCATCGAGAAGAAAACCCCGCCATCATGGCAGCTTGCGGACATGGTCATCACGGCCGGGCTGCGCGGCATCCTGTCCTGTCGCTGCGTCATGCCGGTGGCACCGACCTGGTGATCTTTCCGGCCAATCTTGTCGACGGCGATCATGTCGCGGTTCACGATCCCGATCACCGGCTGCCACCCGACCAGTCGTCCTGTCCTGAGCCTGTCGCTGTGGCGCAAAGCGACAACGCCCAGGTGGTGCTAGCCGCCGGCGACCGACACAACTCATAAAGGGCGGCCGGCGAGTTCAGCGCGAATCTCATCGATGACCAAGTCAAGACACCCCTTGCCTACGACGCAGCGCGAGCACCTCGCGCGGCGCCGCTTCGTTGGCTGCAATGATCACCGCTTCGACGCGGCCCATCCATTCGGGCCAGCGCAGTTCCACCGGCTGATGTTCCCGAACAGCGACGCCTGATCGTTCGGCTTGCGGCGGGCGGACGCTTGGTTCATCGCTACAGCCCAAACAGCCGGAAGGGGGCGGCCCGACAGCTCGCGCACCGCCTCGAGCAGTTACAGTCGCTCGAACAGGCGCGGCGCCGCAAAGCGCGACAGGTTTTTGTCACAAGCGATCCGGCGACAGCATCTTCATTCGGGAGTAAAAATAACGTCGCCGGCGCCCTTGGCGCGCAGTTCTGGTGCCGCCGCCAAGAGTTTTCGGCGCGGCGACAGCTCGCCGGCCAGCCGGCAGGCACTTCAGCCAGCGCCAGGCAAACCGCCCGCTCAAAACGTTTGTTCCCAGCGCGGATGCGCTTGCCGCAACTATAAACCCTGCGTCAAGATTGCAGTGGCCAGAAGCCGCCCCAGCCAAATCGTCACAGCGCCCGAACATGAAATCATACCGGCCGGCGGACTTGCACGAGCTCGGCCGGCTGACTTGCACGGGGTCGGCCAACCTTGCACGCTGCAAGTGGAGCAGGCGAGTGAAGGAACACATGGAATCGGGGAGGGGTCTTCAATATTTTGCCTTGCTCTAATCGATTATAGTCGTGAAGAGCAATTTCCGTCCCTTTACTTGCCGCTCAAGTCACGGATAAAAGAACGCAGCACCGATTCGGTAGCTTATTCCCTGTCTTTCGCGTACTCGCGGTCCGTGGCGCCGCGTGGACGATTGAAGACCGACGGACTCACCAGCAGGTGGGCACGGGGGGCGGGATTGGCAAGCCACAGGAGTAGGATAATGTCGAAGGATTCAGGTAAGAACGATCACGCCGGCGGGCCAGGCAAGATCGAGATCACGGTGGTGGTGAACGGCCAGCCCACGCAGGTCGAAGCCAATCCCAACCAGCCGCTGCACGTGGTTCGTACCAAAGCCCTTGAAAACACGCAGAACGTCGCCCAACCGGCCGAGAATTGGGAATTCAAGGACGAGGCCGGCAACTTGCTCGACGTCGACAAAAAAGTTGGCGATCTCGGTTTCGCGAACACTGTGACCCTGTTCCTCAGTCTGAAGGCGGGCGTTGCAGGTGCCTGAACCCCAAACTGTGGATCCGGAGGTCTCCCGAGCGAAGTTTGATCGGGAGATCGGCCGTTTCCGGCCATATGCCGATGCCTATCGGGCTCAGGGCTGCTTCCTGCTTGAGGCGAGCTTCCCACGCGCTTTCTTTATTTTCGGAAGCCCCAAGTTAAAACCGCGGGTGATTAGCGCAGCGAGCGAGGTCGACTTCACCAACTACGACTTAAGACCGCCGTCGGTGGGCTTCGTCGATCCATTTACGCGCCAGCGGATTGCCCGGAAAGATCTATACCTGAAAATGCTGAGACGCCCGCCGCTGCCCGGGACGCCGCCGGAGATGATTGGAGCTCTCATCCAGCAGAACGCCGTGCCGCTGACGGACTTCATCCAGGCCAACGGGCCCGAGCACGAACCTTTCCTGTGCATGGCGGGAGTGCGGGAATACCACGATAATCCAGCCCATTCGGGTGACCCATGGCTACTTCATCGGGGTTCTGGAGAAGGCTGTTTGGCCTTCATTCTGGACAAGATCATCAAATACGGAATCAACCCTATAGAGCAGTTGCAGATTCAGCTCCAACCGACCATCGTGGGAATGGCGGTGTCGCCTCAGGCGATACCGGAATGACTGAATTGAAAGATGTAACGAGCGTGACTCTCCCGCGGAGCTGCATCTCCACCACGCATGCGCATCTGCGCTCAGTTGGTCGCGAGGGCAATGAGGGGATGGCGCTCTGGGTCGGCGTTCAGCAAGACCGGCAATTTGCCGTGACAGAGACGGTTATCCCGGCGCAGCGTCACATTCGGACAAGCGATGGCGTTTGCGTGATAGTTCCGGCCGAAGAACTGCACCGGCTCAACGTCTGGCTCTACAAAAGCGGCCTGAAACTGTTGGCCCAGATTCACAGCCATCCGGGCCGCGCCTACCATTCGACGACCGACGACGCTTATGCGGTTGCTACAACGGTTGGGTGTCTGTCGCTGGTGGTGCCGAATTTCGCCCGTGAGCCTTTCGATCTTGCTCGCGTCGCTGCCTATCGACTTGACGCAAAGGCGAACTGGAATGAGGTCGCGTCCGCGGCCCTGATGCGAATGATCACGATAACGAGCTGACGATGGCCCTTGCAAACTTCATCGACCGGGCTGCCACGGCGGCATCTCAGGTGCTGGCCGACTTTCATCTGGGCGACTTCAAGGCAGCTCTCGAAAAGCAGGTCGTGGCTGTCGCCTTCGACAATCAGGCCGCTTCGTGCGCCGAAGGCCGCGCGACGCTGGATCTTGCGGTGAGGTTGCTCGCCAGACTCTATCCGGTTCTGGCAATACTCCCCTTGGACAGCGCGGCAAACTCGCAAGCCCGAGCGCTGGAGCGCTTGGCAAAGTCGATTAATCCGAAAGTAGGCATCCGGCGCTCCGGCAAGTCTGCCAGCGTGTGCGTGGTGGCAGGGGCAACGCGCCCATCACTGCGGTGCCCAACCTTCTTCATGGGATCGGACGGTTGGGCGGCAAAGCTGTCGCGTACAGACCCGGTGGGCTCTGGCCCAAGTTTGCTGCCCTATGGAGCTGGCGCCGCCAGTTGTTTCGGCGCCGCCAATGTCTTTCGAACGATCTTCGCCGCCCAGCTGACCGGCGCCGAGTTGGACGAAACCATCGACCTCTCGCTATACAGCTACGACAAGACCAAGGCCGGCGATGCCGGCCCGATCGACTTCCCTGTCAATCTTGGCGAAACGCACCTCGTTGGGCTCGGCGCGATAGGTCATGGCGCGCTTTGGACACTAGCGAGACAACCCGGTCTCTCGGGTCGCCTGCATGTAATCGATCCCGAAGCGATCGAACTCTCGAACCTGCAGCGCTACGCATTGGCCGGCCAGGCGGAGATAGGCATGTCCAAGGCGGTCCTTGCAACCACCGTCCTTCGATCGACCGCCCTCGATGTCGAGGCGCACCCGGTGAAGTGGGCAGAATATGTTGCGCGCAGGGGCAATTGGGTCTTCGACCAGGTGGGTGTGGCGCTTGACACCGCCGCCGACCGTCTGGCTGTCCAAGGTGCTCTGCCCCGATGGATCGCGAATGCCTGGACCCAGGAGCACGATCTCGGAATCTCCCGGCATGGTTTCGACTACGGCCAGGCTTGCCTTTGTTGCATGTACATGCCGTCCGGAAAATCCAAGGACGAGCACCAGCTGATTGCCGAGGAACTGGGAATACCGGAAGCACAGGAGCAGGTGAAAACGCTCCTGCAGACGAATGCCGGAGTTCCCAACGACTTTGTTGTTCGGGTGGCTGCTGCGATGGCTGTGCCGTTTGAACCGCTAGCCCCGTTTGTTGGCCAGCCGCTGCGCACCTTTTATCAGCAGGCGATCTGCGGCGGTCTGGTGTTCCAGCTCAGTGATGGAAGTCGCCTCGTTCGAGCCGCGGTTCCGATGGCGTTTCAGTCTGCGCTTGCCGGGATTATGCTTGCCGCGGAGCTGGTCAAGCATAGTGCGGGTTTTCCCATGGGCCCGATGACGAGCACTCGGGTGAATCTTTTGCGGCCCCTTGGCTCTCATTTGCACGATCCGAAGGCCAAAGATTCCAGCGGCCGCTGCATCTGTAGCGACGACGATTTCCTTGCCGCTTACAGGCGCAAATACGGCAAGAGCGTTGAGCAGCTAAGCGATGTCTCCGCCGCCTAAGCAGACGCGGACGTCTCCCTTGCCGCAGGGCGGCGGCTTGTGCGACGTGACGATGGGGGCGCCACTATCACACGCTTGGCCCGCTCCTCTGCCGCCCGAGGGTCCAGGAAATCCCTTCACCGCGCACGATCCCGGACACCTCCTTACCGAGGTGTCGATCGAGCACAGGCCGCCATGGTACCAGCGTGAACTCGCGCGATTTCTCGATGACGGCATATTTGCCGCTGGCAAGCTCCAACTTTTCGCGCAGCCTGCCTGCTATCCGAACCCCAGGCTTGGCTTCGGAATACGACAGTCCAAGTTCGTCCGATAGTTGGCCAGCCACACGGTTCAACTCACGCTGCCGCAGGATCGAAAGCATGTTGGCGCGGTAAACGATCCGATCCTGCTCTTCGCGCGCGAGGTCTTGCGCGATCAGCCATTGCCGCCGGCGGGCTTGCGCTTCCCGGACGTCACGGCCAAAGCCGGAGTTGTGCAACGATCCCGGCATATCGGAGACCAGCTCGCGGTCGAGCCAGGTGGCGCCGTCAAAGCCGACCTGCCGCTCCAGGGGCATCGAAGTGAGCTTCTCGACGGTGACGGGCTCGGTCCTGGCCCGCTGGCGCTCGTAGTCGCAGACGCGATCGAGATGGTCCGTCGCGATGATCCAGGTGCCGTCCGGCTCGCGCTCCACGCCGCCGATGGCGCGCCGGATCGCCTCCAATCGACGGACATGCGTTTGCGCAAAGCTCTCGGTGGCGGATTTGTCGTGCTTCAAATGGATATCCACGTCGTAATGGCCGCCATGGGCGGCGGCGATCTCGGCGACAGTACGGTCGACCTGCCTCGGCTCGGTGCTCCTCGGGGTGGCACACACGATGCAGCCTTCGGGCGTGGGTTCGGTGGCCTCACCTTTGCCGATGTCGATCCAATGGCTTTTACCGTCAACTCCGTCGACGACAAGGTATTGCCGGTCATTGATTTCGTCGGCGAGCCCGCGCGCCACGACGCGGCCGACGACGGGCTGTGCCGCCTCGCCGGATCGATCGTGGATCACGCAGTCGGCGGCACTGCGCGTGAGCCCCTTGCCGGCCAGCTCGCGATGCATGGTCTTGATGATGTCGCCGCGCTCGCCGATGCGCCGCAGGGTGGTTTCCAGCTCGCCCTCGAGTCGCCAGCGGCCCGGGCCGACTTCATCAGCCAAGCCCATCCGCTCGAGCTTTCGCAAGCGACCCTGGTGCAGCGTCTGGCGAAAGGTGTCGCGGCCGTTCGTCGAAACAAGACCGTCATCGTCACGCATGCGCAGCAGTTGCCGGTCGATGCTGGTAAAGCGTTCCTGCTCCATTTCCTGGCGCAGGCGCTGTTCGATCTCGCGATCGGTGCGAGGTCCAAGGTCGAGGCTGACCAGCTCTGCCGCGCGCTCGCGGATTCCACTCGAGACATACTGCCTTGCGATGACGAGGTTCTCGCCGCGATCGTCCTTGCCGCGCACGATGATATGCGTATGCGGATGGCCGGTGTTGAAATGGTCGACCGCGACCCAGTCGAGCTTGGTCCCGAGGTCCTCTTCCACCTGAGCCATCAGACGTCGAGTCAGCGGCTTCAGGTCCTCATACTCGATGCCGTCTTCTGGTGCGACTATGAAGCGGAACTGATGGCGGTCGCCATCAGTGCGATCGGCAAACGCCTTACCATCGATGCGGTCGCTATCGCCGCCATAGAGCTCGCCAGCTTCGCCTTCGCGGGTGACGCCGTCGCGCTGGAGATAGCGCAGATGCGCACGCGCCCCGTCCGCGCCCTTGCCGGCGAGCTTGACGAAGCGGGCTTTGACGACGACCCGCCGCTGGCGGAAGGCGGCATAGCGATCGCGCGATTTCAGCAGCGCAGCCGCCGCCCCGCCGCGCCCTGTACGGCTTCCGGTGAAGCGACCACCGCGCTGCGGCCGGCCGCCGGCCCTGTTGATCGCGGCCCGAACCTGACCGGCATAGCGTTTGCCGGCCTTCGAACCGCGGGAGCCTATTTTCCCGAGCTTCGGTCGGAACTCATCATCCTGCATCCCGGCCTCCGGGTAATCCAAAGCCAGATCAACCGCTTAGGCGCCGCAGCCTCCTGGCGCCGCAAACTGCCTCCTGGAAAAACGATGTGCAGACAAAGACTTCACCACCTCAAAGAGGCGGTGCCTTTATCTTGCCTTACGCGCCTTGCCTCACGCGCCTTGCCCTTGTCGCGCGCCACCGCCCCAAACTCCTAGCCATGTGGCTCCTTTGGCCGCATGCCATCCTTGCCAAGCGGCACGAAGAGATCGCCGTTTCGCATGCCGGCGCGAACACGGTCGTGGAGGAAGAACAACGAGCGCCCCGAGGGTGCCTTTGGCCCCTCCGGAGCGACAGATTTGCCCTTGAATTGCTTCATGTCGGTGGCCGAAATCCCCGCCGCCCTGAGCTGCTCCAGGTAATCGACGGTCTCTTTGGGCAATGGCTTGCCGTGCTTCAAATACCCTTCGTAGCGCCCGGGGCCTGCGTTGTAGGCGGCGAAGAGGCCGGGGAATCCGAAGCGGTCATACATGGCTCGCAGATAGGCGGTGCCGGCCAGAATATTGTCGCGCGGATCGTGCGGATTTGGGCCGAGACCATTGGCCACGCGCATCTCCGCATAGGTGGCGGGCATCACCTGCATGAGGCCAATGGCGCCGGCGCGAGAGGTGATGGGGCGGCCGTCGCGCATGGTGTTGCCGCCGCTTTCGGCATTCATGACGGCGCGGATCCAGGCCTGCGGAACACGAAAACGCCGGCTGGCTTCCGCGACGAACTTCTGCCACTTTCCAAGCTGCGGACTTTGGGAGATGGCGACCGGCTCGGCGCCGGTCGAGGCGGAAAAGGCGCATGGCGCGGTGGCGATCATGCCCAACATCAGGAGGGTCACTCGGTCCATAGCGGCACGAGCCTCCCGATGATTTTTTGGGCCGGCACCGGCCCGAAATAGCGGCTGTCGAAGGAGCGATTGGTCTCGTTGCCGAGCAGGAACACCTCGTCCTTGGTGAGTGCCCGGCAGCCGTTCCACCATGGCAAGGGCCGGCCTTGGGCGTCGATCTTGAGCCGGCGCGCGACGATGTCGCCGCCGATGATGATGGCGTCATGGAAGGCGCAGACATGCTCGCCTGGCAGTGCGGCAAGGCGTTTGACCAGCGCCACATTGCCAGGCAGATAGCCGCGTTGGGCCGCCAGATACGCCACGTAATCAGGCGGGCGGACGAGCACCAGATCGCCCAGCGCCGGCGTGCCCGTAGCGATGCGATAGAGGCCGATCGGCGCGCTGGCCGAGGCGTTCCAGACCAGCCAGGGCGTGGGTTTTGCGAACGTGGTGAAGCCTAAAAGGCTGAGGCCAATCGTGGCAATGGCGATCGTCTTGCGGGCGCGAACGCGGCGCAGGCCGGAGCCGATGATGCGCAGAAAAGGACGCCGGCTCATGAGCGGCCCCCATCGTCGGCCGGCGTGGAACCGGCTTTGGGAGCGCCGTAGTGCGGATGGCCTTTCGACCATTCGTCGAGCTCGTCGATGTGATAGCGGACATAGCGGCCGTGCTTGCGGAATTTCGGGCCGCCGCCCTTGAGCCGCATCTTTTCGAGCGTGCGCTGGGAGAGGCCGATATAGAAGGCTGCTTGCGCGGTATTGAGAAACGGGCTGCCCTTCTTGGCGCGGGCGGCGCGTTCGTTTTCGTCGTCCATGATTGTCCTCGTGTCGCTTAAGGAGAAGCAATGGAGAGGATGGGCGAGCGAGGTCGCTGCGGGGACGGGCGAAGAGTCGGGGGCGAGTTTTCGCCGCTCTTGGGATGAGCCCCGCGCCGGTGGCGGCGCGGGGCTCGGAGCTCCGCCGTTTTAGTCGACGGGGTTCCAGATGATGGCGTAGGTGTCGTCATCGTCCTGGCCGGCGGCGCGGCCGAGATTGGCGTAGAGCTTGCGCGGACCGAACTCCGGGGCGGCGATCGACAGGCTCACATAGTCCTTGCCGGAAGCCTCGCCGATGCGGGTCCAGCCGGCGCCGACTTCGACGCCTTGCGTCAGCACCCGGAAGTCTGGATGATTGTCGGCGGTCTTGCCCTGGTTGGGCACGATGTCGATGTCGGCGCGGACGCTGAGCGTCTTGAGCTGGCCCTTGTAGCCGCCGTTTTCCTGCTTGGTGACGTATCCGATCGCGGTCATGTTAGTCTCCTGTTTTGCTGTCGCCGGGGACCATTCCCCTGCGATGGCGGACCGTGATGGGCGCGTCCGGCCCGTCTGAACCCGACAGGGCCGCAGCGGCAGCGCAGGACCCGAGCGGGCGGCTTTTTTGGAGCGAAGCGGGCGCGAGGAAGCCGCCATGGGCGGCGGGGAAAAAAGCTGCTGGCCGAGGGTTTCGGGCGGGCCGGAACCGCCCATAGGTCGACAAGCCAACCGCAGGGAAATGGTCCTGAAAGACGCTTGGGAGACAGATCGCGCGATCGGCTGGCACGATCCCCAAGCAACATGGCGGTACCGGGCTTGGCACGGGTTCAGGCACCGCAGCCAGCGACGACGTGCCTAACCCCGTGTGGCGCTCGGCGCGCATTCGGGCCTGGCACAGGGCTGGCGAAGGGCATCGATGTGCGTTGGACCACCGCCGGCAGTGCGCTGCAAAAATCGCGAAAGTGCGACCGGTTCTGCCCGAGAGGTGCCCCAAGCGGCGGCTTTCGAAATGCCGCCGCTCGAGGCTTGGCCGGTCACTCCGACACGAACAGGTGCCGGACCTTGGCCCACTGATCGGCGGTGCGGAAGCCGCCGCGCGCTGTGTAGCTTTCGGCGGGGAATTTCATCCAGCGCGGCAGCCAGCTTTCCACCTTCTCGCGACCGTTCTCGCCGGCAAGGAAGTCGCGGATGATCTTCTTTTGCGTCTTGACCTTCTGCGAAACATTGCCGTCGGCGACGGGCTTGCCACCGATGTCGGTGAGCATGGCATTGGCGACTTCCTTGTCGCGCAGTAGCTCGAAGAACGCCTCGTCCGCCTGCCAGGAAGCAGCCATGTCGACGTTCAGATTATGCCCAAGCGCCTCGATGACGGCACTGCCGGCTTCGAGGGTCTCGGCCATGACAAGGCTGAGAACGCGCAGGACGACGTCATCGGAGAGCGCCAGCAGACGGGCAAAGAAGCCGGCGAGAACGAAGGCGTCGCCATGGCCGCCGGCGAGCGGGCCATCGGCATCCGCTTGCCCAATCAGCGCCAAACCTCGCGCCGCTTCTCGGCGAAGGCCGCTTCGGCCTTGCAGGCGGCGAGGCTGGCGGCGACCGTCTCGTTCGCCGGGCGCTGCGGCTCGCGGCGCACCTGCCACAGGCTTGAGCCGGCAATCGCATGCGCCACCATGAGGCGCATGGCGATAGCGGGATGGTCGAGCAAGGTGGCGCGCACGGCGGCATGGCGATGCAGATCGACATAGTTCTGCATCGGGCCGGTGAGCTCAGGCCGCGACGGTTTGACGACCTGTTCGTCCGGCTCGCCGCCCTCGCCATCGGCGCGGGCGCGCCGCGCTTCCTTGCGCGACAGCCAGCCCTCGTG
Organism: Mesorhizobium sp. M2A.F.Ca.ET.046.03.2.1; assembly: GCF_003952425.1. Taxonomy (NCBI): domain Bacteria; kingdom Pseudomonadati; phylum Pseudomonadota; class Alphaproteobacteria; order Hyphomicrobiales; family Phyllobacteriaceae; genus Mesorhizobium; species Mesorhizobium sp. M2A.F.Ca.ET.046.03.2.1. The sequence continues at coordinate 1,252,635 of NZ_CP034449.1, read as the reverse complement.
ACACTCGACCTCGCCGCGATGCGAGACGGTGATGACGACCTTGCCGCCCTTCTTCTTCGGGGTTTTTTCGTGGTCCCAAGAATGGAAATACTGCCCCGGTTCGAGCAGCGTCACTTCGCTCCATCCGGCCTCGATATAGGCGTCGCGTCTGGCCGCGATCGCCTCGTTCTGCTTGAGCCAGAACAGGTCGGCATCGCCAAAATAGCTGTCCTCACCGAAGAGATCAGAGACGATGAGGCCGGGATAGTCCTCGATGGCGAAAAGCGCCACCTTGGTGGAAATCGACTGGCCGCCGAACAGCCATTGTTTCAGCTGGTAGCCGCGCGGCGCGTATTGCTCGGGGTCGGCATAAAGCGCCAGCCAGTCCTTCTGCTGCGCTTTCGAAGCCATGGTGAGATAGCGCGCCGTCTCGGCGTCGAGTTCCTCGCGGCGGTAGGCTTCGCGGATTTTGGGCAGAAGCTCGCCAAGTGCCAGGATGCGCTTCACCTGAAGCTCGCTGACGCCGAAGGTGGCGGCGATGTCGGCAATGGAGCGGCCTTCTTTGATCAGCCGCGAGAAGGTTTCCCATTGCGAGACCTCGTCGGGGTCGAGGCGCGCGATGTTTTCGATGAGCGAGGCTTCGAGCGCATCGGCGTCGTCGCCGTCCTCCATGATGGCGCAGGGCAAGGCGTCGCTCTCGCCGCGCTCGTCGGCGAGCGACTTGGCGGCGAAATAGCGTCGCCGTCCGGCGACGATTTCGAAGCTTTCCGGCGTTCCGTTGGGCCGCACCAGAAGCGGCACGAGAACGCCGCGCGCGCGAACGGACGGCAGGATGTCAGAGATATCCGGCGCGCGTTTGCCGTGGCGCATGTTGAGGGCGGAAATGTTAAGCCTATCAAGGGGAATATGAGCAAGCTGCATGATCTGTCTCCTTCGGTCTGGTTGAGGTTTTCCCGCCGCAAAGGCCGCAAGGCCGGCGCGGCGGGACGGTTTTCGCGCCCTAGCGGCGCGTCTGTTCCGCCGTGTCAGGCGGAAGCTCGGAATGGGGGCTTGCAAGCGCGTCTGCTGCCTGCCGCAGCAGCCGCTCATCCTCGGTAATGCGGCAACACAGCCGAGCGGCTTCGGCGTAGACGGAGAGCGGAAACTCGGCCTTGAAACAGCGGTCGCGCTCGATGCCGAGGCCAAGCCGGCCCTTGACGCTTTGCAGTTCGGCAAGGCTGACGCTGCCGAGTTCGGGAAAGCCGAAGCCGAGATCGCAAAGGCCGAACAGCGTGTCGCCGTCGGCGTCCAGTTCGCTCAACAGCCAGGTTGCTGCCCCGGTCGGATCGAACAGTTTTACGACCGGAACATGGTCGGTCTCGGTGTCGGAGGCGCCATTGGCGAGGAGACGGGCGCAAAGGTCGTCGGTGATCAGGATCATTGCGGAATTCCTCCAAAACGGTTCGGGTTGATTGAGAGCGGCTTTTTTGAAACAGGCGGATGCGAGCGGCTTCTGCGCCGAGCGCGCGCGCTCGGCGCGCCGTCAGAAGCGCAAGGCGGTCGTGCATGGCCAATCGAGCGCGCTCATGCGGCAATCTCGTCATGGGGCTTGCCTTCGTCGCCGGCGTTGAGGCCAAGCAGCAAATCGGCGGCTTTCGTGGCTTGGCTGGCGGCGCGGAATATGGCGCGGTTGTCCTGGCGCAGCACGGCGAGCCATGAGCCGATGTAGTCGGCATGGCGCACGGTCGGCTCGATGCCGAGAGAGCTGCAGACGAAGGCTGCGCAGATTTCTGCGACCAGTTCCTCGCGCGCATAGGCCTTCGAGCCGAAGGAGCCGGAAAGGTCGCGCGCAAGCCGGGTTGGATGGCCGGTCCAGTGGCCAAGCTCGTGGAAACAGGTGCGGTAATAGTCGATCTGGTGAAAGAAAGCGGGCTGCGGCGGCACTTGAATGAAGTCGCTGCCCGGCATGTAAAAAGCGCGATCGCCGCCGATGCGGAAGTCAGCGCCGCAGCTGTGAATCAGCGCCTCGGCCTGCGGGATGATCTGGCGCTCGGGCAGCGGCTCGGCGGCGGCATAGAGATGTTCGGGCAGGTTGTCGCATTGCGCGACATTGAAGACGGTGAAGCGCTTCAAAAAGGGGACGGCGTGCGGCTCATCGCCATCCGTCTTGGCGCGTTCCTTTTCTTCCTTGGGAACAAAGCGGTCAGCGTGGACGATGGTGGTGCCGTGTTCGCCCTTCCTGACATTGCCGCCAAGCGCGAGAGCCTGCCGGAAGGTCAGCCAGCTCTGGCTGGCATACCCGCGCTCGAAGACGGCGCCCCAAAGGATCAGGATGTTGATGCCGCAATAGCGGCGACCGGTGGCCGCGTTGCTGGGCAGGCCGAGACCGGCCTTCGCACTGCCCCATGGCTTGACCCATGGCACTGTGCCGCGCTCCAGCTCGGCGATGATGCGATCTGTGATTTCCTGATAAAGGCTCGCGCCCGTGCGCCCGCTCTTGCCTGAGCCAGCCTCTCGGCTACCGGAACGCTTGTATTTTGCACCCATCGTCTGGTCCTCCGCTCTTCAATCCCGCGCCCTCCCCGGAAGATCCCATGGGCGGTGGAGGCAGCGCTCGATCCCGATCTCGCGTGCCTGCCCCCGTGAGTGGGGTGGGCGGCAGAACGCGACTGGCTTG